>JBDKKE010000573.1:0-2529 GCA_039796255.1 Verrucomicrobiota bacterium | reverse complement strand
GCATCCACCGCCTGGGCTTCGGCGAAATTGGCGATGGTGGGGATCGGGGGCACGTCGGACGCCGTCATGTTCATCGCCACCACGCGCTCCGGTAAACCGGTCTGGGTGAAACGAAGGGTGTAGGTTCCCGGTGGGTAGGCGGCGTCCATGGCGGCTTCCGTGAGCGCTGTCTCATAGAAGGAGTTGAAGGCCCCAAAGTTCGTCAGGCTGCCGCGGGTGCCGTTGGGCAATTCGATCGATCCCGCCATAACGTTGGGTCCGAAGGCTGGGCTCTGGACGACGGCCGAGAAGACGAACGCCGCGGGAGCTTCCGGGTCCTCCACCGGAGCCGCCGGCGAGGTCTGCAGGAAATTGGATCGTTTGGTCATCCCATAGCTGCCCCAGGTGGGATTCGAAACCTCGATGCACGTCCCGGTCGCCGCCGTAGAGAAGCCTCCCTGGTAGGTTCCCTTGGGAAGAGGCTTCCCGGTCTGACTCTCGAACGGGGTCAATGCCCCCGCGGGATTCAATGTCCAGTCCACGCGGGTCTTGCGGGGGAATCCACCGCTGTACTCTGCGGTCAGGGTTTTTCCGTCCACGCTCCACGTGTAGCGAAACTTCGCCGGATCCAGTTCGGCGCCTGTCCACACCACCGCCGGTGGACTCCCCCCGGGAAGCTCGATTTTCTTCATGGCCTGGGTGAAGCGAAACGTCACGGGCACATTGGTCGCCACGGCTTCGTCGTCATTGGCCGGACTGACCGATCCCAGGGCGGGCGCCCCGACTCCGGTGCTGAAGCTGCCCGAAACCGCTCCCAGCGCGACGCCGGCCGCGCTCTTGATCTGCAGGAAGGCAAAGCCCCCGGCCGGATTCAGCGTCCACTGAATGGTGATGTTGAGGGGCCAATTTCCGAAGGAGGGCTTGAGGGTGAGTGTTCGCTTGTCGTCGGCCCAAGTGCCCTGGATGAATGGGATACTCGCCGGCGACATCGTCAGGTTGAGGCTGCTCAGCACAGCAACTGTGGTGTCCATGTCGCGGTCGAAGGTGATGACGATTGGGGTACCGATGGCATATCCGTCGCCCCTTCCGCTGGAGTGTAGGATACCACCACCGGCGCCTGCGCCCGCGCCTCCGAATTCATTCCGAAACCACCCACCGCCACCCACAACAGCAGACCACCCAAGACCCACCGAAGGTGGAGACGATCACGAAGGAACGGACAAGCACTCATGATTGGACAACCCTAGCGACCCTGCGTCTGAGGAGCCAGCCTGCATTTGGTGTCCGGTCCTCCAGCGGCTTTCCATCGAGGATGGCTCTTCAATTCGCGGGGCATCACCCGCCAAGCTTGACCCGCTCCCTCCCCACCAACACTTTCCAGTCCATGTGTTCTCGAGCGCTTGTCGCGATGGCGGTCCTGCTGACCTCCATGGCGCTGAGGGCCGGATCGCCGGAGCGTTCGGTGGTCCAGATCCTCACCTCCAGTCAAACCCCCGTTTACGACGCCCCGTGGAGGTATGATTCGGTCCGGCGCTCGGGAGGGACCGGATTTGTCATCCGCGGACGCCGCATCATGACCAACGCCCACGTGGTGGCCTGGGCCCGGCAGATTCTGGTGCGGCGGTTCCAGGATCCGCGACCCTTCCAGGCAAAGGTCGCCTTTGTGGGGCACGACTGTGACCTTGCCATTCTGGAGGTGGAGGATCCCGCCTTCTTCGAGGGCATGGAACCGCTGGAATTTGGAGAACTTCCGGCCGTCCGCTCCTCGGTGGTCACCATCGGATACCCCGCCGGCGGCGAGCAGATTTCCTACACCCGCGGCGTCGTCTCCCGCATCGAAGTCCAGAATTACTCCCACCCCGGCCACCGGTCGCTGCTGGCGGTGCAGACCGATGCCGCCATCAATCCTGGCAACAGCGGCGGTCCGGTGATTCAGGACGACAAGGTGGTGGGGGTTTCCTTCCAGGGCATGCCCGGGCTGGAGAATGCCGGATTCTTCATTCCCCCCGAGATCATCCAGCATTTCCTCAAGGATGTGGCGGATGGCCGCTACGATGGCTTCCCCCTCGCCGGAATCCGCCTTGTGCCCCTGCAGAACCCCGCCTATCGGAAATTCCTCGGGCTTGGGGATGACTCCGTCGGCGCCCGGGTGGACGGACTCCTGTCGGGCAGCCCCGCCGAATCGCGGGTGAAGCCGGATGATGTCCTGCTCGAAGTGGACGGACTCCCGGTGGGCAGCGATGGCACCGTGGTTTACGGCAGCAACCGGGTCGCGGTCTCCATCGCCTTCCAGGCGCCCCAGAATGGCGAATCGGTGAAGCTCAAGTTGCTGCGGGAAGGAAAGCCCGTCGACGTGGACCTTCCGGTCGCCGTCTACGAGGGGGACCGACTGGCGGGCAACCAGTATGATTCCCCCCCGCGCTACGTGATTCACGGCGGGCTCGTCTTCACCCCGCTCAGCGCGGATTACCTGCGCACCCTCGGACGCGAGCAATCGGATCCCGCGACCGCCAGCCTGATCTACGAACTCTACTACCGGCGCAGTGAGCA
>JBDKKE010000572.1:0-11122 GCA_039796255.1 Verrucomicrobiota bacterium | reverse complement strand
AGCAGACGCCCTTGGCAGTGCCCGGACGCTGACGGCAGATCACCTGCCCTGCCACGTGAACCGGAATTCCGTGCGCTGCCCGCCGGAGTGCTTCGGCGGTGAGGACGCGCTCCAGGCGGGGACGGATCAGGGCCATGGGGTGGGGTCCGGTGGTCAACCGGAGTCCTGCATAATCCGCCTCTGTCCGTTCCCACGCGTCCATCGGACGGAGCGGGGTCTCGGCAGCGGTTTCGTCCTTCGGGATGTGGCTGAAGAGTTCGTCCAGGCGCGGCGGGCGTTCCGCCTCCCAGAGGGCGGCGCGGCGATGGAGGGAGAGACTGTTGAGGGCGCCGATGGACGCCAGAGTCCGGCGCGCATCGGCCGGACACCGGGTGCGGCGGAGGAAATCTTCCATGGAAACAAAGGGCGCACGGGTCCGCTGTTCCAGAATCTCCCCGGCATGCTTTTGGGAGAGCCCATCCACCTGCCGGAGCCCGAGCCGCAGGTGCCCGTCGGATTCAATCACCGTCTCCCAGCGGGAGTCGCGGATGCACACCGGACGGCACCCCAGCCCGTGTCTTCGAGCGTCCCGGATCAAGGTCGCCGGCGAGTAGAATCCCATCGGCTGCTGGTTCAGCAGCGCGCAAAAGAACTCCGCCGTCCGGTGCACCTTGAGGTAGGAACTTGCATAGGCGAGGTGGGCAAAGCTGATGGCGTGCGATTCGGGGAATCCGTAAAGCGCGAAGGACCCCACCGCCTTGATGATGTTCTCCGCCACTTCGGGTGCGACGCCGGAACGCCGCATCGCCAGGCGGAGACGTTCCGTCGCCCGATTCATGCGTTCGTCGGACCGGTGAAAACTCATCGCCCGCCGCAATTCCTCCGCCTCGTCGCCACTCAGGTTGGCCATGGCCATGGCCATGGAGAGCATCTGTTCCTGAAACAGAGGGACCCCCAGCGTCCGCTCCAGAATGGGCTTCAGTCGCGCCTCGTCCCCATAATAGCTGATGGCCTCCTCGCCATTGCGACGGCGCAGGTAGGGATGCGCGAGATCTCCCTGGATGGGGCCGGGACGGATGAGCGCCACCTCGATGACCAGATGGTAGAAATGTTCCGGACGCATCCGTGGCAGGGTGGCCATCTGTGCGCGGCTCTCGATCTGGAAGACCCCGATGGTGTCCGCGCGCCGGATCATTTCGAAGGTCTGGGGATCATTCTCCGGAAGCTGGGCCAGATCCACCGGCCGGCCCCGGGATTCCGAGAGCGCCACAGTCTCCTGCAGCACCGCCATCATGCCCAACCCCAGCAGGTCGATTTTGATGATGCCCAGATCCTCGCAGTCGTCCTTGTCCCACTGGGCCACCACCCGCCCGGGCATGGAGGCATTCTCCAGCGGAACAAAACAGTTGAGCTGGTCCTGACACACAATCATGCCGCCGGAGTGCTGCCCGAGGTGGCGGGGAAGTCCCCGAATCTGTCCATAAACCGACGCAAAGGCCGGCGCCCGCGGATGGGCGGAAGCCAGTCCGGCAGTCTCCATCTGCTGCAACAGGTCCAGTGTGTGTGGAAAGTCCCCGTGGGCAAACAGCGCCGAGAAACGGTCCAACACATCCGCCGGCAGTCCCAGCACCTTGCCCAACTCGCGCGCCGTGCTGCGTCCGCGATAGGTAATGACGGTTCCGGTCATCGCCGCACCGTGGGGCCCGTAGCGCCGATACACCTCCTGAATAACCCGCTCGCGCCGTTCACCACTGGGCAGATCAATGTCGATGTCCGGCCAACCCTTGCGCGACTCGCTCAGGAAGCGTTCAAAGAGCACATTGAACCGCACCGGATCCACCGCCGTGATCCCCAGGCAGTAGCAGACGGCGCTGTTCGCGGCGCTGCCGCGTCCCTGGGCCAGAATGTCGTGTTCCCGGCAGAAGCGGACGAGATCTGCCACAATCAGGAAGTATCCGGCAAAGCCCAGCTTGCCAATCAGCGCGAGTTCCTTCCGCAACAGCACCTCGACCTTGTGCGGAATCACCGGGCCGTAGCGGCGATGGGCGCCCCAACGGGTCCACTCCAAGAGCACCCCCTCCATGGTCTCGCCCGGCCCCACTGGAAACCGGGGAAAGGCGTAGCCCAGATCGCTCAATTCAAACCGAAGCCGGTCCGCCAGACGCACGGTGTTGGCAATGGCGTCCGGTTGGTCGTGAAACAGGGCGACCATGGTCGACGGCGCCTTGAGATGCCGCTCCGCATTGGCGGTGAGCAGAGTACCGGCATCCTCCAGCGTGGTGTGGTGGCGCAGGCAGGCAAAGACATCCACCACCTGCCGTCCCTCCGGCGTGGCATGACACACGCCATTGGTGGCCAGCAGGGGAAGACGATGGGTGCGCGCCAGGGAGGTTAGGGCCGCCTGAACGCGAGCCTCACCGCGATGGAGATGACGCTGAAGTTCAACGAACACATTGCCGTCGCCAAAGGTGGAGACCAGGCGCCGCAGAATGTCATCCGGCGCGGGACGCATCTTGCCGGAACCGGCAACCGGAGCGCATAGGGACTGCCTGAGCGGCCCCTCCTCGTCACCGGTCAGGGCCACCAACCCGCCGGCAAACTCGGGGAGTTCCTCCCACGTCACCCTCCCCTCCCCCTTGGGCGCGCGCCGATGGGCGCGGGTGAGCAACTGGCAGAGGTGATGATACCCGGCCCGACTCTCCACCAGCACCGGCAGCACGGATCCGTCGTCCATCGCCAATTCCGCACCGAAGATCGGACGGACCCCCACTTCCGCCGACGTGCCACTCAATCGAGGCGCCCCATAGACCCCCATGCGGTCACACACCGCCATCGCCGGCAGCCCCAATTCAGCCGCCGTCGCCGCCAACGTCTCCGGCAACGAACCGCCCCTCAGAAAACTGAAGGCACTGCGTGCGTGGAGTTCAATGTAGGGGGAGGTGGTCATTCGCCTATCGCCTATCGCCTATGGCGCTCAGCGCCTAGTCCATGATGGCTTCCACGGTCCACTCGCCGTTGCGGCAGGCAAGACGGACGACCTGGTGACGCTGGGTCTCGACATCCCATTCCTCGCGCGACCACGCCTCGGGCTCCCACCAGTGACCCGAGGAGCACCAGGGACCAAGGCTCCTGGTGATCGTTCCGCTAGCCAGCGGACCTCGGAGCGCCACGGGTCGGGCGTGGATGGATACGCCCTGGGCCGCCGGGCGTTCCCGTTCCACCGTCGTGCGCACGGCGGGACGCAACCGTCGCTGCGGAGTGGGACGCAGCAATTCGACCGCGCGAACAGTTCCCACCGGCGGCGCATTCTCAAAGTCAGGCGGCATCAGCTTGAAGGCGTCCGGACGATGCGAGGCGTCACGCTGGGGTGTCCCCACCCGGTCCGCACCCACCAGGGCGCTGAGGCGCGCCAGGGTTTCCTGAAACTGGTTAGGATCCCGGAGCGCCGCCTCGAACAGGCTGAACTGTCGCTGTTCCGGCCGTGCGGGATCGGCGGCAAGACCCACCGCGACAATCGGGGCGTCGGTACGCACCGACTCCAGATGCGTGTGCAGCATTCCGAAAAGGGCGTCCGGGGCGCGGGTGGGCTGGGGGATCCGCAGACGGCGTTCCAGCACGGCGCCAGATTCCAGACGCAGGGTGAGGTGAAGTGTCTCCGCCACGAAACCACAGGCCTCCAGACGACACCCGATCTGTCCCGTGAACCGCCGAAGCAAGAACAGCAGCGGCTCCAGCGTCTCCACCGGAAACTCCAGCTCCAGCGATTCCTCGAAGCATTCCACGGGACGCACCAGGTGGAGCGGACGCAACGCTCCGGCAGACGCCGCAGCGAACAGACCGAAGGCTTCGAGTCCCAAACGGTCCGCCAACTCCGCCTGTCCCAGCGCCAGCAACTCCCCCACGGTACGCACCCCCCACTGCTGAAGGATGCTGGCGACGTGGACTGAGGGTTCCAGGGCGGCGACCGGCAGCGAGGCGATGAAGGCGGGGGCGTCGGTCACCAGTTCTATGCCGTCGCTCCAGCGGGCAGCGTGGCGGGCCACCGTGGGGGTGGGACCGGTGCCGATCCGCACCTGGAGTCCCAATCCGCGGATGACCGTCTGCAACCTTTGGGCCCAGGCGGCAAGCCGCGGAGTGGGGTTGGGAGACGCGCCGTCGGAAGCGGTATCCTGCAATTCAGCCAGGCCCCGCAGGTCCAGGGTGATCGTCCCCGGCCCCGTAAGCTCCAGATGCGGACTAAATCCAAACGCCACCTGCAACACCGCCTCGGTGGCTGCGGTCTCCTGTTTCAGTGAGCGATGCCGAATCACCACCTCACGGCAGCGGGCCATCGCCTGAACCGCCGTCTGTCCCATCTCCACTCCCCCCACCCGGGCGGCGGCGGTCATCAAAAACACCCGCGGCGTCGCATGCCCCGGGTCCACCAGCGCCACCGGCTTCCCCGCCACCGCTGGCTCATGCCGCAGCACCGCCTGCAGGCCAAAGTCCGGAAGATATAAAACAGCAAACATGTTTGGAATCGAACGACCGACCCCTGACCACTGACCACTGACCACTGACCACTCACCACTGTCCCCCCCCTCATCCCGCCTCCCGTCGCTCATTTCCCCCTCCCTCCACCATCGCCCTGAGCATCTGGAACTGGAGCCCATCCACCACCACCGCGGGGCCTGCGGCCACCGATTTCAGGTCCAGACGGCTCTCCACCTGCACCCGCAGGTCTGCGGCGCCCACCATCGACTGCGGGGTGATCACCAGCAGCGTGGTGCCGTGGTGCTCAACCAGACGGCCAAAGCGAAACCAGATGCTGGAGGCGATCCGGCGGAGTTCGTGCTCCGGATTCAGCTTCAGGTCCAAAACCACCAGCGGGATGTTGCGATCACGCAACAGGAGGTCGGTGGCCTTGAGCGCCTCGTCGGTCTTGCAACAGCGGACCCACAGCAAACGCGCCAGAACCTCCGCCTCGGCAGCGTCCACATCGAAGCTGTCCGCACCATCCACCAAAGCCAGAAATCGCCCCGAGTCTGCCACCTGACGGAGCAGGCAGTGCAGGACCTGGGCGCTGCCAGAGCCGTTTCCCGAGCCGACAAGCTCGGTAATGCCGCCGTGCAGAAGGCCGCCGCCCAGCAGGGAGTCCAATTGCGGAATTCCGATGGATTGTCCGGAGGGACGGGAGGGCGCAGCCGGCGCATGCGCCCGGGGAAACCGCTCGGCCAGCAGTCGGCGCAGGTCAACGATGGGAGGGGCGGCAGGCATGGACTTTCGGCACCGCATCGGTCGGACCGGAGAATCAGCCTACCCCTGGCCCGCCCGTACGGAATCGGAAACTTATTCGCACCCGACTCTGCGGCCCCCCTCGGACAACGGTAGTCTCCCCCTCGAACTTGGACCTCGGGAAAGCCCGGGCAGAGTCCAGACTCGAAACCCGATGTCCCACCTACCGCACAATCCAGCCGCCGCCGAGGACCCAGTCACCGTCGCCCCCCCCGTACAGCACACAGGCCTGCCCCGGAGTGACCGCCCGGGCTGGCTCATGGAGCCGGACGCTGGCGGTGTCCCCGGGTCCCGGCGTCACTGTCGCAGGAACCCCGGGATGATTGTACCGGATGCGCGCCACACACTCGACGCTGCTGGGAGGCGTCTCCCAGGGAATCCAGTTGCAGTGGGTGATCCGAAAGGCATCGCACTTCAGGTCCGTGTCGTCACCGACCACCACCCGATTCGCCGCCGCGTCCAGTTCGATGACATAGACCGGCTGCGGAGTGGAGATGCCCAGTCCGCGGCGTTGACCGATGGTGTAGAACTCCACGCCCTCGTGCTCCCCGAGTTTGCGGCCGGCACGGTCCACGATGTCCCCTCGGTGACGGTACACGAGCTTCGCGTCGCGCAGAAACTTCCCGTAGTCGTTGTCCGGAACAAAACAGATTTCCATGCTCTCCTCCTTGTCCGCAGTGCGCAGGGAACAGGCGCGCGCCACATCGCGGGTGTCGGCCTTGGTCTTCTCCCCCAGCGGGAATAGCGCGTGCGCCAACTGCTCCTGTTGGAGACTGAAGAGAAAATAGCTCTGATCCTTGCGGGGATCGCGCCCCTTGAGCAGGCGGGTGCGGCCGGAGGCAGAATCCTTCTCCAGACGCGCGAAATGGCCGGTGGCCATGACGTCGCATCCGAGCTGACGCGCCCGGTCCAGCAGCACGCCGAACTTGAGGTGCTGATTGCACATCACACAGGGATTGGGGGTACGTCCGGCGCGGTACTCGGCGGCGAAGTACTCGATCACCTTCTGCTGAAACAACCCCGATTCATCGACCAGGTAATACGGCACCCCCAGACGGGCGCAGACGCTGCGGGCGTCCATCACCGCCTGCGGACCACAGCACTTGTCCTCGGCCCGATTGACGCAATCCTGCGGCCAGAGCTTGAGAGTCACCCCAATCACTTCCCACCCCTCCGCCTGCAATAACGCCGCCGTGGCCGAGGAATCCACCCCGCCACTCATCCCCACCAGCACCCGCCCTTTCCGTACCATGGACATTGGAGGGGAATACTGACTGGGAAAATGTCGAGTGACGAGTGTGGACCACGAACCAACGACGACTATCTCTCACGAGTTCCGACCCTGTAACGTATGGCGGTTCCTTTGTCTGTTGGGGCCGTTTAATCTTGTACCCACGGTGGGGGAGGGATATCGGACTATTGAATCTGAAGGGAAAACTCCGACGGCGTTGATCGACGAGAGGGCACGTCGGTATCCGGGACCGTCATCCGCAGCGGACGATCCGCAGATTTCAGAGCGGGTGCCTGCATGAATAATTCACTGGAGGATCTTGTGCGTCGGGTGTTTTCCGCGAGTGCGGGCACCGGGCCGGGGCAACCGGCAGCCGCCCCGACGGCAGGCAGTCCGCGCCGCGCCATGGAACGGTTCCTGGGCAATCGGTTCCAGCTGGGGCCGCTGCTGGAACGGCTGAAACCACGCGTCGATCCGGGGCAACGGGCCCGGGTCCGGGTGCGACGCCCGGAGGATCTGCTGGTCTTCGATCTGCTGTTTGACAATCTGCGCATCGATCCGGACCGCGGTGAGGGAGCCCAATTGACGCGTGAGGACAGCAACCGGCGCGGGATATTGATCGTCGAATTTCCGCCCCAGAGTTTTGGCGAGGAAGCGTTTCTTTAGGCGTCGCCCGCGCTGGATGGGGACCTTTCCAAGGAACTGCCCCCCCAAGTCCCCGGGGCCTGGTCCCACCGTGGGCAAGAACGTGCCCCCCCGTCCGGAAGACCTCTCCATTCCGGGGCCACTGCCCGCCGCCCGTATCCGGATGTCCGGACCGAGCCGGGTCGCCTTCACCATGCCGGCGGCGATTACCCGCCTGCCCTTCACACTGGACGCAGTGCTTGGCGCCATGCGGGAGTGGCCGCTGAACCTCGATGTCAACGCACGGCTGGATGAGGAGTATCCACGCTACTGGATTGTGCCGGCGAGCTATGCAGAGGAGTTGCACCGGTCGCTGATCGGGAGCGTGCGCGCAGACCAGCGGGACGCCCTCGCCCACGCACTGGCAACCGGAGCCCGCCGAATTGCCGAATCAGCGTCCGGCGGATTGCAGGGCACCGATGGCAGCGGACTGGGGAGCGCCGTCTGGAACGCCATCCAGCAGGAGTCGGCAGGGATGATTGCCCGCCACCCCGAGTTGGGCGAGGGCGACCTGCACACGGCGACCCTGGGCGCGCTGGCGCTGGACACGGCCATTCATCTGTCGCAGATGACCGACGCCTTGCAGTCGGGTCCGGAAGCGCGCGCGCTCCTGGAGCGCCTGCCCTACCTCCCGTTACTGATCGGCAATCCCCACCCACCCTCCCCGAGCGTCACGGCCCTGGAACTCCCTTACCGTCTGACGGTATCGCCGATCGGCGAGGCCCGCTGGCAACACGGCATTGCGCCGTCCACACAGCGGGGACGCACGGAACTATGGCACACGCGGCTGGGAGATCCGGCACCTGCGACGGGCAAAGGATCCTCCGCCCGGATCCGGGCGTTGTGGTCGCCGGACTTCGATGATCCCGATGTCGCCGGAAAGGTGGATCCCCCGGCACCCTTCCGCATGAGCCTGGATGCCCAGGACCGCCAGTTTTTGGTGAAGCTGATGGCGGAATGGAATCAACGGCGCGCGGATGAACGGGGACTGTACCTCCCCCAGTCAAGCGAGGCGAAGCGCCTGCACCTGTCCTCGCTGGGTGCACTCCTGGACGCGGGAGGCGATTGGGATCCCCGGCCGAACGGGGTGGATCTGGAACAGTGGCGGCATCTGGCCACGCTGGGACGGGATCACTATGTGCGGGTCGTGTACTCGGGCTTCCTGGTGCCGTTCGGGCACGCGGCGTCCCTGGTGAAGGTCACGGAACGGAAGTTCGAGTCCCTCGGCCCCCAGGCCACGCCTCCCCGGCAGAGGATGGCCGTGCTGCGCCAGCGCTTCTTCATCATCGTCCGCGAACGGGTCCGCACCTACGACGGCAGCAATCACTTCCATGGTGGCCGCAACTTTCCGTTTGAGCAGATCGAGGTGCTGACGCGGGTGACGCCGGACCTGAACGCACCCGTCGAACTCACCACCACCGCGGGCGCTCAACTGTACACACCTCCGCCCCCTCCGCCCCCTCCGCCCCCTCCGATCACCGCCCGCATGGCGTTCTTCCCGGTGGCCGGCGGCAGCGATTTCCGCTTTGAGATCGCCGCCACAGATCGGGCGGGCCGTCGTGTCGGATTCTCCCTCCCGCTGCTGTTTGTCAGCGAGATCGTCAACAAGAACGCCCACACCCTGGTCCAGGGGGCCTACAACGCCGAATCGATGGCACGCCGCCAGACCCAACTCGGAGGCAGCGGCGTCGGCTTCGACTCCCGCAGTCCGGGAGAAACCGGTTTGGCGACGCGCACCATGAGCTTCCTCGCCGGAGCGACCACGCGTCACTCGCCGGTGGAAGCCAACTTCCATCCGGAAATGGACGTGGCCGAAGTGTGCGTACCGGCCCTGCAGAAACTGCTCGGGCGCGACGACGCCATCGCCATGAAGTACCCGGACGTCGTTCGGGAAAATCTGTCCAATGACGGTCAGATCTTCCTCGCCGTGGCTGGGAACTCCTACCCGCTGGATTTCGGCGGCGGCGGCAAGGCCCAGACCGATGCCATCGGGGGACTGGCCGCGCCTCAAATGGCGGTGTACGGACTCTCAAAGCTCTCGGGACCCGTTTCGGGACCGGCAGGCAAGACGCTGCCCGTCGCGCTGGCCAAGGCCATCGAAAACAAGTTCGACCCCGCCGATTTCTTCCCACTCAACGCCACGCTGATTGGCGGCATTTCCCTCCGTCAGTTGATCGCCTTTAACCCGCCGCCGGCGCTCAATGACCCGCGGGCTCCGCGGATGCTGTCGTCGGAATTTCCGGACCGGGTCGAGTCCAGCTTTGAGTGGGACACCCCGGTCACGCAGTCGGATCTGCTGAAACTGCTGATCCCCAATGCCGATCCCCAGAAGCCTGGCACCCGGCTTCGGCTGCAGGGAAAAACCATCGTGCCCCTTGGCAACCCTCAGAGGGGCCGGCGCGAGGCCCACGCCTCCCTCGACAACTTCAAACTCAACCTCTTCGGGTGCATCATTCTGTGGTTTGAGAAGCTGGAGTTTGATTCGCGGCCGGGGCAGAAGCCGGATGTTTCGGTGCAATTGCGGGACGGCGAGGATGCCGTTCAATTCGGTGGACCGCTGGAATTCGTCAATGACCTTCGCCGCTTCATTCCCAGCAATGGATTCTCCGATCCGCCGGCGCTCAGTGTGACCCCGAGCGGCATCTCGGCCAGCTTCTCGCTCGGACTGCCCACCATCGGCGTGGGTATCTTCACGCTGAGCAATGTCACGCTGGGCGCCGGCTTCAACCTGCCGTTCGACAACCGTCCGGTGTCGGTACGCTTCAATTTTGCCGAGCGCCAGCGTCCCTTCAGCCTGACGGTATCCCTGCTCGGCGGCGGCGGATTCTTTGCCATCGCGGTCGGGGCCAAGGGGGTTCAGGAGATCGAGGCGGCGCTCGAGTTCGGTGCCGCCATTGCTCTCAATCTGGTGGTGGCCTCGGGCTCGGTGGAGATCAAGGCGGGGGTCTACTTCAACTGGAAGGATGACGGGGTCAATCCCGAGCGGGTGGTGCTCGCCGGCTACGTGCGCATTCACGGCGAACTCACCGTGGTCTGCATTTTCTCGGCGTCGCTTACCTTCAATCTGCAGCTCGCCTACGAGAAGCAGGGCAACGCCTCGGTGATCTACGGGGAGGCGGAATTGATCGTCGAGGTCGAGGTGCTCTTCCTAAGTTTCGATGTGTCGGTCCGCTGCCGGCGCGAGTTCGGCGGGGGCGAGGCCGATCCCAAGTTCCTCGATCTAATTCCCGACCCGTCGGTCTGGGACGAATACTGCGCGGCCTTCGCGCCGGAGACACTCTAATGGCCAAGCAAACACTCGTATGGACCTGCCTGCCGAACGGACTCACTGAGGACGGTCGCGGCCTGCGGGTCTCGGTTCTGCTTTCTCCGCGACTCGATGCGCAGGGGGATCCACAGGAACTCTCCAGTTTCCCCGAATGGATCGACTGGCCGTCCACGCTGCGCGCCGCGACTTTCGTCTTCCATGCCGACGGCACGCCGGTGGCCAAGAGTTCCGTCAGCGACGCCACCGGCCTCACGCGCCACGACCCCCGCCTGGGGACGCCGGATTCCGAAGTCTGGCGCGCCCTGTTCCGCAGGGACCTGTATGTCGAGGCCCATCAACTGAACACCGACCTGCTGGACAGCGAGGTGGTTTCCTACAGCGCCACGGACGTCCACGATCTGGTGCAGGACCTGTACGTCGATCTGGCCCGCCGTTCCGCATCCGCCCTGCCCCGAATCGGACCGGACCTGCTGGACAACCCCGCCTGGAGTGAGCTGATCGATGCCGTGGGACAGGTGGATCGCTGGGG
The DNA here is from genome assembly GCA_039796255.1 of Verrucomicrobiota bacterium. Taxonomy (GTDB): domain Bacteria; phylum Verrucomicrobiota; class Verrucomicrobiia; order Limisphaerales; family UBA9464; genus UBA9464. The sequence goes on along the minus strand of JBDKKE010000572.1, from coordinate 157 downwards.
CAACAAGAACCAAAAGGATGACGTCCTCCCCGTTGTCCGGGACGGCGCGACCCAGATCGAGAGGCGATTCGCGGGGCTCCGTACCGTGGCGGGATCCAGCCGGGCCGGCACCGGGCGGGGAAACCGGGCAGAACGAATCCGTCACCTCGCCCGATTC
>JBDKKE010000571.1:0-3255 GCA_039796255.1 Verrucomicrobiota bacterium | reverse complement strand
CTCAAACTGCGGCACGGGAACTCCTCCGCGGTTGTGATCGTTCATGCCGAAGCCAATCAGGACGAGGTCCGGCCGGGCCTCCAGCACCTTGGACTGGAGCCGCTGCAGTCCCTGAACGGTGCTGTCCCCTCCCGTCGCCTCGTTGATGGCGGTGACCGAGGCGGCCGGGTGTCGGCCTCGCAGCGAGTCCGCCCAACGGTTCCAGAAGATGAGTTCCGGACGCGTGGCGTCGCCGCCTGCGGTAATGCTGTCTCCATAGGCCACCAGCCGGAACTCCCCGCCCGCCTTCAACTTCGCCGCCGAATGCGGGAGCAGGGCCGCCTGAGACTCCTGCACCGGCCACGGGGTAGTCGAAGGCGATGTGTAGTCCACGAAGGCAAAGAACCCGGTGTTGCCGAATCCAGGGAACTTCGAGTGATCAAAGTCCTCCTGCCCGTACAGGGAGTTGGTCTGAAAATCCGGAATCCGGGAACCGGTCACCCGGCGGAGCGTTCCCGCTTCGACGTCCAACTGGTAGTCACGTCCGGCAACGTACTCCACTGTTCCCGGTCCGACCTGGTAGGTGCTGCGGACCACCACGCTGTCCGCCATCACCGGAGTCCAGCAAAGCGCCGCTGGTTGCTCGCCGATCAACACCACGGATTCCCCGGAGTGTTGCCGCAGCGGATCCCTGGGCGAGTGGGCGCAGCCGGGAATCCCCAGGAGGCCGGCCATCAGAAACCATCGCGCCACCACCGGAATTCCAGAAGACATCCAGCGAGAATAGGTGCGTGTCTGACTCAAGACCAACCCTTTGAATCCGCCGAGTGTCCCCGGACGGGAATCGACTTCAACGCCGGGAAAGGAGCCCGGCTGCTGGAAATGATGGGTGAGCCGGTGACCGAACCCATGGCCGGCTCTGGCCTGTGGGTCATGAACACGGGGGCTGAAATCCAGCCGGTCCTGGCGGAGTTCATTCCAGCGATAGGATGACGTCGCCACATCCGGGACTCCCCCCCCGTCACCGGCCACAGGGATGCCAGGTTCAATGGACTCACTGTCGCCCGGTTTGTTCTCGTCGGCCCCCAAGCGTTTGTTAGAACTACCGCGGGTTTTCTCAACCGGTCCTTCGTAGAATGGGCCAGTCCATCTTTTGAACACCATGACTCCAACCAACACTTCCATGCGGACCCGTCCCGTTGTTCTGCGCTGGCTGAGCGGCCTTTGTGGCGCTCTGCTGGCGCTCCACAGTCACGTCGTGCAGGCCGCAGACCCGGCGACGGTGGGGCAGGGCAAAAAGCCCAACATTCTCGTCATCTGGGGCGACGACATCGGCAACCAGAATATCAGCTTCAATAGCCGGGGCCTGATGGGCTACCAGACCCCGAACATTGATCGCGTCGCCAGGGAAGGGGTGTCCTTCACCGACTACTACGCACAGCAGAGCTGCACCGCTGGTCGCGCGGCCTTCATTGGCGGCTCCGTTCCCCTGCGCAACGGCATGCTGAAAGTCGGTCTGCCCGGCGCGAAGGAAGGCTGGCAGAAGACCGACGTGACGATGGCTACCGTCCTCAAAAGCCAGGGCTACGCCACCGGCCAGTTCGGCAAGAATCACCAGGGGGACCTCGACGAGCACCTGCCCACGATGCACGGCTTCGACGAGTTCCTGGGAAATCTGTACCATCTCAATGCGGAAGAGGAGCCGGAGAATCTCGACTACCCGAAGAATCCCGAGTTCCGGAAGAAATACGGCCCGCGTGGCGTGATGAAGTGCAAGGCCGACGGCAAGGGCGGCCAGATCATCGAGAACACCGGCCCGCTGACCCGGAAGCGCATGGAGACCATCGACGATGAAACCGTCGCTGCGGCGAAGGAGTTCATCACGCGGCAGGCCAAGGCCGGCCAGCCGTTCTTCTGCTGGTGGAACGGCACGCGCATGCACTTCCGCACCCATGTGAAGGCCGAGCATCGCGGCATCTCCGGGCAGGACGAATACAGCGACGGCATGGTCGAGCACGATTTACACGTCGGCGAACTGCTCAAGGTCATTGATGATCTCGGTCTGGCGGAGAACACCATCGTCCAGTACTCCACGGACAACGGCGTGCACTACAACACCTGGCCCGATGCCGGCACCACGCAGTTTCGCAGTGAGAAAAACACCAACTGGGAAGGCGCCTACCGCGTCTCCTGCTTCGTGCGTTGGCCCGGCCATTTCCCGGCGGGTGTGACGCTCAACGGCATCGTCGCGCATGAGGACTGGCTCACCACCTTCGCCGCCGCCGCCGGGGCGCCAGACATCGGTGACAAGCTCATCAAGGGCCTGGAACTCAATGGCCGCACCTATAAGAACCACCTCGATAGCTACAACCTGCTCGACTATCTCAGTGGCAAGTCCAAGGAGTCACCGCGCAAGGAGTTCATTTATGTGAATGACGTCGGCGAGATCGTCGCCACCCGCGTTGGAGACTGGAAGGTGGTGTACATGGAGAACCGCGCCGAGGCCATGCCGCTGTGGCGCGAGCCATTTATCGAACTGCGCGCCCCGCTGCTCTTCAACCTGCGCCGCGATCCGCTCGAAAAAGCCCAGCACAACGCCAACACCTACAACGACTGGTGGCTCGACCGGGTCTACCTCATCACCCCGGCCACCGACGTGGTCGCGAAGTTCCTCCTCACCTTCAGGGATTTTCCAGCCAGCCAGACGGCGGGTTCGTTCAACCTCACGAAGATGCAGAAGCAGATCGAAGAGATGAGCAAGGGCGGCAAGTAACCCCGCACGGAGTCAATCCACCGGGCCGCACCTGTTCATTGAGGTGCGGCCTTTTCATCAAGCAAAACCATCCTCCCATGAAACTGACCCGCTTCCCATGGATCTGCGCAATGGTCTGTGCCTTCGCCCTCGTTGGAGGCGGCGCTCATCCGCCTGCCGACCCTGCATCATGATCCCTGAACGCATCGCGGATGAGTGCCAGTTGGAGCAGGTCCTGACCCAGCCAGGCCCGGAGCTCATCCAGTTCATCCGCACGCTCTCCAGTCCGCTGATGATTCTCGGGGCGGGAGGAAAGATGGGACTGACCGTCGCGGTGATGGCCCGTCGCGCAGCAGAGGCCGCCGGTCACCCGCTGGAGATCGTTGCGGCCAGCCGGTTCTCGGATCCGGAGGTTCGGAAGCGGATTGAGGGGCTCGGCGTTCGCACTGCATCTGTGGATCTGCTGGATCCGGACAGCCTCCGCCGGCTTCCGGAGGCGGAGAATGTTATTTCGTTGGTGGGAT
>JBDKKE010000570.1:0-31628 GCA_039796255.1 Verrucomicrobiota bacterium | reverse complement strand
CCCCCATGTTCTCCCGCCGCTCTTTCGTTGCCGGTACGGCGCTGGCGGCCGGAAACGTCCTGGTTTCCGGAGCGGCTCCCTTGCCCGCCCGGCGACTTCCACTGGCTTTCCTCGGGGCCGGGTACTCTCACTTTGCCGGAAAGTACCAGGTGGCGACGGAGTCGCCGGAGTTTGAGGTCATCGGGGTGTGCGAAGAGGATGCGGCGGTTCGCGGAACCGTGGCGAAGCCTCCCCGTTGGATCTCCTTCGAGGAACTCGTCCAGCGGAGCGAGGTGGTGGTGGTGGAATCCGAGGTCCGGCGCCACGCCGCCGATGCCCTGCGCGCACTGGAGGCTGGCAAGCATGTGCACGTGGAGAAGCCGCCGGCGGAAACGATGTCCGGATTCGACGCGCTCCTCGCGGCCGCCTCCCGCCAGAAGCGATTGCTGCAGGTTGGGTACATGTGGCGCTTCAATCCCGGCCTGGTCGCCCTGCTGAAGGCCGCCAGGGCGGGGGCTTTTGGGGAGATCTTCATGGTTCGGGCCACCATGAACACCCTGGCTGGCCCCGCGGAACGGCGGTTGTGGGCCGGGTTCGCGGGTGGTGCCATGTTCGAGCAGGGGTGTCATTTGGTGGATGCCGTGGTTCGTCTGCTCGGACGCCCCAGCCGGGTCACTCCCTTCCTGCAGCAACTCGGTCGCCCTGGCGATGATCTCGCCGACAACGCGGTCGCTGTCCTGGAGTTTCCGGCGGCGATGGCGGTCATCAGTAGTGCGCCCCGCCAGCCCGGGGCCGGACCCCACCGTTTTTTTGAGGTAACGGGGACACTGGGCACCGGACGACTTCAGCCCCTGGAGCCGCCAAGATTGGTGCTGGATTTGAGCGAAGCTGGAGCTGGGTACCCGGCGGGACATCAGGAAATTCCACTGCCTGCCTATCGGCGCTATGGGGACGATTTTGCCGCGCTCGCCGCCGCCATTCGGGGGGGCACGCCCCTGTCCGTACCTCCAGAGACCGAGCGTGTGGTTCAGGAAACGGTGCTGCGCGCTTGCGGCATGGCCTAAGCTCGCGGCGAGGGAAGTGGGGCGGCGGGAAGAAGGTCCTGTTTGCGTCGCCGCCCTCTGGCGGACTAGGCTCCTGCGGTCGTCATCCAGAAACCGTTACCACCATGAGTGAAACCACTACCCCCACCGTGACCACCGACAAGTTGGTCGAAGACCTCCGAATTCTGGCGCGGGATGCCGAAGCTCTGTTGTCGGCGACCGCTGGCCAGGCCGACGGACGCATCCACGAACTGCGCGACCGTTTGACCGCCGCCCTTCACAGCGCCCGCGGAACCTGCGAGGAGCTTCAGGGCAAGGCGGCGGCACAGGTCCGGCGCGGACTGGAGGAGACCGACCAGACGGTTCGGTCGCATCCCTGGGAAGCGGTCGGAGTCGCCTTCGGGATCGGGGTCGTCGTGGGCATCCTGCTCGGTCGCCGCTGACCGTGCAGACCCATGAGTGACTCCGCCCCATCCCCAGGCTTCTTCGCCTCGTTGCGCCAGTTGGGCTCCACCCTGGCGGGCATTGCCGGCAACCGTCTGGAACTCCTGTTGGTCGAGTTGCAGGAGGAGCGCAACCGGCTGATTGCCGCGGTGACGCTGCTGTTGGTGTGCCTGCTGTTTGCAGGATTTGCACTCGCCCTGACCACCGCGGCGGTGGTCTATCTCTTGTGGTCTACCCATCCGCTGGCGGCGCTTCTGGGAGTCGCCGGGGTGTACGCAATCGCGGCAGCGATTGCTGGACGTCGCTGCCAGGGCCTGCTTCAGGACTCCCAACCCTTTGCCTCCACCCTTGCTGAATTCAGGAAGGATCAACAATGCCTGAAACCCGACGCCCCAACGCCCTCGAACTCCGCAAACAACTCCTCCTCCTTGAAAGTGAACTGAACCGGGCTGCGGTCCGGGAGGATCTCGCCCGCATTCGCGAGTCCGCGAGCCACCTGAATCCCCTCGCGATGTTGGATCGCGGACGGGGGGGTGTTTCCTGGTGGATGAAGGTCGCGCCTGTGGCGGGTCTCATCGCCAGCACCGTGGCCCTGCCGTCCTCGGGATGGATCCAACGGGGACTTCGCTTCGCACAACTGGCTGCTGCTGCCTACCCCCTCTGGAAGGCGTTCACCGCCGGCAGGTCGCCCCAGGATGGAAAGGGGAAGTGAGGGGGCGCGTGGCCTTTTAGACGATGGGGATCCTTAGTCCTCAATCCTCAGTCCCTAATCCTCTAATCCTTCCCCCGTTCCTCGTCCCGCGCCAATTCCCCGAACGCGGCGGCCTCTCTTTCAATGCGGTCGGTGTCTCCCGGAAGCGGGGCGGGCAGTAACACCAGAAACGTCGCCCCGTGACCCGGTTCGCTGCGCACTGCCATGCGTCCTCCATGGTCCTGGACGATCCGGTTGCAGATGGCGAGACCCAGTCCGGTCCCATGCTCCTTGCCATAGGTGAAGAACGGCTCGAAGACATGTTGCATGTTCTGTGGCGGAATTCCGGGTCCATTATCAGTGAACTCGGTGATGATGTGGGTCGGCGAGACCTCAAATCGGAGTGTCAGAGTGGGTTCCCTGGATCCGGCCACCGCTTCGAAGGCGTTTTGAGAAAGGTTGAGGAAGACGCGGGAGAAGCGGGCGGCATCCAGTCGAAGGCGCACATTGGGCAAGGGACCGTCCACCACAAGTTTCACCCCACGCTGCGCTGCCCCGGTCTCCAGATCCAGCAGGACATCCCGTAGGAAGTCCGCATAGACGATCTTGGGCAGCACTGCGGTCACCTGGACGCCGCGGGTGAAGTCCACGAGTTCCTGCATCATTCGATTGAGGATGCTGATCTGTTTCTGAATGCGCTCGCGGGCCTTCTGCCGGGCCGCCGGCGTCGCCTGTTCGGCCGCGGCCATTTCAGAGGCGATGCCGATCACGTTCAGCGGATTCCGGAAGTCGTGCACAAAACTCCGGACGAGCCGCTCCACCAGCGCAAGGCGTTCGCTGCGCAGGGACTCGCGCAGGAAACGCTGGTTGAATTCGCGCAGGCGCAGGCTGGCATCGCGGACCAGCATGGCTCCCGCCAGTGGGGTCCGCTCGACGATGCGCTGCACGAGGTCCAGGGACACGAACATGGCGTCCACAGCCTCGCTGACCAACGCGGTCGCGGAGCGTGGTTCGCCGTCGAACACGGCCATCTCGCCGAAATAGTCCCCCGCCTCCATCTGCGACAGAATGCAGCTCTGTCCCGAGGGCAGTTTCGTCACGATCGACACCGATCCCTCCAGGATGATGTAAAGCCCGTCCCCTGGCGCCCCCTCTTGGAAGACCTCGGCGTCGACATCGAAACGCCGCCGCGTGCCCTGGGATCGGATAAGTTCCACGTCTTCGGAAGACAGATTGCGGCAGAATCGCGAGGAGGGGAGTTCGATGCGCATCAGGTTGGGGATTGGCGGACGAGCCATCTTCTGCCGCAGCAAGGCAGTCCGCTGTGGACCCGTTTACGATGCGGTTACAGCACGGGTGTTGCACGCACAGTTTTCGGGGTGGAATTTCCACCGGGTGACTTACCAAACGTCGTGCGGATCACTCGGTGGGGCCCCGCATCCGACCCGGATGATCGACTAAATCCCCACGCCCGGGATGTCGGCCGCACGCCACCACCTCAGGGTGTCCGGTCGCTGGGGTCCATGACTGCGGGGGATGCCCCTGCGATCCCGGTAACGCTTTCTTGAGGGTTATTGCGTCCTGGCGAACCGGGGGGAAGGGGCACTGGCGACGGGCCCTCGACAGCAGTCGGAGCGTGCGGGCGGAAATCTCGCAAAGAGTGGGCGGCCTCTTGATTTTGCAGAACAAGCGGGCCGCGCACTTTCTTTTGCGGTGGGTTGGAGCACTCACGAACGCTCTCCGGTGCCCGAGCCATCCAGCAATTGGGTGAACACCCCACCTGGCTCCACACGGCCGGGCACGAGGTTGAGTCCACCTTTGGCGAGGAGACCGGGCCATGCGCGCCTTCGGCAACAATCGCCTGAGCTTGGGCGCCGAGGGTCTCGATACCTCCATTGCCGCCTTACTCAACCGAGTGAGGGTCTCCAAGGCCCTGCTCGCGCCGGAACAGTTGGACAACGTTGCCAACGCCCCGAAACCGGCGCTGGCCACCACCCTGGTGGCCTACGACTTTAACGGATCGGCGCCGCCTCTCCAGAGCGCGAAGGCGCCGGCGCGTCCGGCCATGACCTCCGAGGAGCACCTCACCGCGGCTCTGGCACCGGCCTTGTTTGTTGATCTGGCGATCTCACGGAAGCCTGTTCCCCGCATTTGCCGAGGACAGGCTGGCTTCCGGCAATCCGCGTCCGTAACGATTCCGCGCGTCCCGTCGCGGCAACGGTGGGTGCGTCCCCATGATCGAATTCAGGAATGTCTCCCTGCGCTATCCGGGCATGAACACCAATGCCCTGGACGGCTTGAGTTTGTTGATACCGGACGCCAGTTTTTTTGTGCTCCTGGGTGGCTCGGGATCCGGGAAGACCACCCTGTTGAAAACCGTGAATCGGCTGGTCGATGGCTTTCAGGGACAGGTGCTGGTGGATGGGCAGGACAATCGGGAGATCCCTGACGCGATCCTGAGGAGACGTTGCTCGTTCGTCTTTCAGGGGCACGCGCTGCTGCCACATCTGACGGTGGCCCAAAACGCCGGCCTGGCACTGGCGGTGCGCGGTGAGGCTCCGACGGTGATTGCCGAAAAGGTGGAGGTGGTCCTGCGTCAAATGGGTCTGGATCCCGCGCAGTTTTCCGGCCGCTTCCCGGACGAACTCTCGGGCGGACAGGCACAGCGGGTGGGTGTCGCCCGCGCCCTGATCGGTGATCCGGAAGTGCTGCTGATGGATGAGCCGTTCAGCGCCCTCGATGGAATGACGCGACATCAGCTCCAGGCGCACCTGAAGGCGCTCAAGCGGCAGAGCCGGGCCACGTTTGTCTTCGTGACCCATGATCTCTTCGAGGCCATCGAGATGGCGGACCGTCTTGCCGTCCTGCACGAGGGGCGGCTGCATCAGGTTGGGACGCCCGCCGAGGTTTTGCAGTCGCCGGCCACCCCCTATGTGGAGGAACTCTTTCGCCGTCCACGCGAGCTGATGGGGAGGCGGGTGTCGTGATGGGAGGCGTGTCTGGCGCGGAGTTTGCGCTTCGGTTGGCGGAACACGTCCAGCTTTGCCTCACCGGACTGCTCGTCGCCACGGCTATTGCCGTCCCGCTGGGCGTGCTCGCCGCATCGAGGAAAACCCTGCGCGCCGGAGTGCTGGCCTCCTGTCATGGCCTGATGACCATTCCCAGCCTGGCGCTGCTGGCGTTTCTGCTGCCGGTGCTGGGTTTGGGATTTCCTCCCGCAGTGGTGGCGCTGACAGTGTACGCCCTCCTGCCCACTCTCCAGAATACGGTGACCGGGTTGATGCAGGTGGACCCCGTGTACCGGCAGGTCGCGGATTCGATGGCCATGGATCGAGGGCAGCGGCTGCGGTGGATTGAACTGCCGCTCGCCCTGCCTTTGATTCTCGCAGGAATCCGCACCTCGGCGGTCTGGACCGTCGGTCTCGCCACCATCTGCGCCTTCATTGGCGCCGGAGGATTGGGAGAGTTCATCAATCGCGGGTTGGCCCTGAGTAACCATTCGCTTCTCCTGATGGGGGCCATTCCCGCTGCCCTATTGGCCATGATCTTTGACCGCTGGCTGGCCGGCATCGCCTCGGTGCTGACGAGCCGGCATTGCGCCCGCTGGCGGCGGACGGCGCTGGTGGGAAGTCTGTCGCTGGCCGCGGTGGGAGTTCTCTCCCCGGTTCTGGTGCGATGGGTCGTTCAGGCTGGGACCTCCGCTCAGCGACCGCTGGTGATCGCGTGCAAGAACTGGGGTGAGCAATTGATCCTCGGTGAGATCGTGGCCCAACTCTGCCAGACGCAGCTGGGCATTCCCGTTAAGCGCCGTTTTGGGTTCGGGAGTACGGATCTGATTCATGAGGCCCTGCGCTCGGGCGAGATCGACTTCTACCCCGAGTACCGGGGTACGGCAGAGAATCTGTGTGCTCAGAAGTCCGGCCGCCCACGCGAGGAGTCGGAGCGTTGGTATGGGGAGACGATGGGCTCAGAATGGATGCCTCCCTTCGGTTTCGAAAACACCTACGCGCTGGCGGTCCGGCAGGAGACGGCGGAGAGTCATCAGCTCAGGACGCTTAGCGATCTCGCACGGGTGGCGCCGCAACTGCGGGCGGCATGGAATGCGGAGTTTGTTGGGCGGGAAGATGGATGGCTCGGTCTGCAGCGGAGCTATGGGCTGTCATTTGCCGACGTTCGCACCCTCGACGCCATGCTGGTGTACGATGCCCTCGCGCAGAAGCAGGTGGATGTCACCGTGGTGTTCTCGACGGACGGGCGGCTGGAGCAGTACGGACTGCGCGTGCTGGAGGATGATCGGGCTTTCTTCCCGGACTACGCATGCATGGGGATTGTGCGGCAGGAGGCGCTGAAACGTTATCCAGCGCTGCGCGAGTTGTTTGCCGCCCTCGCCGGCAAAATCACACCGGCCGACATGCGACGGATGAATCGCCTCGTGGATGTCGACCAGCGCAGTCCCGCCGACGTCGCCGCAGCCTTCCTGCTCGACCTGCGGCTCCCGTTGCCGGCCAGGAATTGAAGGGATCCAATCCTGCCCGCTCCCGGATTCACCGATCACCTGTGCGTCCATCGCGTCCCCTGCCTGAGCAACAAGACCGTGCCCACGCCAGGGGCAGGGAGGATGAAAAGCGTGACGAAAGGAATGCTTCGCGGGGTGGTGCCGCTGCCGGTGGCGATCGAAAGACGTCCTGGCCTCACGTCCATAACTGCCGGTCCAGCGAGCGGAACTGAACCGCCTCAAAGACATCCTCCTGGTTGACCCGTTCGCGTCCGGCGAGATCGGCAATGGTGCGTGACACCTTGAGGATGCGGTCGTGGGCCCGGGCGCTGAGATGCATGTCGTTTACCGCATGTCCCAACAGGGTGACGGTGGTGGCGTCGAGCTCCACGAAGGCTTTCAGTTCGCGGGGTCCCATGCGTGCATTGCAGGTGACGCGTCCGCCAGTGAATCTCCGTTGCTGAAGCTCCCTTGCCGCGATCACCCGGGACCGAACCACCGCACTGGACTCCCCCGGGCTGGCGCGGCTCAGGTCGGTGAACTTCACCGCCGGCACTTCCACATGCAGATCGATGCGGTCCAGGAGCGGACCCGAAATCCGTCCCAGGTAGTTCTGAATTTCCCGGGGCGACGAGCGACTCTCCGAGGGCATCTTGCCGTCAGGGGTCGGATTCATGGCGGCAACCAGCATGAATTGGGCGGGAAAAGTCATGGACCCGGCGGCCCGGGAGATGGTGACGCGGCCCTCCTCCAAGGGTTGACGCATGGTTTCCAGGACCGAACGGCGGAACTCCGGCAGTTCGTCGAGAAAGAGCACGCCATGGTGCGCCAGCGAGATTTCGCCGGGGGTTGGATTCATGCTGCCCCCGAGCAATCCCGCGTCGCTGGCCGTATGATGCGGTGAGCGGAAGGGGCGTGAGGTGACCAGCGGCTGGCCAGCGGCGAGTTGTCCGCAGATGCTGTGGATCTGGGTGGTCTCCAGCGCTTCCTCCAACGTCAGCGGCGGGAGGATGGTGGGCAGTCGGCGCGCCAGCATGCTCTTGCCAGTGCCCGGTGGACCGATCAGCAGCAGATTGTGTCCCCCGGCGGCGGCGATCTCCAGGGCCCGTTTGACGGACTCCTGTCCCCGCACGTCGGCAAGGTCCACGTCCTCGTTGGGTGGTTGGGCGAACAGCGCGCGGATGTCCACTCGCAGTGGCGCCAGATCCAAAGCGCCTTCCAGAAAGTAGGCGGCCTCACGGAGATTCTGCACGGGAATGACGTCCAGTCCGGACACCACCGCCGCCTCCGCGGCGTTCTCCGCCGGAACGAGGATGCCGCGGCGCCCGGCCGCCCGGGCGTGAAGGGCGATGGGAAGGACGCCCCGCACCGGCCGCACGGCGCCGGTGAGCGCCAGCTCGCCGACCATGACAAAGTCCTCCAGCAGTCTCGCATCAATCTGCTCGGTGGCGGCGAGGATTCCGAGTCCGATGGGCAGATCGAAGCTGGGTCCCTCCTTGCGGGAATCCGCCGGCGCCAGGTTGATGGTGGTGCGCCCCATGGGAAACTTGAACCCGGAGTTGGTGACTGCGGTGAGCACCCGGTCGCGCGACTCCTTCACCGCGGCGTCCGGCAGCCCGACAATCACGATGGCCGTGGTGCCGAAACTGGAGTCCACCTCCACCTCGACCGGCGAAGCCTCAACACCCTGCACCGTGGCGGAACGAATCTGGGCGAGCACAACCTAAACCTGCCGGCACGTCCGCGCGGGGGTCAAGGCGCGCACCGGAAACGGACCCTCGCCAGATGTGGGGAGGCGGCGGGCCGTCCCTTCAAAGGTTCGACTTCCAGACCCATCCAGCGGAATCTGTGGCCCATGAAACTGAGCGCATCGCCGTTCCATGGCGAAGTCCCGACTCCCCGCCACAGCCGCAGCGCCACCTACCTGGTCCTGCTCGCCGGGTTGGTGGTCTCCGGATGCGAGTACCTGGCACCGCCCCACCAGGACTGGACCGAGGCGCGGGTGGTGGGACGGGTGGTGGATGGCGACACGCACCAGCCGGTGGCGGGTGCGCACGTCACGCGCGCCCGCACTGCTGAACCGGGCGGGGCCGAATTCAGGAATGACGACAAAGGAGGGCCCCGGATGGCCGACCGTCCGGTGGTGGCCACCTCAGATCGGGAGGGAAACTTCACGCTGCAGGCGGTCAAGAACGCCTATCTGCTCCTCGACAGCTTCCCGGACTACGCCGTCACCCTGCGCATTCAGACCCCGGGCTATCAGACCTTCCAGACTCTATTCACCAACGTAACCTATGTCGGCGGCGACAAGAAGACCGTGCCGATCATTGAGACGGGGGAGATCCTGCTGAGGAAGGCGACGGATGGGAAGTAGCCGATAGGCGATAGGCGATAGGCGATAGGCGATAGGCGATGTAGTCAATCTTGGGGATTCGTTTGGTCTTCAAACGTGTATGCGGCCATTCATGTTTTGACCATGGCTCGGTACACCCGCTTCGAGGAACTGCCGGTTTGGCAGACGGCGGCACGTCTTTACAACGCCGTTCTCGACCTCGTTGATAAGCCGGGATTCTGCCTGTCCGGCAGTTTTCGAAGTCAACTTGAGCGAGCCGCACTTTCGGTTTCCAACAACATTGCCGAGGGATTCGAGCGAGCGACTACCGCCGAACTGCTTAACTTCATCGCTATCGCCCGCGGTTCCGCTGGAGAGGTGCGCTCGATGATCCTCGTGGTGTCGGGGCGCCCCCGGCTAGGCTCTCATCGCTCCGAATGCGAGCAGATTCTCGACCTTGCGCTATCCTGCCTGCGGCAACTGACAGCGTGGACCATTTCGATTGAGGACTCTGATATCGCCGGCAATAGGCGTCTCACGCGACGAAAACCCGAGTTAAAGGAGCGGTAGACCCGGGCAGCGGATCTCCGCACTCCCTGCTTGCGCGGCATCAATTTAGAACATCCCTTCTACACGTATCCCGACGGACGCGCGGCAAGAAAGCCGAAGCTCAAAAGATCGCCTATCGCCTATCGCCTATCGCCTATCCGTCTCCCTCCCCCGTCCGTTTCCCTCGCCTCCAGGAATCGCTTCAACTCCGAGGCCATGGTTCCTCCGAAGCCGGGGACCTGCTCGATCTCCTCAATGCGCGCCAGCCGCAGGCGTTGGACGGATCCGAAACGCTTCAGCAGGGCCTGCTTGCGTGCGTCGCCAATGCCGGGGAATTCGTCGAGCAGGCTTTCGGAGATCTTTCGCAACCGGAGCTGCGCATTGTAGGTGTTTGCGAAACGATGGGCTTCGTCTCGCACCCGCTGCAGCAACTTCACTGCAGGACTGTCCAATCCGAGGCGCAGTGGCTCGGCTCGATCCGGTAGATAGATTTCCTCAAACTCCTTGGCCAGTCCGAGGATGGGAATATGTCCGAGTTGCAGGGTCTGCAGTTCGGCACAGGCGGCATTCAGTTGGCCGCGTCCACCGTCGATCAGGATGAGGTCGGGCAGGCGGGCGCGGGTTCCCGGCTTCGGGACCCAGGGGGCGTCGAGTCCGGAACCGTCTCCGCCGGGAGCGTCCTGGGATCCAGCGACGGACGCGGCGGCGGCATCCGCATCCCGGGGCAGGGAACGCCCCTTCACCGCGCGGCTCACGTCATCCACGGCCCGTTGTAGTTCCGGGGCGCTGGCCTCACCGGCGTCGTCCGCAGTTCCCCGTTCCACGCGGCCGGTTTTCAGTTCGGAAAGCACCCGCGTGTACCGGCGTCGGACGGTCTCCGCCATGCTCGCGAAGTCGTCCTGCTGGAGGATCGACTTGATGCGGAAGCGCCGGTAGTTGGAGCGGTCGGGGCGCGCGTGCCAGAAGCTCACCATGGACGCCACCACGAACGTCCCGCTGATGTGGGAGATGTCGAATCCCTCGATGCGGGCGGGCGGCGCCGCCAGTCCGAGCACCCGGGCCAGTTCCCGCAAATCGGACTCAGGGTTCACCGCGATGGGCAGGGTGTACGGCACGCGCTCAAACTTCTCCGTCTTCTGCGTGGTGCGCTTCATGTCCTCCAGCGCATCGCGCAACTGGGCGGCCTTCTCAAATTCCAGGGCGGCGGACGCCTTGCGCATCTCCGCCTCCAGTTCGTCCCGCAGTTCACTGGTTTGTCCCTGCAGGAATTCAATGCCGGCGCGGACCTGGGAAAGATACTCGTCGCGGGAAACGTTGCCGATGCAGGGTGCGGTGCAGTGCTTGAGGTTGCCGTAGAGACAGTGCCGGTAGTCGGGTTCGCCCGGGGTCAGCGGACGACACCCCCGCAGGTGAAACTTCCGTCGCATCAGGGTCAGGGCCCGGCGCACGCTGCCTGAATGGGCGAAGGGTCCAAAATACACGCATCCGTCGTCCTTGCGCAGACGGGTCAGGGTAAAGCGGGGGATGGGGTCGTTGAGGTTGACCTTCAGCAGCAGGAACCGCTTGTCGTCACGAAAATCGATGTTGAAGCGCGGATGGAAGTCCTTGATGAGCTTTCCCTCGAGCAGCAGCGACTCCGGCTCGTTCTTGACCAGGTGCCAGTCGAAATCGTGGATGGCCTCCACCAGCGCGTTGAACTTGAGGTCCCATCCCATGCGGCGCGAAGGATGGAAATACTGCGACACCCGCTTGCGCAGATCGCGCGCCTTGCCCACGTAGATGACGGTCCCAAAGCGATCCTTGTGCAGGTAGATCCCGGGTCGGTGCGGCACCTGCGAGAGCTTGTTGCGGATGTGATCGCTGATGGGCATGGGACAATTCTGCGGTCCGGAGGCATTCCCTGCGGTTGGGGACAGTGACCGCAGATCGTGCGTCGTTCAAGCGGCGGTGCCGTGCTTCGATGGGAGTTTTCAGTGTTCAGTTTCAAGTGTTCAGTGGGGAAGGGGGAATCATTGTGGCCCCGAGGGTTCCCGCGTGGCCTTCGTTGATGTCTTTCGATGGAAATCTCCGGTCGTCATTGCGTCATCCGCATTGCGCCTTGTGACTGATTGGCGACGCTGAGCGGGTCTTGTTGACCTCCGTGACCCGCGCCAACGGACACCGTTCATGAAACTCCGCCGCGCACTCCTCTGGCTCCTGCCAGCCTTTCTCGCAGTGGGGGCAACGGTGTGGCTTTGGCCGGTGCCGGAGCGCTTCTTTCGGGGAAAGCCGGAACGGCAGTGGATCGCAGAACTTAAGTTGGAATACGATCCGGAGCAGCAATCACTTTGGAAATCGTTTGGGGATGACGGCATCCGGATGCTGGTTCGGGCGTATTGGACCTCCTATGGCTCGTCCAAATACGTCTGGCACCGCACGTATCGAAGGCTGTCGCGGATCCTGCCCGACGCTGTGCTGAGGCTGTTTCCGTCACCGGCAGGGATTGTCAGTTGGGGGCCCCGCTGCACCCTGATGTCTCATCTCGGAAGCTTGGAGGATCCCAATGGACTGGGTCTGCACGTGGCCACCCTTGCTTTGGACGATCTCGACCCTGGCGCCCGGGCGGGCGCGCTCATCTACTTCACGCACGGAACCTTACATAATGTCCCGTTGACCCGGATGGACTCGCGCACGAAGACCCGTCTGCTGCCCAGGTTTCTCGCTGCACTCCAGGATCGTGATTGGATCGTTCGCAACAATGCGGTGTGCGCCCTGCGCTTCTTTCCCGAGGCTGCCTCGGTGGTGGTTCCCGCCTTAAGCCAGGCGCTGTTGGATCCAAACCCCGAGGTTCAGTTGGCCGCTGCCTCGATTCTCCCGGAAGTGGCGACGGATCGCGTAACCAAACGCGCGGCCGTTTCCGTGATTATTGCGATTCTGGCGAGTCCCAACGATCAGATTGCCTGGCAGGCTGCTGAAGCGCTCGGAGAGTTGGGCGTGGAGCCCGAGATCGCAGTGCCAGCCTTGATGGCCACGCTGGGATCTACCAATGCCCTGGTTGCCGAAACGGCTGTGGGAGCGCTAGAGCGATTTTCAAGTTGGCCTGCAGGAAGTCGGCAGACGCTTGAAGGGCTGCTCCAGAATCCAGACCCCACTGTACGCGAGCGGGCCACCAACCTTCTCGCCGCTCCGGTGGCGGGCAAGTAGTCTGACTCCGTCGCATGCTTCCTCCGATCCCCTCTGGCTGGAGACCGCACCTCGAGGCGGAGACCCATCGGCCGTACTTCCGCGACCTGGATGCCTTCCTGGACCGGGAACTGGCGGCTGGCCACGCAGTTCTTCCGGCGGCACCGGAGATTTTCAACGCGCTTCAGTGGACGTCCTATGCCTCCGTCCGCGTGTTGCTCCTGGGGCAGGATCCCTATCCCACGCCAGGTCATGCCCACGGCCTGTGTTTTTCCGTTCGCCCGGGCGTGCGTCCGCTGCCCGGCTCCCTGCGAAACATCTACCGTGAACTTCGGGAGGATCTTGGAATCACAACCCCGGCGCATGGTTGTCTTGAGTCGTGGGCGCGTCAGGGAGTGCTGCTTCTCAATACGGTGCTCACGGTCCGCGCCCACGAAGCCAATTCGCATCAGAAGCAGGGATGGGAGACCTTTACGGATCGGATTCTGGATCTGTTGAATGAGCGTCCGACTCCGGTGGTGTTCCTCCTCTGGGGACGTTCGGCGCAAAAGAAGCGTGTGCGCATCACGTCTTCCCAACACCGGGTAATCGAGTGTGCCCATCCCTCTCCTCTTTCCGCCCGGTTCTTTCTGGGGTGCCGGTGCTTTTCCGAGGTCAATCGACGATTGGCGGAGTTGGGGCAGGAGTCGATCGAATGGCGTATTCCTGAAGTGTAGAATTGTGATTGGCGGAGAAGGGAAGAGATGTGGGGCAGGATTGGGAGAAATCCCCAGTTTCTCGACCGCGCTGGCGTCAGCAGCGGTTGATGTCCCGAAGCGGTGGCACTCGGTGTTCTCCACCCAGTGATTCCTTGTAAGGCGGAATCATGCTGTGCACCCGGCGGCCGTTCCCCATCGACAGTGCCCCGACAATCAGGAGCAACGCATTCCACACTGGGCACGGAGTGTGTGGAGAAAGGTGAAGCGGATGGCCTGCCTCGGAGAGGCAATCCCATGGGCACCCGGTCGATGGCACGGGGGAAACACCCCATAGTCGAAAGCCAACCCGGGCCACAAAGTAAAGTCCTTGGTTAAAACTAGAAGAGAACTCAATCGCTCCAAGCCCCAGGGTCCCAAGAGTGGGTAACACTGAGCAGCCGATGACCATTCCACCCATCCAACCTGCCGCCCCAGTGACTTCCACTACGGCTCCGCCTGTCTCACCGGCAACGGAGCCCGACACTCCCGTAGATCAACCACCAGCGGCCAAAGCATGGTGGGAGAGGAGATGGCTATGGGTGGGAGTGGCGGTCGTCGGCGCAATCATCGCGGTGGTGACTTGGGTAAAGACCAGACCCTCCGGGCCGGGCGCAGGGTTCGTCAGTGGCAATGGTCGGATTGAAGCCACAGAGATTGATATCGCCACGAAGCTTGCCGGACGCGTGCAGAGCATCTTGGTGAACGAAGGGGATTTCGTGAAAGTGGGCCAGTCATTGGCGCAGATGCAGATTGATGTGCTCGATGCACAACGGGATGAAGCCGCGGCCCAGTCGCAGCAAGCCGTCACTGCCGTCGCCAGCGCTGAAGCGCAGGTGGCCGCGCGCAAGAGCGACACGGCCGCCACACAGGCGGTAGTGAGTCAACGACTCAGCGAACTTGATGCCGCGCAACGGCGATTCTCACGCACCGAAAAGCTTTACAAAAGCGGTGCGGCCACGGTTCAGGAGTTCGACGACATTCGCGCCACCGTGCATGGAGCAGAAGCCGCCGTCACTGCGGCGGAGGCCCAGGTTGCTGCGGCGCAATCCGCGATCAAGGCGGCACAGGCGCAAGTCGCCGGCGCGAACTCCGGGGTGACCGCAAGCGAAGCCACCATTGCCCGCGTCGAAGCCGATATTGAGGACAGCCAACTCAAATCGCCGCGCGACGGGCGTGTGCAGTTTCGCGTCGCTCAGCCCGGCGAAGTGTTGGCGGCCGGAGGCAAAGTTCTGAACCTTGTCGATCTCAGCGACGTTTACCTCACCTTTTTTCTCCCCGAGACGGTTGTTGGTAAAGTGGAGTTGGGCGGCGACGTGCGCGTCATTCTGGACTCCGCGCCAGAATATGTCATTCCGGCAACCATCTCCTTTGTCGCCAGCGTTGCGCAGTTCACGCCCAAGACGGTGGAGACGGCGAGCGAACGACAGAAACTGATGTTCCGCGTCAAGGCGCAGATCAGTCGGGAGCTCCTGCAGAAACATTTGAAGGTGGTCAAAACCGGATTGCCCGGTGTGGCGTGGCTCAAAACCGATCTCACCGCCCAGTGGCCCGCGAATCTGGAGATCAGATTGCCGAAATGACTCCGGACAAGTCCATGGTCGCGCCCGTCGCCCGTCTCGTGGATGTCAGTTTGCACTACGGAAAGGCTGTTGCGTTGGATGGCGTCACGCTTGACCTGCCGGCGGGCAGCATGGTGGGATTAATAGGGCCGGACGGAGTGGGCAAATCCAGTTTGCTGTCACTAATAGCCGGAGCGCGGGCGGTCCAGCAGGGTCAGGTCGAAGCGCTGGGTGGCAGTATGGCGAGCAAGGCGCATCGCGAAAAAGTTTGTCCACACATCGCCTACATGCCGCAGGGGTTGGGCAAGAATCTCTATCCAACCCTGTCGGTGGAGGAGAACCTGCAATTCTTCGGCCGTTTGTTTGGTCATATCGCCAGCGAGCGTCGGCGTCGAATAGACCAATTGACGCGCAGCACTGGTTTGACCCCGTTTCTCTCTCGACCCGCCGGAAAGCTGTCCGGCGGCATGAAGCAGAAACTCGGGTTGTGTTGCGCTCTGATTCATGACCCGGACTTGTTGATTCTCGATGAGCCCACGACCGGCGTTGATCCTCTGGCGCGGGTGCAGTTCTGGGATTTGATCAAACGCATCCGTTCCGAGCGCCCCGGCATGAGTGTCATCGTCGCCACCGCTTACATGGACGAAGCGCAACGCTTTGACTGGTTGGTGGCCATGAATGCGGGCAAGGTTCTGGCCACCGGTACGCCTGCTGAGCTTCTCCTCAAGACTCAGGCCACCTCACTCGACGCGGCGTTCATTGCCTTGCTGCCGGAAGAAGCGCGACGCGGCTATCACGCGGTCACGATTTCGCCGCTCGGCGACGAAGCCAACGCCGAAATGGCGATTGAAGCGACGAATCTCACCAAGCGCTTCGGTAACTTTGTCGCGGTAGATCATGTGAGCCTTCGCATCCGTCGCGGCGAGATCTTTGGCTTCATCGGTTCGAACGGGTGCGGCAAATCGACGACCATGAAGATGCTCACGGGTCTGTTGCCGGCGGATGAAGGTCAGGCGTCTTTGCTCGGTCATGCCGTAAACGCCGGCGACATCGAGACGCGTCGGCGCGTGGGCTACATGTCGCAGTCGTTCTCGCTCTATTCCGAATTGTCGGTGCGCCAGAATCTCGTTCTGCACGCGCGACTGTTCTCCGTTCCGAAGGAGGAAATCCTGGCGCGCGTGGAAGAGATGGCCCAACGCTTTGGGCTGACCGGCGTGTTCGATGCGATGCCCGACAGCCTGCCGCTCGGCATCCGTCAGCGTCTATCCCTTGCGGTGGCGATGGTTCACAAACCGGACCTCCTGATTCTCGACGAACCCACCTCGGGCGTTGACCCCATTGCGCGTGACCGCATCTGGCAGTTAATGATCGATCTGGCGCGAAACGACAAAGTCACCGTCTTTATTTCCACGCACTTCATGAACGAAGCGGCGCGCTGCGACCGCATTTCACTCATGAATGCCGGAAAGATTCTCGTCACCGATGTGCCCGCAGAACTGGTGCGTCAGCGCGAGGCAGCGACATTGGAGGACGCGTTCATCAGTTACCTCAAGGACGCAGAGACGAATGAGGTAATGCTTGTTGATCCAGCGAGGGCGTCCCAGCCAACGGTTCCAACGTTACCGCCGTCGCGGAAGAGAATGTTCAGTTTTGATCGCGCTTGGAGCTACAGCCTGCGGGAGACGATGGAGATTAAGCACGATCCCGTGCGTGCGACGATGGCTTTGCTGGGTACGGCCATTCTGATGTTTGTCTTCGGCTATGGCATCAGCCTTGACGTGGAGAACCTCAGTTACGCCGTCCTGGATCGGGACCAAACCACCTTGAGCCAGAACTACGCTCTCAATCTCTCCGGTTCGCGCTACTTCAGTGAGCATCCGCCGCTCGCCAACTACGCCGAACTCGACCGTCGGATGCGTGCTGGCGAACTCGCTCTGGCGGTGGAGATTCCACCGGGTTTTGCGAGGGACGTGGCGCGGGGACATTCGGTGCAGATCGGTGCGTGGGTTGACGGCGCAATGCCCAGACGCGCCGAAACGGTGTGGGGCTATGTGCAGGGAATGCACCAGGGTTGGCTCGTGGACATGGCCACGCGGCGGCTGGGTCAATCCGGTGCAGCGGGCCCGGCCACCATTGAGACGCGCTTTCGTTACAATCCCGACGTGAAGAGTCTGCCGGCGATGGTGCCCGCCGTCATTCCGATGCTGTTGCTGATGATTCCGGCAATGCTCGCCGCGCTGTCCGTTGTGCGCGAGAAGGAGCTTGGTTCGATCATCAATCTCTACGTCACGCCGGTCACCCGCAGCGAGTTTCTGCTCGGGAAGCAACTGCCCTACGTCGTTCTGGCCATGTTCAATTTTGGCTTGATGACGCTGCTGGCGGTCACCGTCTTTGGTGTGCCGGTCAAAGGCAATGTCCTCGCGCTCACGGCAGGGGCGTTGCTCTTCGTGATATTCTCCACCGGGTTCGGGCTGTTCGCCTCCTCGTTCACGCGCAGCCAGATAGCGGCCATGTTTGTGACGGTGATCGGCACGATGATTCCGGCGATTCAATTCTCCGGCATGCTGAATCCGGTCTCTTCGCTTGAAGGCGTCGGCGCATGGATCGGACGCATCTATCCAGCCTCGTATTTCCTGGCCATCAGCCGAGGTGTGTTCAACAAGGCGCTCGGATTCGCAAGTCTCCAGAATGCCTTCTGGCCGCTGCTGCTATCGGTGCCAGTTATCCTCGGCCTCTCGATCGCGCTGTTGAAGAAGCAGGAACGGTGAAATGCCGCACCTCGCCCACATCTATCGACTCGGAGTGAAGGAGCTTTGGAGTCTGGTGAGCGACTGGATCATGATCGTGTTGATAGTCTACACGTTCACGGTGTCGATTTACGTGGCGGCCACGGCGATGAAGGAGACGTTGAACAACGCGCCCATCGCCATCGTGGATGAAGATCGCTCACCTTTGTCCGCGCGGATCAGTTCAGCCTTCTTTTCGCCGCGGTTTCTCCTACCGGCCATGATTCCGTTGTCCGCCATGGATTCCGGCATGGACGCGGGCAACTACACCTTCGTGCTGGATATCCCGCCGGATTTTCAACGCGACGTGCTCGCGGGGAGGTCGCCGGCCATTCAACTCAACGTGGACGCCACCCGCATGAGCCAGGCTTTCAGCGGCAGCAGCTATGTTCAACAGATGGCTCTGGGCGAAGTCACCGAGTTCGTCCGGCGCTACCGTGGTGGCGAGCCGCTGCCGGTGGAGCTGGCGCTGCGCGCCCGGTTCAATCCCAACTTGGAGGAGTCCTGGTTTGGCGCGCTCATGGAGCTCATCAACAATGTGACCATCCTCTCCATCATCCTGACCGGTGCAGCCATGATCCGGGAGCGTGAGCATGGCACCATCGAGCATCTATTGGTGATGCCCGTCACACCCTCCGAGATCATGCTCGCGAAAATCTGGTCCATGGGACTGGTGGTGCTGTTGGCTGCGGGCCTTGCGCTGGTGTTGGTTGTGCAAGTCGTATTGCACGTGCCGGTCGAGGGTTCGGTGCCGCTGTTTCTGGCTGGCGCCGTGCTGCATTTGTTTGCCACCAATTCGATAGCCATCTTTATGGCCACGCTGGCGCGTTCGATGCCGCAGTTTGGAATGCTTGCGATGCTGATTCTGCTGCCGCTGCAATTGCTTTCCGGCAACGCCACGCCCCGCGAGAGCATGCCGCCCTTCGTTCAGAACGTGATGTTGTTCTCCCCGACCACGCACTTCGTTTCACTCGGTCAGGCGATTCTTTTTCGCGGGGCGGGATTCAGCGTGGTGTGGCCGCAGTTCCTCACGCTGACAGTCATAGGCGGGTCGTTCTTCGCCATCGCCCTGACCCGCTTTCGGAAATCCATCAGTCAAATGGGCTGACTCACTCGCTCCAGCTATGAAAACGAATTCCACAACTCTCACGCCCGAATTGCTCGGCAGGATGGACGCCTATTGGCGCGCCGCGAATTACCTCTCTGTTGGCCAGATTTATCTCGCCGGAAACCCGTTGCTTAAAAGACCGCTCGCACTCGCGGACGTGAAGCACATGCTGCTCGGACATTGGGGCACGACGCCGGGGCAAAACTTCATCTACGTCCACTTGAACCGGGTCATCAAGGAACAGGACCTCAACATGATTTACGTGTCGGGTCCGGGACACGGCGGACCGGCGGTGGTGGGCAATACCTATCTCGAGGGGACCTACAGCGAGATCTATCCCAACATCAGTCAGGATGAAGCCGGTCTGCAGAGGCTCTTCCTGCAGTTCTCATTTCCCGGTGGAATCCCCAGCCACGCGTCGCCGGAATGTCCCGGTTCGATTCATGAGGGCGGCGAGTTGGGCTACTCACTCAGCCATTCCTTTGGCGCGGTGTTTGACAATCCCGATCTCATCGTCGCCTGTGTTGTCGGCGACGGCGAGGCAGAGACCGGCCCACTGGCCACCGCGTGGCATTCCAACAAGTTTCTGAATCCCGTCACTGATGGAGCGGTGCTGCCGATCCTGCATCTCAACGGCTACAAAATCTCCAACCCCACGGTTCTTGCCCGTATTCCACGGGGTGAGTTGGAGCAGTTGCTGCGCGGCTACGGATGGACGCCGTATTTCGTCGAGGGCTGCGAACCCGGCCCGATGCACCTGACCATGGCGGCGACCCTCGACACGGTGATTGAAGAGATCAAACGCATCCAGGACGAGGCTCGTGGCGGTGGCAGTCTCTCGCGTCCGCACTGGCCGATGATCGTGCTGAATTCACCCAAGGGCTGGACGGGGCCAAGAGTGGTGGATGGCAGGCAGGTAGAGGGAACATTTCGCGCGCATCAGGTGCCGCTGTCCGATCCGGTCACGCATCCGGAACATCTGAAGTTGTTGGAGGACTGGCTGCGTAGCTACCGGCCCGAGGAACTGTTTGACGATTCCGGTCGCCTGAGACCAGCGCTGGCGGAACTCGCCCCTAAAGGCGAACGGCGCATGGGTGCGAATCCCCATGCCAACGGCGGCATCCTACTCCGCGACCTGCGGATGCCAGATTTCCGCGACTACGCGACGGATGTACCCACGCCCGGTGTTCGCGGCATTGGGGATGTCCATGTCCTCGGACCCTTCCTGCGCGATGTGGCGAAGCAAAACCGTGAGCAGCGAAACTTCCGCGTCTTCGGTCCGGATGAGACGCTATCCAATGGCCTCGAAGCCCTTTTTCAGGTGACCGACCGCCAGTGGGACGCGGCCACTCTTCTGAACGACGAATTCCTGGCGCGCGACGGACGCGTGCTGGACTCGATGCTGAGTGAGCATCAGTGCGAGGGGTGGCTTGAAGGCTATTTGCTCACGGGACGACACGGCGTTTTTAACTGCTACGAGGCGTTCATCCACATCATCGATTCCATGTTCAATCAGCACGCCAAGTGGTTGAAGGTTACGGCGGGTTTGCCGTGGCGCCGTAGAATCGCGTCGTTGAACTACCTCCTGGCATCGCATGTTTGGCGACAGGATCACAATGGGTTCACCCATCAAGACCCCGGGTTCATTGATCACGTCGCCAACAAGAAGGCCGAGATTGTGCGCGTTTATCTGCCTCCCGATGCGAACTGCCTGCTCTCCGTGATGGATCACTGCCTCCGCAGTCGGCATTACGTCAATGTTGTCATCGCAGGCAAACACACCGCTCCCCAATGGCTGGCGATGGATGCAGCAGTCAAGCACTGCACTGAGGGCATTGGTATCTGGCAATGGGCCAGTAACGACCAGGGCTCTGAGACAGATGTTGTCATGGCGTGCTGCGGTGATGTGCCCACGCTGGAGACCCTCGCCGCAGTATCGATCATCCGCGAACACCTGCCCGATCTGAGGATTCGCGTGGTGAATGTCGTGGACCTCATGCGGCTGCAACCGCAGACCGAACATCCGCATGGTTTGAGCGACATGGATTTCGATGAACTCTTCACCAAGAACAAGCCGGTCATCTTCGCATTCCACGCCTACCCTTGGCTGATCCACCGACTGACCTACCGCCGCACCAACCACGACAACATCCACGTCCGCGGTTACAAGGAGGAAGGCACCATCACCACACCCTTCGACATGACAGTGCTCAACGATCTCGACCGTTTTCACCTCGTCATGGATACCATTGACCGTCTGCCGCAGACCGGCGACCGGGGCATCTACCTAAAGCAGCAACTGGCGGACAAATTGATCGAGCATCGACAATACATCAATAAACACGGTCGGGACCTGCCAGAGATTCGTGATTGGCAATGGGACCGGAACGACACGCTGAAACGGGAAACGTGTGTGGAAAGCGAGCCGATCCCGACGCAAAGCCCGGTCGAACCTGCCAGCCGCGCCCTTCTGGTTTAACTCGTTGAATCTCCCTGCGAGTGGGCAACCTCACAATGCGGGCGCTTTAGCTAGGTGGGCCGACGTTGGGGCCTGCCACCGGGACCGGAGCCGAACAGATTTATGGGAGATTCACCCCATCCAGCCTTTTGATGCCGCTCAATAGGCTGTGCGGGGAAGACAGTGCATTTAGGAACCAGCAACTTCTGACCGATACCGCCATCAAACTGGTGTCCGCCGACAAAGGGCTGTTGGCAATCGATGAGAGTAATCTCACCTGCAACCAACGATTTGCGAAGCTTAACATTCCGCAGACCGTTGAGGCACGCCGCGCATACCGGGAACTGATCGTCACGACGCCGGGTCTCGGTGAGAGCATTAGTGGTGTGATCCTCTATGACGAAACCATCCGTCAGCAGAAAATGGACGGCACACCTTTTCTCAAAGTTCTCGCGGATGCGGGAATCATTGCCGGCATCAAGGTGGACATTGGAGCGACGGATCTCGCGGCTCATCCGGGGGAGAGCATTACCGAAGGCCTGGATGGATTGCGGGTGC
Source organism: Verrucomicrobiota bacterium (assembly GCA_039796255.1). Taxonomy (GTDB): domain Bacteria; phylum Verrucomicrobiota; class Verrucomicrobiia; order Limisphaerales; family UBA9464; genus UBA9464. The sequence continues at coordinate 9,727 of JBDKKE010000570.1, read as the reverse complement.
GACTCCGGGAGTAGTTTCAAATGGGCGCCCGTTTCGCCAAATGGCGTGCGGTGATTGTTGCCGGCGACGACATCCCCAGCCGGAGCGGCCTGGAGGCCAATGCGCACGCGCTGGTGAGGTATGCAGCTTTGTGCCGGGAAGCCGGATTTGTCCCGATTGTGGAACCGGAAGTCCTCATGGAAGGGGATCACAGTCTGGAACGTTGCCGGAAGGTGACCGAGGAGACGCTGCGGAATGTTTTCATCCAACTCAACTGCCAGCGCGTGCTGCTGGAGGGAATGATTCTCAAACCCAACATGGTGCTGCCCGGCTCGAACTGTCGCACACCAACGACCGTGAATGAGGTCGCCGACACAACGGTGAAGAGTCTTTGGCGCACCGTTCCCGCGGCGGTTCCGGGCATCGCGTTTTTGTCGGGCGGCCAATCCAGTGTGTTGGCTTCGGCCCGTCTAAATGCGATGAATCTCCGCTTCAAGTCGCGTTTGCCATGGGCCCTCGCATTCTCCTTTGGCCGCGCCATTCAGCAACCGGCCTTGGAGATCTGGCTGGGTCAGGAATCCAATGTGGAGGCGTCGAAACAGGCCCTGCTTCGGCGCGTCGGGTGCAACCGTGCGGCCCGACAAGGTGAATACACAGCCGCGATGGAGGTTCGGTGAGGCTTCGCCGCGAATCCCCACTCCATTGGGCTTTTAGGTTTGTTCGCACTTCCCACCCAACGAGCGGCCCCTGTTCCCGCGATACGGCTTTTTGCTAATCCCTTTGGAGTCGAACGACCCCAAGCCGCTTCACTGACAGTGGCCCACTCCTTCCTCCCAATTCCCAACTGCGCATGCAGTTACCAATGGAGCCGGTGGTCGGGTTCGAACCGACGACCTGCTGTTTACGAAACAGCTGCTCTGCCACTGAGCTACACCGGCGATGGCTTGCCCGGGGGACGGGCAAGGGCGTGAAATCTGGGCCAGCAGTTCCGGCGTCGCAAGACACAAATCCCAGAGGCAAACTCCAGACGCCCCAATTCTGGATGCCTCCCGAGTTTGGGAATGGCCTGGATCGGTTCGCCCGCCCTCGTCAGCCTCATCCATCGGCAGAGCCTGGAAGTTCTGGGCACCGGGAGCTTTCCCTGAACTGCGTCATGAACCCGCATGCGCACCGGCTGTGAATTGGGTCCCCGGTTGAAGAGGGGTCTGCCACGTCGGGGAATCGGTTCCTGCCGCCAAGTTATGGGTGGTTTGCTGCCAGCATTGCCTTGTACGTAGGCTGGCTCCGTCCGGCTTCGTCCTTCACGCTCCTCCCATGCTCGACCGCCTGCGCTATATGCGGCAGACCCTGCACGATCTGGTCCGCTCGCGCGAGATCGTCTCCGTGTTCCTGAAGTACGGCTATCACGATCTGGCGCAACGGCTGCATCTGCCCCGTCTTTTGGGGCTGCCCACCCGGAGGTTGAGGGAGCAGGCGGAGGCGATCCGGGAGCTTTCCAAGCCGGAACGGTTTCGGCGGGCGTTGGAGGAACTCGGACCCACCTTTGTAAAGGCGGGACAGCTTCTCGCCGGACGTTCCGGACTGGTACCCCCGGAATACACCGCCGAGTTGTCGAAACTTCAGGACGACGTCGCGGCACTGTCCTTTGAAACGGTGGAGACGGTGCTTGATGCCGAATTGAAACGTCCGTGGCGTGAGGTGTTTCTGGAGTTGGAGCGCGAACCCCTGGGGTCGGCGTCCATCGGACAGGTTCATCGGGCGCGCCTGCACACCGGCGAGGCGGTGGTCGTCAAGGTCCAGCGTCCGGAAATCCAGGACAAGGTGCATACCGACCTGGATATTCTTCATCGATTTGCGGTTCTGCTGGAGCACCAGGTGGAGGAGATTCGGGTGTTGCGGCCGGTGGCCCTGGTAGAGCAACTGCGGCGTGATCTCACCCGGGAATTGGACTATCGGGTCGAGGCGGGGAATCTGCGGCGTTTTGCCGAGCAGTTTCGTGGAGAGCCTGGACTCCACGTGCCGCAAGCCTTCGCGGAACACAGTACATCGCGGTTGTTGGTGATGGAATTGATCTCCGGACAGAAGCTGGCGGATTTCGCGGCGACGGAACCGCACGGTCCCCGCCGGCAGTGGGTGGCAGAGGCCATTGCTGACCTGGTGATGAAGCAGATCTTCGTCCACGGGTTCTTCCACGCCGATCCGCATCCGGGCAATCTGATGATCCTGCCCGGTCCAACGGTGTGCTTCCTGGATTTTGGCATGATGGGATTCCTGTCGCGCGAGGGGCGTGAGGGATTTTCTCGGCTGGTGGGGGCGATTGCGGACCGCGACGAAGAGGCGGCAACTCGGGCTCTGGTGGATTTGGCGGAACCCGGTTCAGGGGAGTCCCGTGCCGGACTCGATTCCGACATGGCCGATTTCATCCACCGGAACTTCAATCTGGCGATGAAGGAGTTCTCCTTCGGTCGGGTGACGCGCGAACTGCTAACCCTGACTGCGCGCTACCACCTGGTCATCCCGCCGGACTTGGTTTCCATGTTGAAGGCCTTTGGCCTGATGGAGGATGTGGTGCGGTCGCTGGACCCGCAGCGGGATCTGATGGCGCAGGCCCGTCCGTTCCTGCGACAGGTCCGGTTGGGACGGTTGGGGCCCAAACGACTGCTGCGGATCCTGTCCGATTCGGGAGAGGATTTTGCGACTCTGTTTCGAACGCTGCCCCGCGATGTTCGCTCGCTGCTGAGCAAGCTGAAGGCGGGCGAGGGCCGGGTGATCCTGCGTCACGACGGGCTCGAACCGCTGCAGCATTCCCTGGATCAGGTCACCAACCGCATCGCCTTCGCCATTGTCCTGGGCGCGCTGATCGTGGGAAACGCCCTGATCATCCATTCGCGCATGCCACCGCTATGGCACTCGATTCCGGTGATCGGCCTGCTGGGCTTTCTGGTGACCGCAGTTCTCGGGCTCTGGTTGCTGATTTCCATCCTGCGGCACGGACGAATGTAGAGCGAAGTGACGCGGGGGGAGGCGGAGAATGGCCGGCAGGCGGAGTTATTTTCCCCAAGCCATTCTTGCCCCGACCAGCACCATGAGGGCGCCAAAGGTGCGTTTGAGCAGGAGGGGTGAGATCGAGCCGGCGAATTTGGCGCCGATCCATCCTCCGATGGTGGCCGTCAGGGCGATCCAGAGGGCGATCCGCCAGTCCACGTTGCCCTGCCGGTGGTGCTCGGACACACCGACGAGGGCCGTGGGAATGATGACCGCCAGTGACGTTCCAATCGCGGTCTTGATGGGGACGCCAGCGAGCAGATTCATGGCGGGGACCATGATGATTCCGCCACCGACCCCCAGCAGTCCGGAGGTCACACCGCCGAAGAGTCCGATGAGGAGAAAGGGAACTGCGGCCAGCAGCAGGGGGTTCCAGCGGGAGGACAGGTCACCGGCGAATCCGGCCACGGCGGCGAGGAGGCTCTTCATGGTGGGCCAACGGTGTCCGCTTCAGGGAACTCTGGCGAGACTGACTTCGCCCATCCCGCGATGTCCCAGGTGCCGGGACCCTGATGAGATTCGCGGGGCCCCAACGGATCGTTGCGTGGTCAGATGTAGAACATGCGTGCCGGGTCGCCTTCGGTTTCCGCAAGCTGCTGAAAGTTGATGCGGCCCGCCTCGGCTTCGATGGCGCGGCGAAGGCGTGTCCAGGCGTCCCGGAGTTCCGGTGGACAGCGGTCGTCCTTGAACGCAGGGGAGTCGAACAACGTGCCGTGAATGCACCGCAGCACATCCTCGAAGGTGATGGACGCCGGCGGTCGCGCGAGTTGATAGCCGCCGGCTTTGCCGCGGGTGCTTTTCACGATCTGGCCTGACTTCAGTTCTATGAGGATCTGAACCAGATAATTTGGCGGTATGCCGTTCTCCCGGGCGATTTCCTCAACTCGCTTTGCCTGGCTGCGACCAAATGAGCGGGCCAGCGACAGGACGGCGCGGGCGGCATAGTCGCTTTTGACGGAGAGTTTCACCGGGCCGTCATGGTGAATGACAGCGGTGGGCCTGCAAGACTGGCCAGTGACTGGTTCCGGGTCATCTTCTACCCAAGGCTCATCGTCTGCAGGGCCGTCCATACGGCCTCCACGGTTACCGATTCCATGAGCCCACGAATTTCTCCGGGAGTTCCGGCAATGGGTCGGCCATCGTAACGATAATAGTCCAGATTTCGGCCGGCGACCCCCGGATTGGGAATCAGGGTCCAATCATCGCGCAGGGGCAGAATGCACGGGTTGATGGTCGGAGTCTCGATGACAAACTGGTGCGGCACCTGCATCGCCGCCGCCAGGTGCATGAAGGCGGTGTCGACGCTGAGGAAGGCATGGGCCCGGCCCACCAGGGCTGCCGCGTGACGGATGCTGGGGGATTCGGGAAAGAGCGTTCGACCGGCGCGCAGGCGCGCAAAGAGTTCCGCCTGCGCCACCCGGTCCTCGGGACCGCCAAAAAACACCACAGGAAGTCCGGGATGTTCTGTCTGAAGCCGCGACGTCAGTTCGGCATACCGATCCAGGGGCCAGCGGCGCAGCGACAGATTCTTGGTCCCGCCCGAGCCCGCGTGGATGCCCAGCCAGCGCGTTCCCTCCAGGCCATTGCGGGCTGCGTATTCCGCCGCCCACGTGGTCTCGGTCGAGGTCAGATACAGTTCGTAGGCCGGACGCGGAAGCCGCTGCCGCGCGCCCAGCAGTGGAAGAAACCGCGCGTTGTTCTCCGCTGCGTGAACCGTGTAGTCCTGCGGCAGGGAGTCGGTCACCAGATGCGGATCGATCCAGCCTTCATTCTCGTAAGAATGACTGAGCCGCCGACGTGCGCCGATGAGCCGGGCGATCATCCGGTATCCGCGCCGTCCCTGAGGATGAGCGTTGACCGAGGCATCATATCCGCGCCGCCGAAGTCCCAGGGCAAACCGCAGCGAGGACACTTTTGACGCCTTCAGAAAGTGGTGCTGGTGGATGGCGTCGAGGTGGGGATTGCCCTCCAGCAGCGAGGCCGCCCCGGGCCACAAGACCAGGGCTTCGATCTCCGCGTTGGGGAAGTTGAGACGCAGCTCGTGAATCAGCGGAGTGGACATCAGCGTGTCCCCGATTCCGGCCAGTGCGATGACAAGCAGGCGTTGCATCCGCTTCGTAGGACTACGCGGCGAGCAGGGAACCCAAACGGCCCAGAAACGCCAATTCTGACTGTTTCTGCTGGCGCAGTGTCTCATTCACGCCGCGCTGATCGCGTCCCCCGCCATGCAGATCCTGCACCCGTTCATTAAAAAACGGAGAGGGCTGGTCCGCTGAAGAGATCTGCATTCGCACCACCTGTTCCCAGGCGGAGAGGCGGGCGAGCACGTCCGGGACCCCGGAAGGTTCGGACGACTCCACGAGCGCCAGGAAGGCCTCCGGATCGCCGGGAACCGGTGAGTGGCCCGCGTAGTTTCGGGCCAGGAATCGTTGCAGCATTTCCCACCGGTCCGCGGTGTTCCAAACGGCGCGGCGGGCAATCGCCAGCAGTCGGGGTTGGTCGGCGCTCGGCGGAAGAGTTCGGATGAGGCGCAATAGGCCCTCGGGCAAGGTTCCCTCCAGTCGCAGTCTGAAGACGTATCGCTCGAGGGTGACCCGTTGAAGCGGAAAAGCGTGCGTCACTCCATCGGCGGTTTGCAGGTGTCCGGTGGTCGGGCGCTGCAACAGGTAATCCACCCAGGAGTGAAGGTCGGCGCGTGTCACCGAGGCGGATTCCAGGAGGTCGGCAAAGATGGACTGATCCGCGAGCTTGGGCGTGTAAAGAGCGGACAGCGTGAGGTCGAGTTCATCCTCCTCCAACCCCGCCAATCGTTCGTCAAGGAACGTCCCCACCTCCTGCCGGTCGATACCGTAGGTGGCGGCAAGATGACGCAGCGTCTGCGCCGTGAGGGCTCGGGGCTTCTCCAATTCCGCAGCAAGGCGATCCAGTACCGGTTGCACGCCGCCAAGCTATCGACGGGAGATCGGGAAGCGAACGCTGAAGTTGACCGGCGCCGGTCGGGGCGGCGTGGCGCTGAGATGGGGAATACGCCGGGGGGACCGGGTGGTCCGATTCCGGACGCGGCTGGTCTGGATCCCCATTTCCGGCGCGGTTTCATCGACTTGAGCAACGGCAAAGCGGTCTGAATCACCGATATTCCCAAGCTGGCACAGTCCGTGCAGAATCCTTCTCGATATGAACAGGAATCGTCACAGCCTCCCTCTCCCTCCTGAACCCGCACGGTCGTCCCGGCGCCCGTCGGAGTTTCGGAGACTGGCTGTACTGCTCGGAATTTTCGCCAGCGCCGGGGTCTCCTGGGCGAGCACCTCCTACGGTTCGCTCAACAATTTCGACGTCGTCAACGACACGGGGGACAAGTGCTATGGGTTTGAGATCGAACTGGAGGACATCCACAGCACCGACATCACCTACACCTACGACTACAATCACTACGGTGCCCCTCGAATCTCGCAGGATGATTCGGATCCGCTGCATCCCCGGGTGCGGATCCGTTATGCGGGTCAGCCTGGACCGGACGGCCAGTTTCAGGCCTTCACCAATCCGCAGGATCCTGCGAATCCGCTGGCACCCACGGACGGCCACGCCTTCACCAATCCGGGGGTCAATGTGGGGGGTGAGCATTTTGGAGCCGGCTTCTCGGTGAATCCGAGTGCGGTCCGGTACCATTGGCTGGTGGCGGATCCGACGAAGCCCGGCGCGCTCATCCTGGGGCCCGCCGTGACGATCTCGACGCCTTCGTTTGCCTACGTCCCGGCGGTGGAGGGTGGAGCTGGTGCGCGGGCAGACGTGCGGATGGAGCCGCCCGAGGACGAGCGTCCTGCCGCCGACCAGTATGGCGTCGCGGTCTGGGTCAAGACGTTCAAGACCGTCCAGCGCTCGGGGAAGCATCTGCGCCTGGAAGAGTTGGTGACCGATGACGAGAAGGTGGCGGGACGCGAGGACTGGTCCGGGGACGAGGCGCCGGAGACCGAGATCGAATGGCGGGTGTTTCAGAAGCGTCCGGCGAAAAAGGCGGATGGTGAGGACCTGGAGGCGGCGGACGATCTTCCGAACGGCGACGAGATGGTGACGCGCCGGTATGAGTTTTACTCTTATGTGGGCGAGACGGATCCCGAGGACGGAGAGGCACTTTGTGAGGATCCTGCGAACTGTCCTGATGCGGTGGGCGGCTATATCGGTGCGCAGATGGCGGGATTCAACGTGGAGGCACCGCTCGGGTTGATTGAGCATGTGCAGGATTGCGGTCTCCTGGAGGAGTCGGTTCCGCGCAGCGTGGTGGCCGGTGGCAATACGCCCTACGCCGTCCAGATCACCGCGGGAGCTTTGCCCCCGGGACTGCAACTGGACGCCGTCACCGGAGTCCTATCGGGAGCACCCGCCGCGTCCGGTGCGTTCACCTTCACCGTGAAGGCTCAGGATGCTGATGGGACCGAGGTGTCCCGGGAGTTTTCCCTGGCGGTTCCTGCGCCCCTCAGTGCCCGACTGACGGGCGGCCAGTTGAAGTTGACCTGGGGTGGTGCGGCCAACCTTCGCCTGGAGCAGTCGGATTCACTGCTCGCGCTGGTCTGGACCGAAGTTCCCGATTCCCTGGGCCGGTCGGAGATGGAACTACCCCTGGGTGGCGATCGCTCGTTCTTCCGGGTGGCTCGGCCCTGATGAGATGGCCGATTTGGGATTTGCAGCAGGTGGTTTTACTGGAAGCGCAGGCGGGTAATCCAGAGGTCGTTTGCCTGCCGCAGTGCTTCCGCTGCCTGGGCAATTTGGCGGTCCGCAGAGCCGAGAGTGGATGCAGTGGCGGTGCTGTCGAATCTTGGGGAGGCGCCTCCCGGCTCTATCTGCCAACGGCCCCAATTCTCCCCGAGAGTGACAAAAAACGCTTCCTGTTCGACGGAGTATTCAGTGATCCGGCGGTACAAGGTTTCCAAAGCGGTATTGGCGTTCTGCAGTTGCTGGCGGGCTCCACGCAGAGAAGCCTGTCGCAGGACCGGATCCAGGCGGGTCGTGTCCAGCAGGGCTTCGTAGGCATCGGCGAATTCCATGAGCGAGGGCTGCAAATCCTGGAGGCGCTTCACTAGAGACTTGCTGAGTCGTTTTCTGGTCTGGAGGTCCTGGGACGTCCCCAGCCCCGCCAATCGAGAGGTCTGAATCAGGTCATTGAGTGCCGAGGTGAAGGCCCGGCTTCGTTCGACGAGTAACTGAGCAAACTCCCGGTGAATCATCCTCAGTCGTGCGGAATCGGAGTCGGGAACTTCTTCGACATCGGAATCCTCAGATGCCACAGGCTCAGTGATGGAAGGGGTTCGGCGGTCGAACTCACCGGCCAGGAGCGTGGTCACCTCCCTATCAGCGATGGCATTCCAGTTGGTAACCGACTCGATGGATTGGCGATCCAAGCTGCCCTGAATCTCTTCCTGATGGGCGAAGCGGAGCGAGTGGACCAGGTTGCCGGAAGACGCAAGGATGCAGCGACTCCATTCGGCCAGGTCGGCCGCCCTAGCGGGCTTGCCGAGGGTCGCGAGCACGTCAAATTCCACGAAGCGATCCACCGTCACTGTCACCGTCGCATGGGACGGCAGGCACGCCTGGGAAATCAATTCCAGCGTCCGGGTTAGCGTCACCCGGGGATTTGCCAAATGGCCGGCCAGTCCGCCGCCGGCCAGTCCGCCGCCGGCCAGTCCGCCGCCGGCTGCCGCCAAAAACTCCTGCTCCCGGCGGCTCTCCTCGATCTGGGATGCCTGCAGGAGGCGACCCTCGCGTTCAGATCGTTCGTGGGTCCAGGATGCTTCTCTGACTTCCCATTGGACGGCCTGTTCCTGCTCCATGGATGACGCCCGCCGCGTTTGCCAGGCGAGGATCAGGACAATCCCGACCAACACGGCCACACCGCATCCGGTGGTAAACGCCCATGGAAAGCTCCGATTCATGTCTTCAGAATTGAAGGAGGGTGTTGGCGTCCTTGGGGGAAGCGCGCCGGTCGCCGTCGGTGGAGATGGTCAGGCTATCAAATCCATCGTAGTCCACCCGCATTCGGCGCATGAGATCGCTGCGACTGATCTGCCTCTGCGCGGCCATCGGCGGTAACTTGGCGGGATCCAGGCTGACGCGGTACAGCCTTCCCATGATGATCGGTGCCCGGTCCCTGATATGACGCCGTTCCTCCTCGTTCGCCAGGGAAGGCATGAGTGTCTGCCGCAGCGTGTGATTGCAGGTGACCTGGATTCTCTCAATTCCGCGGGTGCCGCAGGAGTTGACGAGGTCCTCGAGCACGCGTGCCGAGATGTCTCGAACCTCACGCCGCATGCTGTCGTTGGAATGGTGCTTGGTGACGGCTCCAGACTCAGAGGTGCTCAACTCCGCCATTTTGAACGCCACGCGAATGACGAATCGATCTCCCGCAGGGGTTACCTCCACCCGGGATCCCGCTGGAGCTGCCAGCAAGGCAACTTCTGCCAGCGCCGCGCCGGTGGCTACGGCGGGATCCTTGCCGAGCTGCGTCATGCGCAGAAGGTTGGTTTCAAGGGGGGTGATGGCCATGGAAGGATCCTGCGCCACGCGGCGTGCCCACTCCGCGTCCCGGGTCCCTTCGGCCTCGGCGCCGCTGAGAACGGCTGGATCCGCCAGCCAGCGGCGGTGCTCGGCCTCGCGGGCCGCCGAACGCTCACGGGCCAGAGACTCTGCTGCTGCAACTTCGGCCCGATGCGTT
>JBDKKE010000569.1:0-3892 GCA_039796255.1 Verrucomicrobiota bacterium | reverse complement strand
AGGAGAATCAGATCGAGAACATCAACAAGCAGATCAAGAACGCGCGGATGAGCGGCGGGTTCATTGCCGGCATCAGCCTGCTGGTGGGAGGCATCGGCATCATGAACATCATGCTGGCCAGCATCAATGAGCGCGTCCGCGAGATCGGCATCTGCAAGGCGGTGGGCGCTACCGGGCTCAATATCTTTCTCCAGATCCTCATTGAGAGCGCGGTCATTGCGGTCATCGGCGGGGTGCTTGGTCTGCTGGTCTCCGAGCTCTTCGTGGAGTTGATCGGGGCGCTGACGCCGTCCCAGAACACGCCAGTGATCACCCGCAACGCGGAGTTGGTGGCTGTGGCCTTCAGCGCGATGGTGGGACTTGTGGCGGGCATCATCCCTGCCATCAAGGCCGCCCGATTCAGTCCGATCGAAGCCCTCCGCTACGAGTGAGTTCCGGACGGTGGGCATTCTTCCAGGGCCCGTGGGGCCAGGGAACACGGTGGGAGTGGATGAACCTGGAAAAAGCAGTTGGAGGAAACCGCAGAGAACGCAAAGAGCACAGAGAAGGTCCGATGAAAAGGATGCCGTACTCGTCGGGAGTTCCTCTGTGAAATGAGGCGTCACGTGGCCTGCAAGCGAGCCGAGGTTGCTGTCTTTGCGGTTATCTGAGATGCCGTTTTCAGGATGAGCCTACCCTCAATCCGACCCGCCTCGGGTCGGGTCCGAATGAGGCGGCTTTTAATGCGTCATGGGCGCGGCTTCGGGTTCTCCGGGATGGATGGGGGCTCTTCCCTGATCCCCGTTGGACGTCGTTTCGGGGGTGGGTTGTGGAGCCAAAGGTGGGTGACCAAAAGCAAACCGGCACCGTGAAAGACCCTGAGGTCGATCCCGATGCCGGTTGCTGTGGGCGCTTTCCGCCCGGGAGATGGACTCATCCACCTCCGCTGGAATCCGTGCGGATCAGTAGGTCAGCACCAGATTCGCTCCGTCGACGCTGACGGTCTTGATGGAGGCAGCTCCGTCGAGCCGGAAGTATTTCGCGGCCCCGCTGATGGGGACGCTGAACGAGGTCGGGCCCGTTGAAACGGCGCTCGCATCGGTGGTGTACGCGCCCCCGAGGGTGGTGGACGACACCACGGTCACCGTGGGAACCACGGCGCTCGGAATGTCGTAGAACGCCAGGTTGTCGACCCAGAAGTACCAGCTATCCGATCCGGTCGCTGAGAAGCGCAGGCGGACATCGGATTTCTTGGAGGCGGCCGGGAGGCGGAAGATTTCCACGCGCTTGCCCTCGGCTCCGTTGTCATTGATGCGCGGAACAATGTAGTTGCCGATGTCGGCGTTGATGGGGGCTGCTGCGGCATCGCCCCAGGCTTCGCCCTTGACCACGCCATTCACTACCCAGACCGAGGTTTCCCCGGGCTGCTTGGTGGTGAGGGTGGCGACGCCGTCCGTGGTGCCATCCGGAGCCACGAGGATGTCCGGCTCGTCGAGGAAGTACACAATCGGGAGGAAGGTAACGCCGCCGTCCACCGAGTACTCCACGCCGCCGTAGCTGTCCTGATTCTGCATGTAGCCGGAGCAGAAGGAGAACACCGGATCCTTGATCGCGGACAGATTGAAGGCCTTGGTCACCACGAACTGGGTCTGGCCGTAAGGTCCAGGCGCCGAGCCGTCGATCACCGTGGCCCGCCCGTCGCCGTTGCAGCGGCTGTCGGACTCCGCGTACAGGACGCTGCCTGAGCGAAGCATGTCGATGGTCAGGGGCTGGCCATTGACCGTTTCCGTCGCATTCACCTGGTCAAGACCGGCGTCGTCGAGCGAGGCCATGTTCTCGACCTTGGTGACCGCCCAGTTCATGTAGATGGACGACTTCTGATCGGTGAAGTCCACGCCAACGTCGCAATCAGCGGTGAAATTCGTTGCGACCCATCCAGCGGGCTGTCCGCCTTCGGGTGCGGAATCAAAGTTCTCCGTCACCAACGGGGTGGGGAGAATGACATTCTTGAGGTTCTTGAAGCCCCACGACTCGGTACGGGAGAATCCAGCGGCAGTCTTGAAGGTCAGGGTTGCCGTGTGCGACTCGCCGGGGAATTGAATGCCCGTCGGGGTATAGGTCAGGGTAACGGTCTTGCCTACGCGATTTTTAGCGGTAACGGCAATGCCATCGACCTTGAAATCGATGGTACTGTCTTCAATGGCGGCAACGTCGCCGTCGGCAAGGATCACCACCACGGACGAGCTCACCTTGTTGAGCTGGCGCAGTCCCGGCAGCGGGCTGACGGCCTGGATGTAGGGATCCTTCGGGGGAATCACGGCGGCCCGGTAGGCCTTCAAACCTCCGTTGGCCGTGTCGTTCACCAGCACTTTGACGCCTTCCTTGACCGTGAACCACTCGATGTTGGCGTCACCGCTGCCCTCGTAGTAGGTGGTCTTGAACGGATAGACACCCGCTTCGGCGACCTGGAAGGTGAAGAGGCTGTCCGCCGATCCTCGACCGCCTTCATAGGCGCCCAGTTTGACGCTGCGGAAGGCGTCCGAAAGATCTCCAGCTGTGGTACGGAAACCGTCGTCGGAGTTCACGCCCATCGTGATCGTACCCACCGGAAGCTCCAGGTAGGTGATGATGTCGGCGGAGATACCGTCGGACGACCCATCAGTTGCAGGAACACCGGGCATGCCCGCGTCCGGGGTGAAATTACCGATCTCGGTTCCTTCGGACTGGCTGAGATTGATAGAGGTCTCAATGGTGAAATCGATCGCGGCATTCTCGGGCGTGGGCGCCGTGGAGGGGCCAGTCGCAGCGCCGACGGCAGCCGGGTCGGCAAGATTCGGGAGCGGATTGCCTTCCGCGTCCTTGAGGAGACCTGACAACGCCGCATCGGCACGGGCAGCGCTGTTGCTCTGGTCGGCAGGGTTGGCGAAGACGCGCCAAGTAAAGCCGGGCTTGGTGGTGTCCGCGGTCACCTTGGACGACGGGGGAATGACCGTTTGGGCCTGGGATTGCAGTCCGGCCAGTCCGCCAGCCAGGGCCAGGGCAGAGCAGACGGACAGCAACGGCTTGGCGCGCAATGGCGTCCCGTTGCTAGGGTAACGTTTGGTGGTGTGTGTTTTCATAACTAGACGAGTCCTTGTTGGCTGGAATCCATCTTTTCCGTTGAAACCTCGTCCCTTTCGGGGCGGGCGCGGTGGGCACGGACAGCTCCCAGATGGCTTGCTAGAACGCTATGTTCGGGATGAGGCACCCTCAAGGACCATCTAGTGCCGGTTTTAGGGTACCTGAATCGGACTTTGGCTACCGTTGTGTCACGAAAGGGTATCGCGGGTCACGGGGGTGTTTCGGGAGTGTTTCCCGGGTGTTTTCGCCCTTTCGGGGCGATCCGGGATGTGGTCCGGCCAATGGCCAACTTCGGCTGAGTCCGCGAGTGCGGGATGCGCCTCCTCGAGTGGGGGCGATTGCACCTGCTTTTGGCGTGGCCGCCAAGGAATCGCCTAGGGAGTCTTTTCGGGAATGGATCGGAGAAGATTGCTGGCTGTGGCGTCCGCTGGATTTAGTTGTACGGCACGCTGCAGAAAAGCCCGGGCGATCTTCGTCTGGCCCGAACGGAGGGCGATGTATCCGAGGCTTCCAAAGGCTTCCCCGTCGTCCGGATTCAGGCGCACCACGCTTCGAAACTCCTCGTAAGCATCGGTCAGGCGGCCCTGACGGAGATAAATGCCGCCCAGGTCGAAATGGGGTTGATCCAACTTGGGATCCAGCCGGACGGCCTCCATCAGATGAACCACTGCCTCCTCATGGTGGCCTTCGAAGGCCAGTATTCGACCCAGACGCTGTCGCGCCTGCGCGTCTCCTGGATTCGACTCCACCCGCAGACGATAGAAATCGCGACTGATTCCCTGATGATGCCGCG
>JBDKKE010000568.1:0-7320 GCA_039796255.1 Verrucomicrobiota bacterium | reverse complement strand
ACGTTAGTGCTAACATCTGGGGGTGTCCAGCGAGGTGTGATAGTGAAAAACACCAGCAAAAACACATCAGTGGACATCCTGAACTTAGACGAGGGTTCGATTCCCTTCACCCGCTCCAATCCCTTTTTCCTCGGTTTTCGAAGGATTCTTCGATTTAGTGCTAACACCAGTGCTAACAAATCCTCCGGAATCCACCCTAGTCTGCTGACTTCCACAGATAGTTTCTAGCCTTGGCCCACCTGACCGGATACCAAGGCGTTGCTGGCTTAGGCGGATCTGGAATCCCATCGACTTGGTTGACGGTGATCCTCGGGGTCGACCGTTTTCCGACCCAAGGACACCGGGGGAGGGGGGCGACAGATAGCAGCCGAAGGCCAAAGGCGACGGATTCCTATGGGAAAAAAAGTGAGAAAAGGACCAAGCAAATCCAAGCCTGTTCGAGTGGTAAGCCGAACCAGTGCAGGGACGCCGGCGGGATCTTTGGCTCCCGATAGCTTGATCAATGATCTGCCGCTCACTGTAATCCCAATTAATTGGGAGGCAGGCGGCAACACTCCTGTCTCAACTCAACTGGAATCTGTAAGGCGCAGTAAATCCGGACAAAGGAAACCAGTCTCGCCGATCAAACGTCTCTCATCGCCTCAGAGCAACCGACTCAAAACGAGCCTTCCTTCGGGCGGGATTTGGACAACCAAGGCAGGATGGTTTGAGGCTGCGTTGGAAGTCTATCAGGCCACCGATTCGGATGAAGTGAAGGCTGATGCGGCTCGGTGGATTCAAATCGTTCTAGAATGGCTCAATGATGCACAGAGCAACCTGCCTCTGATCCAAGGAGTGTCCGCATTGAGCCAACGACAAATGGTGGTTCTCGGGCTAGAGATTTACGCGGAAAGTCTTTCTCAGTTTTGGCCTTGGTACTCGAACCATATCGAGTTCGTCTGTGAACTAATTGCAGCCATTACCCGGTGGGAAACTTGTCGAGGTGATAGCAGCGAGGAGCGGATCAAGAAGTTCCTGATCACCAAACCTTGTATAACCATCAGAGGCACGGTGTTTTTCCTCCACACTGGATTTACCTCGGATATGGAGCCTTTGCCTCAAACAGCAACCGATCCGCAGATCTGTCAGGCGTTCAAGGAGTGCACCAAACAAGTCGTGGATCCCAAGTTGGTTAGCAATGCGAGGCAGCGTTGGTTTGGCAAGGACCAGAAGTACAAGGCTGGCCTCATCCGGCGAATCAACCGATGCCTGAACCGATATCCAATTCCTCAGATACCCCCTCGCTAGGAGGAATCGCCGATTTGGAAAACCGGTGAGTGTGGGGGTGTGCAGAATACGTACGATACCCCTGAAGCGCTCCAGGGCCCCGCGCAGCGCAACACCGCAACCGCCAGAGCCGAGGCTCTGCTCAACGACCGGACCGGTCCCATACCTGTCTGGATCCGCGCACCCAAAACCGGCGCGGAGACCTACACTGGCCTCACCCGGTCGTACCTCTATCAGGCCGCTGCGCAAGGGCTGATCCGGACCGTCTCGATCCGGGAGCCCGGGAAGGAGCGAGGCTGCCGCCTGTTCCACCTCCAAAGTATCCTCGAGTTCATCTCCCGCCATGAGCTTGGCGCGCAGCAGGGGGCCAAGTGAGGCCCTGCAATAACGACACCCTGATTCAAATATCAGCCTGCTTTACCAAGGGCCGCCCGAGGAGCCGTCGGGGCATCTCAGCCTCAGGATTGCGGAAGATTGAGAAGATCATCAATGGAACGTGGCCGCCGGCTCGATCCAAGGAGGGGAAGCACCAATGATGACCTTGCCCCAAGCCATCACGGCCGTCAGGGCCGGACAGAAAAGCGAGGTTCACTGCCCTAACGCCCGCGGTCACAAACACGGCGACCGCAGACCATCGCTCAGCGTGTTCCTCGGAAAAGACCAATGGGTAGGGTTCAAATGTTGGACCGGCTGCACCCGGGACGAAGTGCTCGCTGCCGCTGGGCTGAAGGTCCGCGATCTCGGCCCCGACCGACCCTTTGAACCGAAGCAGGCACGGGCGCTTCGTAATCGCCCCAAGGCAGCGCCGGCAGCCCTGCCAGCACTGTTCACCCTACCGAACCTGGAAAAGGCCGCCCAGCGGGCTTTGTGGCCCCGCCTGATGGTGCCCGAGACCTGGGCACTCGAAGCGATTATGAAGGTGCGCGGGATCTCGATTGAGGGGCTGAAGCTGGCCGTCGAGCGTGGGATCCTGTGCGCCGGATACCACTACGATCTCCCTTGCTGGTTTGTCACCGATGAACACCGGATAGCTGCGCAGGCTCGGAGGATTGACGGGCAGAGGTTCTTCAGTGCCGATGGACTAAAGGCGGTGTCCCTGACGGGAACGATTGGCGGTTGGCCGATTGGGGCAGCCGCTATCCGATCCGAGCACCGATCCGTCATTTTCTGCGAAGGTGGCCCAGACCTCCTAGCGGCACACGCCTTCATCCGGGCGGAGATGCGGGAACACGATGCCGCGGCCGTCGCCATGCTCGGGGCCTCCTCTCCGATCGCCAATGAGGCACTCGAACTCTTTCGCGGCCGAAGGGTGCGATTCGTTGTCCATGCCGATACTGCCGGTGCCAAAGGCTTAGCTCGATGGGGAACCCAGCTTCAAGGCATCGCTGCCAGCCGGGACAGCATCTGCTTCAAGGGCCTGCACCGGGCTGATGGCGAACCGGTGAAAGACTTGAATGACGCTCTCCTGGTCGATGCCAATACCTTTGAAAATGCCCGAATCCTTTGGGGGTTGGTACCATGAGCGACCTAAATCAACTCACCGAGGACCCAGGGAACCCTCGGCCGGTGACTTTCGTTGATCCGGACTCTACTTCTAAACCACCCAACCCCCGAAAAGCGGACCAGGAGGACCTTGGGCCGTTCCCGATCTGGACGGCAGCCGACTTCGCCGCCTACAAGCCGCTACCGGATCAAGACATCCTAGGTAGAGCTATCTTGCGCCAGGGCCAACTGACGCTGCTGATGGGCCAGGCAGGCCTCGGCAAGTCCACTGCCAGCTTCGGATTGGCAATCGCCAACGTCCGCGGAGACACCTCCTTCGCCGGCATTCCGTTGAGCCCGAAGCCCCGCCGCTGGCTCTTCATCGGGAACGAGAACGGTCCGGACCGATGGAAAGAGCACTTCGAGGGTGCCAGCCGGACGTTGAATACCGAGCAACAAGCGGCCTTGAGGGAGCAAGTCCATGTCGCTGCCTTGTTTGAAGACGAGAACCCGGATCTGAGCCTTCCCGACCAGGAGGGCCGCATCGAGGCCACCATCCGCGCAGCGCAGGCCGACGTCGTGGTGCTCGACCCGTGGAGCGAGATTGTTCCCAACGAGATCGACAGCGCCATTGTCCGAGCCTCTATTGCCTCACTCCGGAGAGCCATCCGCCGAGCCAATCGTAATGCCGCAATCATTTTGGTCTGCCATGCCAAGGCCGGCCGAGAAACGGTCGCTGATAACCTCTCGAACTTCGGTGCAGGCAACGCTCAACGCGGCAACCGCCTGCTCTACAATTCCGCTCGGGCCGCTCTCCTTCTGGTGCCTTTCGACGACCACGGTTCCGACCTCGTGCTGGCCCTCGCCAAATGCAACGACGGTCCTCCGTTGGTACCACGACGGATCGCCTTCGACCGCGAGGCCTTCCGCTACACCGTGAGCCACGACTTTAATCTCGAGGGATGGTCCGAAGGCCTCCGAGCCAAGACCAAACCCAAACGGAAGGTGCCCGCCGAGACTATCGAAACCTTGGTCCGCGAGGGGCACACCAGCACCAAGGCACTTGTTAGCCAACTCGCCGACCGGGCAAGTGAACGCACCGCGAAGGAGGCTATCGCGACCGCCGTGAAGGTTGGACTCATCCTCAATACAGGCCGAGGGACCTACAGTCTTAACCTGGAATGAACCAGAGCCACCATGATGCAGACCACGTTGACCCGATCGTGCAGCGTGCAACCCCTTATAGGGGGTGGTTGCACTTTGCACGACCGAGATCGTGCAACGTGCAAGCCATCGTGCAGCCGTCGTGCAACCTGCTTTGCACGATCGAAATCCACCAGCCGGGCCAGTCAAGGAGGCTCCCACCCGCACCCCAATAACAGGTGAACGCGAGACCCCGTCGCCTCTGAGCGACTAAACTTTGAAAGCAATTACTAATACACCGAGCTCCGGCCAACTCACGGTTGACCTGGGGGCAAAACAGAACGGAACCCGCGGGTGACATTGCCGCCAGGGCCGTCGAAGTTGCGGTCCGCAACTCGGCAGAACCCCACAACGCTGAACCAATTGCCACCGCGAATCAAGCGCGAATAGCCCGACGTAGGCCCTCGCGGGTCAGTCTGTGCGGTCTGGGCAGAACCACCATACAAGTCCCAAGTATACTCCGATATATTGCCAGCCATATCATACAACCCATACCCGTTTGCTCCATACGATCCAACAGGTGTCGTTCCGTTTTTATTCTGAGCATAGTTTGCCAAGTCAGTGCTGATCTCATCCGTTCCCCACGGATACAACTTACCTGCTACTCCTCCACGCGCTGCTTTCTCCCACTCCGCTTCCGTCGGCAATCGATACCCAGCATCCCACTTCACCCCAGCAGGTGCCTTCTCCCCACTCCGATACACTAAGGTCATTGCCCCGTCCTCATAGTACGCCGGCACCTTCCCTTCCTTCTCCGACCGCGCATTGCACCACTTCACCACATCCCACCAACTCACACTGTGCACGGGATGCTTGGCCCCAGAACTACCTCCGGCCACCAAGTCATACCCATGCGCGCTTCCCCACGCTCGGACACTCTCCCAGAGCTCAATGGATACCTCCCATTTATCCATCGCAAACGCTGACACCGTTACCGTGTGCTCCGGTCCTTCTATACGAGCATCCCCCATCTGAAACGAACCTGCCGGGATTGACGCCATCCCTGCAGGGGCTAACCACTGGTCACTGGCCCCAATTCTGTACCGGTACTTCACCCCAAACTGATTCGGCATCTCTTTCCCAGCATCCCAAACCAGCCGCTTGCCACCACCAGGCACGATGCCACGCCCCACATCCCCGCTCACCAACTCAACGGGCCCCTTCCACGTTGCCCCTCCATCCGCGGACACCTTCAAATACACCGTCAACGTCGGGCTATCCGGATCAGCCACGTCATAAGTGATGTCCACCATCCGAGATCCCTCCCGTTGCTTGGCTTGCACTCGGGAAACAACCGGGTCGACTGCCAACAACTGGCACGCTGAGGCTACAATCAGCCAGACGGCGAAGAAGTTTGCCCAAAGTGCGGACCGTAATTTGCTGGTCATAGGTGCAAGATGTTCAAGGTATCTGAGCGATGTCGTAACCTATTCAACAGCCTACCTCACCCGCACGCGCCAGAACTTGGTTTGGACGTTGGGGTCGGGCTGAAGGGTGATCTTCACCGGAGAGCCAGCGCCTTGGCCGGTAATGCGTTGGGATTCCACCCAGGTGTTCAGGTCGCTGGTGGTTTCCACAGCAAGCTGAACCTCTACCGGCCCTTGAACTGACAACTCCAATCGTCCATCCGCACTGATTCCAAGAACCTTCAGTACCAAGGATTCAGGAGTCACAGAGGTTCCCCCACTCACCGTCACACCTCCGATCACCTTGTCAGTCTCCACCGGACTGAAATCTACCGTCACCTCGGTCGGAGTGGGTAATTCAGACCACGCCATTTCCGCGGTAGCACCGCCTGCCGCAAGAACCTTCATCTGGACTTGGAACAGCTCCGAAATCGTCGTCAATTCTACCCCCTGCCCAGACGGCGGATCCCACGAGAACGTCAACAACCCTTCCTTCATCTTCAAGGAGTTGAAATTGCCAGCCGTGAGTCCCGGTAACTCGAAGTGACCCGCACTCACAAACTCCAACTGGGTGGGGTCCCAGCGCATTGTGAACTGCATGGAGGTCACCGCTGCAAACCCCTCAGCTTTGATGGGGATACCAACGACCTCTCCAGTGGCCGCAGTGACTTTCCCCACGGTGAGCCGGCCCTTGGCCTTGCTCTTAAGGATGGATCCGGTGGTGACCGTCGGTGCCTTCCACGAACCGTTCACGTCGCCCAGCTTGATCGCTTTGAAGTCCTGACCGCTCAGCGTCCCTGAAGCGAGCGACGCGTACTGCCTCATCCGCGTCGCCGTCCACGGTTTGGCCGTGTTGGTGAACGCCTCGTCCGAGGGCACAAACCGCCACAACCCTCCGCTGAAGGTCGTGGCCGTGCCCAAGATCAACCGGCGAATCAATGTGATGTCTGCCGTCGTTACCGAGTCCGATCCGTTCACGTCGCCAGCCATCACCTTGTGCGGCGAATCCAATAGCGTCAGTCCCAGCACATGCCGCCGAATGAGCGTGATGTCCGCCGTCGTCACGCCATTGGCAATGGGCGCATCTGTCGTGTAGCTCGGCGTCAACGCCACCGCTCCGGTGTCCGGCGCGTCGATCGTGTAGCTGCCGTCGGCGGCACTCACCGCGCTGCCGCCGCCGCCTTCAGCGATATTCAGCGACACGCCTTTCACCCCGCCTTGGGTGCTCAAGTAGTACTCCACCTTGCCGCTGATCCTCCGGCTAGCCACCGCGCTCACCGGATTAACAGTAAGCACTGCAGGCGTGCTCGTCACACTCCCCGCAGAATTGCTTACTATGACAGTATACTCCCCAGCTTGGGACGCCTCAACTGACGCGAACGATAGTGTTGCCGTGGTAGCTCCAGATATCCCCCCGCCATTCGAGACAGATACTCCGCCTTTCATCCATTGATAGGTGAGCGGCCCACTTCCAGAAGCTTGAACCGTTAGGGTAACAGCTTGTGCTGCAGTTTTAATTTGGCTGACCGGGTTGGAGACGATCGATGGCGCACTAGGGAAAGGTGTTGGATCAGATAGATCAGGAATGCCATCTGCATCAGTATCGTTAGGATCGATAATTTCCACCTGCCAAGAGATGTAATCTCGCCATGTTGTTGTAATATTTCCGTCTTGAATTTCTAAAGGCCCAATGTACCGATTACCATTCCGTTTTAGAGTGCATGCCTTGGCTGCATAAGTACGCAGATTAGAACTTGTGAAAGTGCCAGCAGGAATTAAAACAGTGTTAGAATCAATAAGAGTAAATGATGAGGTTCTGCTGTAAAACGCAACAGATCCATCTGCATTTAAAAATTCCATTGAAGTGGTTGACTCGTTATTTAAGCGGTTATATTTTATTGAGCCACTGCCGTTTGCTATATATGACTTACCCTTGTACGTTATAAACCCAGAAACCGGTCCT
>JBDKKE010000567.1:0-4884 GCA_039796255.1 Verrucomicrobiota bacterium | reverse complement strand
CCGCCCGCCGACGCCCGCATCTGGAATCTGTCCGGACGGATCATCTACGCCGGACTGATCGACCCCTACCTCGCGCTCTCCAGCACCAATCGGCCGATCCATCAGTTGGGTGAACGGCAGGCGGCCAACACACACGGAGGCGCGAACGCCCGGGCTACGGACACCAGCGCAGGCGGATATCGATTCTTCGGAGTGTCCGGACAGGAATCCGACGCCGGTGCCGAGGGACCCGGCTATGCGCTGTCTTCGGTAACGCCTCAGCGTCGGGTCGCGGAAAGCTACAGTCCCGACACCAAACAACTCGAAGCCCTCCGGGACCTCGGCTTCACCGCCGGCAATGTGATTCCGTCCTCGGGAATCATCCGTGGACAGAGCGCCTTCGTGATGTTGGGCCATGGATCCCCCAACGAAGCCCTCCTTTCCCCCGATTCCCGTTTCGGCACCGCCCAGCACATTGCCTTCGAAGTGCCGGGTGGGGACGACTCCTTTCCCAACTCGCTCATGGGGACCATCGCCGCCATCCGGCAGGCATTCTTCGACGCCCAGTGGTGGAGCGCTTCCCAGGCCGCAACGCTCCGGGATCCGCTCCGATCGCCGCGAACCCCGGCCAATGAAGCACTGCAGGCGCTGCAGGCCCCGCTGGACCGGCAGCCCGTTTTCTTCGAGCCCGGCAGCATTCTCATGGTGGATCGCGCCCGCCATCTGGCGGCGGAACTCGGCCTCCGCACCACCATCATGGTGGCCTCGGGCGATGAGTGGAGACGTCCGGATCTCATTCGCGGCGACCGCACCGCCTACATCGTTCCCCTCGCATTCCCCGCCCTGCCCAAGCTGCCCTCGGAAGACTCCTGGGAGAGCGTGACCCTGGATGCCCTGCGCTCCTGGGATTGGGCTCCCGAGAATCCAGCCCTGCTGCACCGCTCCGGGGCTCCCCTGGCTCTGACCACCTTCGGCCTTGGGGATCGCAAGGAGTTCCGCAAAAACCTGCGCACCGCCCTCGACCGCGGACTGCCCGAGACCGACGCGCTGGCCGCCCTGACCACCATTCCCTCGAAGTTCTGCGGCGTGGATGGCCTGCTCGGAACCATTACCCCGGGGAAGCTGGCCAATCTCACCGTCTGCGATTCCAAGGGCTACTTTGACCCCGAGGGAAAGGTCATTTCGGTCTGGATCGATGGACGCCCCTACGACGTCACGCCAGCGGAAGAGGAAAAGCCCGCGGAGGCCGAAAAGTCCAAGTCGGCCGACGACGTCCAGGCGAAGGAGAAAGAGAAGGAAAAGGAGAAAGACAAAAAGAAGGAACGCGAACTCCGGGACCTTGCCCGGAAACGCCTCGCCCGCGACCCATCGGCAGGACGCGGTGTCTTGACCAATCCTCCCAGTCTCTTGATCCGGGGCGCGACGGTCTGGACCTGCGGGCCGAACGGAATCCTGACCAACGCCAGCCTCCGCGTGGAGGGCGGCCGCATCGTGGCGGTGGGATCCGGGGCGATGGAGCCGGGTCCGGACACTCTGGTCATCGACGGTACCGGACTCCACCTCACCCCGGGCCTCATCGACTGCCACAGCCATTCGGCGATACTCGGCGCCGTCAACGAGTCGGGCCTCCCCAGCACCTCCATGGTCCGCATCGGCGACGTGGTGAATTCCGAGACTCCGAATCTGCATCGTCAACTGGCCGGCGGATTGACCATCGCCAACCTTCTGCATGGATCCGCCAATCCCATCGGCGGACAGAATCAAGTGATCAAGCTGCGGGAAGGAGCGGCGCCGGAGGATCTCAAGTACACCAACGCTCCGTCGGGCATCAAATTCGCCCTCGGTGAGAACGTGAAGCAGTCCAACTGGGGCGATAAATTCACCACCCGCTTTCCGCAGACGCGGATGGGTGTTCCCGCCTTCCATCAGAACCGCTTCACCGCCGCGCAGCAATACACGGCCGCCTGGAAGACCTGGGAGGCAACGAAGGGCCGCGAACCGCGACCTCCCCCGCCCCGGCGCGACCTGGAGCTGGACGCCATCGCCGAGATCATCGCCGGAACCCGGCTCGTTCACTGCCACAGCTACCGACAGGATGAGATCGTCGCCTTCCTGCGCGTCATGGAGACGTTCGGCGTGCGCGTGGCGACGCTCCAACATGTGCTGGAGGGCTATAAGGTTGCGGACGAAATCGCCCGTCACGGTGCCGGCGGCAGTGCCTTCTCCGACTGGTGGGCCTACAAGTTCGAGGTCTATGATGCCATTCCCTATGGGGGCAGCCTGATGCGGGACCGGGGAGTCACGGTGAGTTTCAACTCCGACGATGATGACCTCGCGCGCCGGCTCAACTTCGAGGCGGCCAAAGCCGTGAAATATGGCGGCACTCCTGAGGCCGAGGCGCTGAAGTTCGTCACCCTCAATCCCGCCAAGCAGTTGGGAATCGACCGCTGGGTCGGCTCCCTGGAGCCGGGCAAAGATGCCGATCTGGTGCTGTGGTCCGGATCCCCGCTGGATTCCCAAAGCCAGTGTGTCCAGACGTGGATCGAGGGACGGAAGTACTTTGACCGTCTGGCGGAACCGGCCCGCGCCCAGGCGTTGTATGACGAGCGCATGGCGCTGATGGCCAAGGCAAAAAAGCTGGCTGGCGAGGGCGCCGATGCCACAGCCAGCGAGGCCGCGCGGGACAAATTCTTCCGGCGCGCGCTGGAGAACGCCAGGCACCTGGGCGTCGTCCAGTGTCAGGACTGTGTCCTGCCACGGAGGGAATGAGCGAATCACGGCTCCGGCAAGGGAGGGTGGACAGTGCGCGGAGAATCCCGTGACGAACGGGTGACAAATGCCTGATTGGGGCGTGCGACGCTTGCCTGAAGTCACTTCGCGATTGACCAGGCGCAGTCGACAACAAGGGTTCTGAGAGGAGGTGCCACCGACGGCGCCCGCTTGTCCGTTACTCCATGACTTGATGAGAATGATCCGAAATTCACGCCGTTCTTCTTTCTCAGGACCCTTTGCCGCCGTCCTGCTCTTGCTAGCCACCCTCCCCGGGAGTGCGGCCGACACGGACCTCCTGCCCGCACTTCGGCGAGGGGTCGCCGAGAGGACCGCGGAGTCTGACAGTATCCCGCCGGACCGCCGCGCCGCGCTGGAGAAGATATCCGGGTGGATCCGACAGAGGATGGACGCAGGGAAGCCTGCCGCATTGATGTTCATCTGCACCCATAACAGCCGCCGCAGCCAGTTGGCGCAGGTGTGGGCGCAAACCGCAGCCACCTATTTCGGATTGAAGGGAGTCACAACGTATTCGGGCGGTGTCGAGGTAACGGCGTGCAACCCCCGGACCGTGGCAGCCCTGGTCCGCGCCGGATTCGCTGTCACCAACACGGCGCCGCAATCGCAGAATCCAGTTTACCACGTCGAATACTCGGCAACGGCTCCGGCGGTGGAACTTTTCTCGAAGACCTACTCGGCGCCCACGAATCCCCAATCCGATTTCGCAGCAATCATGACCTGCGACCACGCGGACCAAGACTGTCCCAGGGTGAAGGGGTGCGCCATGAGAGCCCCATTGCATTACGAGGACCCCAAGGTCGCGGACGGATCGCCCATCGAGTCAGAAACCTATGACCTTCGGAGCCGACAGATCGCCCGGGAAATGTTCTTCGTCATGCAACAGGTTCGATCACCCAGGGAACGCACCCGGATTGGAGCGGCGGGAGCCGAGTCCAACGGCAAGACTGAATGACTGGCTGCCGGATACAGCGACCTCGTTCCCAAACCAACATCACGCCAGTACCAGGCGGTCCCTCATCCTTCAGAATCCTTGTCCGTTCGCAGTAGCGGCTTCTTCGTGTAGTTCCTTGGGAAAGACGAGACGGATTCCTCGATCGAAATCTCCCGCCGACGGGCGATTGCCCGGAGGCAACCAAGATGGCGCCCCTGATCCGCATCCAGCGCCTGAATCTCGGGTGTGTTGTCGGGAGCAACAGCCCGGTGCCATTCGCGCCAACGCCGGCAACCTTCCGGCAGGTTGTCCGCCACTTCGATGTTCATCACTCCAGAATCCTCCCAGTGTCGGCGCCACCAGTCTGCGGAGTGCATGCATCTCATCTCCGGGGGCCACGAGCCTCGCAGGGAGTCTGGAACCGGACCTTCCATCTCCTGCAGCAGAGCAGCGCCGGCGATGCCCAGCTGCCCGCCCGGTTTCAGCAGGCGCACCCGCGAGCGGAGGTACTGATCCTCGGTGCCGTAATAGGGTCTGTTTCGGTGGCTGTTACCCAGGCAGAGGTCTACGCCGGCGCGTCCTCCCGGATGACAAATCTCCAGCAGATGCGGAACGTCTGTTGAACGTCTGTTGAACCAAGCCGCTCCGCGGCGACGCGGAAATTGGAGCGGGGTTGAAGGTTGAGCCGGGTCCGGCAGACGGCATGGGTGGAGAGTATCGGATGGCCGGTGCATGAAAAGTTCGAAGTCCCACTCCATTCATCCCAAACATCTCCGCAGCGCGAAGGCTCTTCGCCGCAACCCGACTGGAGATTCAGCCCTGAGATCCGTATTGCCACCACCCGACTCCTCTATGTTCTCGGTGAGGCTCTCAACTGCCTTATGATCTGTTTCTCGCCGCCGTGTCGGGATCTCTTTCCCAGAAGCTGGCCACCGCCAAAGGGCTGCGGGCCGCCACCAGTGGCTTCACCGCGGTGCTCCACACCTGGAATCAGCAGCTGGGATTTCATCCCCATATCCACTGCCTGGTCCCCGGCGCCGGACTCGACGGGCGCGGACGCTTTGTGCGCGTCCGAAAGCCGGACTATCTCCTCCACCTGCCGCTCCTGCAGGCGGCCTTCCGGGAACATCTGCGCGAACTCTTTCGGGTTCATCACTGGCAGGTCGATCCCGCCGTTTGGGGCA
>JBDKKE010000566.1:0-7966 GCA_039796255.1 Verrucomicrobiota bacterium | reverse complement strand
GCCTGCAGCAGATGGAACTCGCGGGAGATGCGCACCGACGCTCCGGCGAGCGTCTGGCGGTCCATGTAGTTGATCGCCGAGGCCAGCAGCAGCAGTCCGCACACGGTCCACTTCCAGGACGGCGCTCGAAGGGATCTTTCCTCGGTGGCAGTCATGGCGGAATCAGCCTTCCCAGGAATGGCCGTCCCAGCAAAGGACGCGCTCCATGAGGGCAACGACATCTGCCGAGAATAGGCGGAACAGGTGCTCCCCCTTCTCCGCCGACGCCAGATGCGGCCAACCGATGTGCCCGGGCCCACTGCGATCCCGGGTAATCCATCCCCGGGCGGCGGGGGCAAACGCGGTGCCAGGTTCCACCGGCGCCGCCGTCCGGTAATCACCCACGAGGTGCGGCGCCAACCGAAGGATCATCGAGGTCTCCCATTCGCAGGCGTGGCCCATCTCGCGCTGATGCAGCGCCGGTTCCGACTCCCACGGCTTCGCGCCCAGACTCCAATAGGTGGCGAGCAGAAACAGCAGGTCGTTTCGCTGGCGGTACCGCTGGCGCAACTCAAAGACCGCCTGTCGTCCCGGCACATCATTCCCGCCATGTCCATTGACGAACACGAGGCGTCGGAAGCCGTGCTGCACGAAGTTGTCCGCCAGGCCGGACAGAAGATCCAGATACGTCCGGGGCGGGGCCGAGAGTGTGCCGGCAAAGTCCAGGTGGTGATCGGAATTCCCCAGCCACATCAGGGGGGCGAACAGGACCTGGTCTCCGAGGGAGACCTTGGCCCGCCGCACCACCTCGCCCAGCAGGAGGCTGTCGGTAAAGACAGGAAGATGATGTCCATGCTGCTCCAGTGCGGCGATGGGAATCACCACTGGAGTGTTCTTCGGCAGGGCGGTCACCGCCGGCCAGGAAAGGTCCGCGAGTTCCATCGTTGCGCGTGACCATGGAACGTCGCGCGAAAAGTCACCAGCGCGGAGAACGGGGGCGATCCAGGGCTACGGCTTGCCGGGAAGGCGGAGCACGACCAGACCGCTGGCGGTGCGGCGTTCGTGGCCGTAGCACGGACGGTTGAGAATTCGGCCGCGCAGCCACAGTTCAGTCGAACCGCCACCATCTAGATTCATCGCCTCCTCACAGCCCAGTTGCGCCATCTGCTGGGCGAGTTCCGCCAGGGTCATACCCTCCGAGAATCCCGACTGACGGCCGTCCACGGTCACCAGGAAGAAATGCTGCGCATTCCAACCCAGCGCGGACCGCGGATGCCGTTCGTTGGATTTGCTGGCGCGGGGGGTGAGGGCCAGGCCTCCACGCACCAGGGCAGGACCGCCACCCAGGGCCGTCGCCACTCCCGCCATGCCCGGAGTCATGCGAGTGGAAATCCGGACCGTTCCGCCCGCCTTCAATTGGCTGGCCTGGGGGCGAAGATGGGAGGCGACCATCAGAACCAGATTGGTCCCGGTGTTGTCCGCGGCCCGCGCCACCCGCGCCGCATACGAGACATCTGCACGCAGCGGCAGCCAGTGTCCCTCGCCCGCCCATTCCAGAATCAGCTGCGTCCCGTTAAACTCGTCAGCGGCCCGGCCGGACGCCGGGGTGAAGAGAACGGCATCCAGATCCCCCGGATCCTCGTTCAACCCCAGCGGGGTGATTTTGCCATCCGGCCAGAGGAGTTGCAGTCCGGACTTCACCGTCCCGATCCTCGGCTTCCCCTCCCGATCCATCCAGAAGCAGTCGCGCGCCGCCGGAACGCTGATCAGTTCGCCGCGCCGGATGAAAAGCCCCCGCGGATCCCCAGGCATCGACTCGTCCTCGGTCTGGTAAAAGTCGCCATTGATGGCCGCCAGCGGTTCACCGAGATCCTTGGGGATCCGTCCCACCTGGGCGGTGAGGGTGTCGAGTCCGATCCGATCCCCCAGACCCAGCGTCGACAGCAGGACCAGATTCGTGCGACTGCGCTCCATGCGGACGACCTGCACCGACCACGGTCCGGAGGGCATGCGCAGTTCCAGGCGGGAAAGGCCATTGCCAGCATCCTGATAGACCGGCCCGGGGCCCGCAGCCAGCATCCGTGCGACCAGCGCACTCCCCAAAAGCCAAGTCAGCCATCGCCTCATGATTCAATCCCTGGGGTTGAACGGTTCAGGCCAGACCGCGCCAGCGGCGGACCGACCATTCGAGCGTCAACAGGCCCAACACCGTAGCCAACCACCAGGGTTTGTCCCAGAGCGGACGTCGCCGGTACTCCACCACGCCTTGCGAAGCCGGGGCCAGGATCTGCGACAATCCCGGGGCATCGGTACCCATACGGAACGACTGCCCACCGGATGCGCGCGCGATGGCAGCCATGACCTCCGGACGCGCCCGCAGATCCTCCATTTCGCGATCCGTGGATTCCGCCACCAGCAATTGACGATCCTCGCCCAACCGGGTCCCTCCCTGGCTGGCAGTCGCCAGGACGATATGACTGCCCGTGGTGGAAGCCGGAAGACTCGCCACGTAGGATCGGCTGCCACTGTCGTAGCGGGCGCGAACGGACCCGTTGGTCTGGGAACCGCTGATCATCACCAGCGAGACTTCGGCGTTGGCAATCTCCGCAAGTTGCGGGTTTCGCACCTTGACGCTGGCTGTCACGGAATCGCCCGGAGCGGCATACCCCTGGGAAAGTTCCAAGGTGACGGCGGAATTGGTCTTGGAGGTTTTCCCTGCCGCAAGCCAGCGGACGGCGTTCACCCAGAACTGGCGGTAGTAGCGGCTGTCCGAACTGGCTTCGGTGAGCCGACGTCCCGGCGTGGAAGCCTCGCCCCAGAGGGTTTCAAAGTCCCGGCCCCAGGATCGCGTGGTATCCGAGGTGAAGGCCATGCTGCGTCCCTTGCCCACTTCCTGCACCGCGATCAGCACATTCCCGTCGTCCGCCTCGGCCAGGACCGTGGCACCGGGCTTGGCCCGCTCCACCCGGTTCATGCCATACAGCATGGGAAACTTGTCGGTCCAGATGCGGGCCGTCTCGGACCGATCGTCGCTGAAGGCAATGAGCGGATGCCCCCACGCGGCGGCGGGAACCTGGAGGCGGACCGGTCGGGCTTCCGAGTCATCGCTGCTCTCCATCGCCACGGGAATGATGCGATCCAGCGCCGTGCGGTGATAGCCGCCCTTCCCGAAGGCGGAGTTGCCACCGATCATGACGAAGCCCCCACCCTGCTGCTCCACCAGCGTCGCCAGATTCGCCAGTTGCTCCGGCGTGAAGGACGAAATCTTGATGTCGCTGTGGATCACCACGTCGAAGTCCAGCAGACCGGCGAGGGTTCGGGGAAACCCCTGCGTCGGATGTTCCACCGGATAGATCCGGTCGCCAGTCTCGGGATCGGAATCCACCGTGTTCAGGAACTGGCCGTTATTTCCCATCTGGCGATAGAGCACGGTGACCCGGATGTCTTTGTCCGACTGCAGCGCGTCCTTGAGGTATTTCCATTCCGGAATCGGACTGGAGTCCTGCTGGGGCGTTCCCTCCATGTAGAGGACCCGCAGGGTCGGATCCGTCACCTCGAGCCCAAACAGCCGCCGGTTGTTGGTCGCCAGCCACTCTTCCTTCAACGGGGTGACGCTGACCTCATAGACCTGAAAACCCCGCTGGCGGGGAGTGAAGTCGATCTCCACCGACTGCGTGCCACCATTGAGCCGAACCTCCTGCAGCGCCACCACCTCCCGCTCCCGGCGGATCTGCACCGAAACATTCCGGTCGGCAAACCCCGCGGAGCGGAGGGACAGGGTCACCCGGGTGGGCGATTCATTGGGAACGGCGCGTTTCACCTGAACGTTCTCAATCACCACATCCCGGACGTCATTGGTGGTGCCGGTCAGCACCGTGTGCACCGGAATTCCCCGCTGACGGTAGGCACGCGCCACCGCTTCGGGAGACTTCGCCGAGGTTTCAATGCCGTCTGAGACCAGGACCACTCCCGTCAGCGGAGTCTCCGGCGGCGCCGCCAGCAGTGTCTCCAGGGCTGCCGTTAGAGCGGTCACTGCCCCGGTCGGACTGGCAGCGCGCAAGTCGTTCACCGGGGTGACCAATTGGTCGAAGCGAAACGCCGCCACCTCGACTGTCGCCGGCAGGTCTTTGAGGACCTGTCGCTGAACCCACTCTCTGCCGGCAGACAGGCGTCCCCCGGGAACATCCTGGGTGCCCATGCTTTTTGAGGAATCGAGCAACACCGCCAGCCGCGTTTTCGGGCGATGCTGGATCTTCTCCACCCAGTTTGGATCCAGCAGACAGGCGGCGATCAGGGCGATCACCAACCAGCGCACCGCCACCAGGAAAAGACGGAGTGGCTGACCGGCCCGACCGCGCGCCCACCCATAGCTGGCGAGGACCACCCCCAGCGTCAGAAAGCCCGCCAAGGCGATCCACCGCCAATCCGGTAAATAGGTAAACTGAGTCATTTGGGCTGATGCCTTAACCACCGAGGGGGAGTTTTAACCCCAAAGGCACAGAGACACAGAGGGGAACTGGAAACGAGAAACAGCAGGGACAGGAGACGGGGCAGACATCGTCAGGAAACTCAGATTCCCCTCGCGCGGCGGCCGGAAATAACGAGAGCTCTGGGCGACGACCATGATCATCAAGAGGTTCTCCCAAGAAGGATTTCCTCATGCTCTTTCAACTCTCGGTGTCTCTGTGCCTCTGTGGTGAACCTCCCCCATCACTCCGCATGGGAAAGGCGTTTGAAGTAGTCGGCGATGGCCGCCTCATACTGCTTGGGGGCGTCTTCGGCGGAGACATCGGAAAGCTCGGGCCTTCCCGACAGAAGTTCTTCCAGCATCGCCGACGCGATCCCGAGTGACGATTCGCTCTCGTCCCCGGCCGTCCCAGCCGTCTCCCCCTGGCCGCTGCGCATGGCCTTGGCGGCCTGCCCCATCTTGGCGGCGGCCTCGCTCATTCGTTGTCCTGCCCCATGCCCCATGCGCGATCCCTTGCCCGCCTGCCGGGCGATGCGCGCGGCAAGCTCCCTGGCCTCCGCGCTCAACTGCTCCTGTTTCGGGGCCAGCTTCGCCAACTCCTTCGCTTCCTGACCCGGGGCAGCCGGGCCCGGCTTGGGCGGCGCCCCAGAAGCCTGACCCTGACCCTGACCCTGACCCTGACCCTGACCCTGACCCTGACCTGGCGCGGCTCCTTTTCCGGAAGCGCTCCCAGTGCCGGGGCGGGATGCATTGAGTCCCGCCTGTTGCCGGCTGAGCTGCTTTACCTGTTCGAGTAACCGCGCGATCTCCTTGCGATCCACCGGCTCCTTCTTCTGCTGCTTGATGGCCTCCAGCACCACTTTGACCGCTGGAGGTGTCGGGGGCGTCTTCTCGGCCAGCGGCGGTGGGGTCGTCGGCAGATTCTGCAATTCGGGCATCAGGCGGACCACCTGGTAGAGACTGGCCAGCGCCGACTCCTCGGGCGCCAGGGCCGTATCCCGCGACCGCGACCAAAGGGCGGTGGCGGCCTGCTCCATCGACTCCATCGCGGCCTTGAGTGCGCCCTGGGCTGCGGACGGGGCTCCCGTCTGGGTCAACGCCTGCTGATACAGTTTCGCGAATTCAAGGGCGTCCTGCTGCCGCGCCGCCAGTTCCATGTACTGTTTCACCGGGACAGCGGAGGCCAGCGCCGTGGTATCGGCGATGATCTGCTTCTGGATGACCAGCAGATTGACCTTCTGTCCCTGGCCTTGGCAGAGGCACTGACCGGACTTCAGGTCAGTGATCTCAATGAAGTAGGTCGGAGAGCGTCCAATGCCCGGCCCGTCGAGGGTATTGTTGTCGCGAACCTCGGCGTGGTAGGCGACCAACTCGAACTCCTTCAGCTGGAGCGGCGCCAGATCGAGACTCGTCTCTCCCTGCAGTTCAGCGCCCTTCGCCACCAGGCGCGGCGCGGTCAACTCCAACTCCGGCGCCCCCAGCCGGTGATAGAAAATCTTCACTCCCGCCACACCGAAGTCATCGCTCGCCGTCAGCTTGAGATCGATGCGGTTGGTCGCCGCGGCGCGGATATCCCTTCCGGGTGTGGCAAAATCCACCTTGGGCGGCGCGTCGGGAACAGCGGTGATGTGATGGGCCTGTTCATCCCCACCCTGGCGCCCCTGCGCATCGAACAGTTCAAAGCGAAACTCCGCATCGCGATCCACCGGCAACTGGGCCGTCCACTGTTGGGAGGCATCGGACTTCAAGGCCACCACGACCCCATTGGTAAAGCGGAGCTGGGCTTTGGACAGCGGCACCGTGGGCAGGACGCGCAGGGTGGCGCGGCTTCCCCGCACGATGGTGATGTCCGCCGATGACTGTTCGAGGGGCTTCAGTCCGGTATAGGCCGGAGCCTCCAATCGGACCCGGATCTCCCGAATCTCCGGCGGCACATAGGAGGTGACCGCAAACTCCTCGGAGACCGCATCCAGTCCGGTGACCTGGTAGGCAAAGGACGAACCCACCGCCGGCAGTGTGTGCCGAAAAACCCCGTTGGTATCGGCCGTCAGCGGACGAATCGTCCAGTCCCGCTGTCCGGCCTCGCGCACCCGCAGTTCGGCCCGCTCCGGCTGGCGGCCGCGGAACTTTCCGGTGATTTCCAGCGCCCGGCCGACGGGAATCTCGACCACCCCGGGAGTCACCGTCACCCGCGAAAACGCCGCCGGGGACCAGGGAGCGGCGGTCCGCTGCAGGGCGGTGCCGGCGGAGGGCAGGACGGCGATAAACGCAGCCAATGACATCACACCCAGCGCGACCGCCAATCCGGGAAGCACCAGTTGGCGACGATGCGGCAGCGGACTCTGCGTCACCGTCTCGGCGGCCCGCTGCTGAAGCGCCGTCACCAGTTCCTGTTCAAACTCCTGGGACACCTTGCGCTCCCCAGTCAGGTATTCGGCGGCGGTCGACACCTCGCATCCCACGTCCGGTCGCGCCGCCTCCACCTCCAGCGCCGACTGTTTGAGCGAGGTAGGTTGGCGCCAAAGCCGGAACACGCGGATCCCTCCGACGAGCGCTGCCACCCCGAGGACTGACAGGGCGGCCCAGCGGAGGGAGGCCGGCAGGATCATCTGGTAGTCCAGCAGGGCCACTCCCAGGAAAAGAAGCAGGAGAAGTCCCACCAGGGTCAGCAGGGTGGCGAGGCGGATCGCGCGGTCCCGGCCACGACCGGCCACCGACAATTGGTCACGAATGGAAAGACGGGGGTTCATGGATTCCTTTCAGGCAATTGACCGATTCGAATAAAGCGTCTCCACCAACAGCAGCACCAGCGCGCCCAGCAGCAGCAGTCGCCAGAACTCGCGGCGTCCCTGGTCCGCTCCGAATAGCGCGCCGGCCAGACCGGCGGCATCGGACTTTGCCCCGCGGACCAACTGTTGTTGAAGTTCATCCGGACGCACCGCCATCAGGTCGGACTCGGAAGCGGCCCCATGGACGCTGAAGCGGCGCAATTCAGCCCCGCGGCCATCCTTCAGGGACCACACTCCGGGCGATGATGCCTTCAGGTCGATCCGGCCGAGTGAGTCTGAGCCCACTGCCATTGTCTGGCCTCCCGGACCGTCCAGGCGGAACGGGCGATTGGTGACGGCTGGGCTGCTTCCCAGCTCCAGTTCGATTGCCGAACCAGCGGCGAAACCCGATCCGGCGCGTAAAGCCGCCGCGTCGGATCGACCGGCAAGGAACTGCACGGCGTGATGCATCCAGGGGACGAACGTCTTGTGCTTGGGCCAGTCGCTCCAGGTGGTGTCCGCCGAGGTGTTGACCAGCAGTACCCGGCCCTGCCCCACCGCGCCGGCGACCACCAGCGGAACCCCATCTTCAAAACGCGCACTCACAGCCCCTTTTTCCGTGGTGGCGACCGTGAAACGTCCGACAAAACGGGGCAAGGAGAGATTCCCGCTGTTGGGTTCGCGGAACGCAGCGAAGAGCGGACTGGCCGGATCCCGGTCGCCCAGATGCCACGCGGTTTCCTCCCCCACC
>JBDKKE010000565.1:0-4157 GCA_039796255.1 Verrucomicrobiota bacterium | reverse complement strand
ACTGCATGTCACGGGTCGTGAACCGCGACTTCGTCTTCGGCCCCCAGGAGCGCGAACAGTTCGTGCGCCTGCTCCGGGAATACGAACGCTTCTGCGGCGTGCGCGTGCTCACCTTCTGCATTCTTTCCAACCACTTTCACCTCCTGGTCGAAGTGCCGGCTAGGCCGGAACAACCGCTCAGCGCCGACGAAGTCCTCGCCCGTATTGAAGCCCTCTCCAGCTCGGCTGTGACCCCAAAACGTTTCCGACAACGCCTCGAACAGTTGCGTGCTGCCGGTGATTCCGCTGGCGAACGGGCGTTCCTGGACCGGATCTGCGCCACCATGTGGGACATCAGTGGCTACCTGCAGCGACTCAAGCAACGCTTCACCCAGTGGTTCAACCGGCGGAAGGGACGCCGGGGCGTACTTTGGGAGGAACGCTTCAAGAGTGTGCTGGTGGAAGGAGCGGGAGATCCGTTGGCCACCATGGCGGCCTACATCGACCTCAATCCGGTGAGGGCTGGTTTGGTGGCGGATCCCAAGGACTACCGCTGGTGCGGCTACGGGGCCGCGGCCGCCGGGGAGGCCACTGCCCGGGAGGCCATCGCCGCGGTCCTGGCGATGGCGCAGCGTCGGCCGGAGATCGTCCAGGCCCCCGAGCAGGCATTGGCGGCCTACCGGATGTGGCTCTTTGGACAGGGTGCGGAGCGGGAGGGGAGCGCTCCGGACGGCGGATCGGAACGGCGGGGATTCTCGAGGGAGGCGGTGCTGGTAGTGCTGGCGGCGCGAGGGAAGGTGTCCCTGCCGGAGTACTTGCAACTACGGGTGCGGTACTTTGCCGACGGCGCGGTCTTTGGAACGCGGGAGTATGTGGACAGGGTCTTCGTCGCCCTGCGAGGGCGTTGGGGTCCGCAGCGCCGTGACGGCGCCCGGCCGATGCAGGGACTGACCGGCGATCTGTTCGTGCTTCGGGATCTGCGAAAGCAGGTCTTTGGGTAACGCTTCACCGAGTAGGAAAGGACAGTTCCCCAAGTGGAGTAGGCCAACGGTCGCTGGCGTTGGCGCGATTCGCGGCTCGCGTAAGTCCCAGACAGCCGAATTGAGCCAAAAACCTCTTGGCGTAGACAGAGTGCCAACCTGACTTTTTCCGAGCCATCGTCACCTGTAACGCTGTTGGATCGATGCCCTCGACGCTTGGAATCCGGCGTCGTCGGTTTCGCGAATAGCTGTCCTGTCCCTTTGCAAACAACTGTCCTGTCCCTTGGTCCTGGTGCTGTCCTTTGCAAATAGACGTCCTGTCCCTTGGTGCTGGTGGTCGGGGAATCTCCACCGACCTATCGTTTCAGGTGCTGATCACAGACTTCGAAAAACGCCTCGATGTCGCTCGGTCGGGTATAGATGTTGGCCGACAGCCGCTGCCGTTGCCCGCCCAAGATGTAGATTTGCCGCTCCTTCATTGTTTTAAAGAGGGCAGACAGTTCACTTTCTTTGAATCGAAGGGTGTAGATCGCACGGAAGAGCCGCGAATCGTCTCTGGTCACCGGCTCAAGATAGCTCCGCTCGCGGGTGCGGCGCTGGATCAACTGAGCCAGCTGGTGTTGGCGAGCGTAGACCGCCTCGGGGCCCAAAGCCTTTAGAAAGCGCAGGCCAGCCATCATGCCGTCGATGATCGAGCGGTTGTTGGTGCCTATCATCATAAAGCGGGTCGCGTGCAGGCCGGCCGGGTTGTCCCAGCCGGAGTTGCAAACCGAAGGCCAGAGTCGGTCCAACGCCTCGCCGCGACCATAGAGCAGGCCGCAGCCCGCCGGAGCGAACATCCATTTATGGGGACTGCCTGCGAAGAAATCGCAACCCAGTTCCCGCAGGTTCACCGGAATCTGTCCATCCATGTGGGCGCCGTCGACGAGGGTGAGTACCCCTTGGTCGCGAGCCGCTCTGCAGATTTCAGCGACGGGCATCACCAGGCCGGTCGGGCTGGTGATGCCGCTGAAACTCAGTACGCGAGTCTTGGGACCGATCGCCGAGATCATTCGTTCCGCGAGTTCTCCCGGCTCTTGGGGGGAGAGGGGGATTTCCACTTCTCGGACCACGATACCCGAGCGCGCTGCGCGGATTTTCCATCCCGAAGACCCGCCGGGATGTTCCTGGTTGGTCATCAAGACTTCATCGCCGGCTTTTAACTCCAGGCCCGCGGCGACGTAGCTGATCGCTTCGGTGCAATTATGGGTGAAGGCTAATTCCTCCCGCTGGCAGCCTAAAAACTGCGCCATTTCGGCGCGCTCGTCTTCCAGGGTTTCGTACCCCCAGCGGGGTAAATCGTCGGTGGACCATTCCGCTTGGCGGGTTTGGGATTCAATGACCTTTTGCAACACCGGCCGGGGCACGACTCCCAAGCTGCCCGGATTGAGAAACGACCGTTTTTCACCCAAAAGGAACTGCTCGGCGCGGACTCGGGTCCAATACTTCTCAGCCTCATGCAAACGCAGGGCTGGGTCAGGAAGTGCAGGGGAAGGGGTCGGGCTTGATTCCAGGGCCACGGCCCCAGGCGCGGTGGCCAATGCGCCAATCCAACCAAGGCTTCGAAGCGCCCCTCGGCGGCTCATTTGTGGACCGTGACCCAGGGTAGGGACGTGACCACCCGGGGGCGGAAGGGGCGGGATGGGCGGATTCATCGACCTGCTTGGTAAGCGATGCCGCTGATCTCGACTCGAAAACCAAAGACCAAATCGACGCCACCCACGGTCGCGCGCGCGGGAAACCCGTTCTTGAAGTACGACGCATAGACCTTGTTCATGGCGGCGTAATCATTCAGGTCCTTTAAATACACGGTGGCATTGACCAAATCGTCGAAGGTATAGCCGTGGTCTTTCAGGATTTTACCGATGTTGTCCATGACTTGGCGGGTCTCCGCTTCGACCGAATCACGCACATCTTTACCGTCGGCAGTCCGGGGAATCTGGCCGCTGACGTAAAGAGTGGGACCGGCTTGACGTCCTGGACTGAAGGGAAGGCTGCTCAACGGAACTGAGGGTTGCTGGGCCCAGGTCAATACGGCGGCGGTCAGAACGATTCCCGCCACCAGGAAATATCGAATTCGGTTGGTCATTTTTATGGGGTTGTAGCGTGCGGGCTAGTCTGTTGAGCAATCCTTGCCGTTGCCAAGACTAGTTGCTACCTCCAGCACTTTTTGTCGGGTGCCGGAGAATCCGTCCCGAGCGAGAGGTGTGGATTGAACCACCGCCATGAACCGGTCGATCCGTCCTTCTCCGAATCGATACGGCCCCTTGCCTTACTGCTCGCTCCAGGGACGGCTGGGCGGTGGCGGTGGCGGTTCCTGCCAGCGCCATGCGGACGTGTAGCCCCATTCCAGCCAGGGGGTCTCCAGTCGTCGTCCTTTCTGGACACTTGATTGAAGCAGCGCATCCAGCAGACCGCTACTCATCAGCGTCCGCTCGGCGGTCCAGGTCGGTCGCCCTTCCAGCATCATCCGTTCGATTCCTTCAAGCAGTAGGGTAAAGTGCGCGGCGGGCCGCGCCTCTTGAGTCCAGAAACGAGTGGAGGCGACCTGGCCGTCCCTGCGACGGCGCCAGGCCCCGGCCCAACCGGTCGCCGCCCCGTTCAATTCCACCACCGAAGCCCGCAGGCCATCGGCATACTCGATCTGCCACAGGATGGGTTTCGGCACCGTGCGTTGGAGTGCCGATAGGTTGATGGGATCAGGCGATACGTGCCGGAGCGCCGCCTCGAACAGGGCCGAATCCACCTCCTGCTTCCGGAGGGCTTTCCACATCGCACTCCCGCTCAGACTTCGAACCGCGCGCACACCGGTTTCGCCCCCCTGTCGCTGCTCCACGACCGCCTGGAGACATTCCAGGGCGTGAAACCCGTAGTGATCCGTGGATCCATAGGTCACCACCACGATTCCATCCAAGGCCTCACCTCGGGCGAGGTCCACCGGGGGGAGGCGCCAGGATCCCGGAACCGAAGATCCGGCCATGAGCGGTATTCCCAGTTCACGGGCCGTGTCGAAAATGTGCTTCGCATCCTCCCAATTGTCGGCCAGATGCTTGTCCACAAAGACGGGCACGACTCGACCGCTCTGGCGGAAGACTTGGAGCATTTCATCCCAGAAACGGCGCTTGGGGTACCGAGTGTTGCCCGTGGCAGAACGCGGAT
>JBDKKE010000564.1:0-4481 GCA_039796255.1 Verrucomicrobiota bacterium | reverse complement strand
CCATCGCCTATCGCCTATCGCCTATCGCCTATCGCCCATCGCCTATCGCCCATCGCCTATCGCCCATCGCCCATCGCCTATCGCCTATCGCCTATCGCCTATCGCCTATCGCCTATCGCCTATCGCCTATCGCCTATCGCCCATCGCCTATCGCCCATCGCCTATCGCCCATCGCCTATCGCCTATCGCCTATTAGCTATCGGCTATTGGCTATTGGCTATCATCCCTAAGCCTGCACCTGCAGACTGATCACCTCCCCGGGCTCACTTTCGGCAAAGACCTCAAACGGACGGCAGCAAACCTCGCAGTCGGTGGTAAAGCGCTGTTCCGGCAGGGAGGTATCCACCACCAGTTCCATGCGCTGACCGCAATACGGACACTCGATTCGTTCGGCAACTTCCATGCCCCAAGGGAATCCCAGTTCCCCACCCTGGCGAATCAATTCCGAGTTCCTCCCGAACCCTCGATACCCCGCAACACGCTTCCCTTCCCCTTGACCCATCAACCCCACTGAGAATGGATCCTTCCGCGTCCACTAGTCCCAACCTTTCGCAGGTCTTCAGAATCAGCACCGCGTCACGAACGCCACGGGGTGAAGCACTCCCGTCCCATAAAACTAGGAATTGCATCCAGTCCGACCAAACGTAAAATCTAACTGCATGATTTCCCGCCCGTTCTGGCTCGATCGCATCGAGAATTGCTGGCGCAAGACCCCGATTGTTTGGCTCTCCGGTGTCCGCCGAGTTGGCAAGACCACACTCGCAGCATCTTTGGGAGACGCCGAGTTCCTGAACTGCGACCTGCCATCCGCTCAACGGATCCTTGGAGATCCGGAGGCCTTCTACGGATCCCTCACCAAGCCCCGGCTCATCCTCGACGAGATTCATCAACTTCCTGACCCCAGCCGGCTTCTTAAAATTGGGGCCGACGCCTTCCCGAAGCTCAAGATCCTCGCCACTGGCTCCTCGACGCTCGCCGCCACCCACAAGTTCCGCGACAGCCTTGCCGGGCGGAAACGCAACGTTCACCTCGTCCCAGTGCGGCACGATGAACTGCCCGCTTTCGGCATTCGCGACCTCCGCCATCGGCTTCTGCGGGGCGGATTGCCCCCCGCGCTGCTGGCGGAAGACTACGACCCCGGCTTCTATTCCGAGTGGCTCGATTCCTACTACGCCCGCGATGTGCAGGAACTTTTCCGCGTCGAGAAACGCGCCGGATTCCTCAAACTGGTCGAGAGCATCCTCCGAATCAGCGGGGGCCAGCTGGAAGCCACTGCGCTCTCTCAACTCTGCGGCCTCAGCCGGCCCACCGTGCTCAATTATCTTGAGGTGCTCGAACTCACCCATGTCGCCACTCTCGTCCGCCCGTACTCCGGCGGGGGAATGCGCGAACTGGTCCGCCAGCCCAAAATCTACGGCTTCGACACCGGTTTCGTCGCCTTTGCC
This sequence comes from Verrucomicrobiota bacterium, assembly GCA_039796255.1. GTDB lineage: Bacteria > Verrucomicrobiota > Verrucomicrobiia > Limisphaerales > UBA9464 > UBA9464. Next base: position 3,036 of record JBDKKE010000564.1, on the reverse strand, counting down.
CGGGGCTGGACAGATCTTCGCCCGGAGGACTGTGGGATTCTTTGGGAACACCTCGTCCTCGACCGCCTGCTTTCCGATACCGCCGAACCAGAGGTCATGTATTGGCGTGACAAGGATCAGCACGAGATTGATTTCGTCCTTCCCGGCAGTCGGGGCGCGGTCGATGCCATCGAATGCAAATGGAATGCTGACCGCTTCGATCCCAAGAATCTCCAGATCTTCCGCAAGCTCCACCCAGCCGGAGATAATCTCGTCATCGCCACCAACGTTCCCAGGCCTTACAGCCGCGAAATCGGCGGCCTCACCGTCACCTTCACCGGGCTCGACGACCTGAAACTGCAATAGAATCCGCACGCGAAATCGTATGAACGATCACCGAGCCATCCGCCGCCTCGATCCGGTTGATCCCATCAACCTGACTGCCCCAACGACGAAGTTACCTGCCCGACACGCTCCGCAGCCTTCTTGTCCGCCTCGGCGTCCGTGGGCCGGTCGCAGCGGGCCAGTCCCACGGCCAAGATCCAAAGTCCGCGGACTGGCGCGTTGCGCCCGTCGACGGCTTTCCGGTAAGAACTCCTCCGCTGACTGGCTCCTCCAACCACTTTGCCAACGGTCGCCTTCCGTTTCGCGCCGCTGGAGGAGCACCCAGTCAACCTGCGATCCCACTCACCGTCGCAAGTCATTGGTTTTCCAGGTGAGCCGATGTGGCGAAATGGCAGACGCAGCGGACTTAAAATCCGCTGATCGAAAGATCGTGCGGGTTCGAGTCCCGCCATCGGCACCAATGAAATCTCGGGGGCAAGCGCCGATGTATTCCGCCGACGCTGGTGAAGACGTTCACCGCATCGAGGCGCCCAAGGCAGTTTCCGGTGAAGCGGCGATCTGGACCCCCAAGGAAATGGGGGCGCTGCTCGCGGCGGCTAAGCCCCACCGGATCCCTGCGCTGGCCGAACGGTCCGCAGGGATTCCACTCGGGTCCTTGAACCGGAAATCCCTATCAGTAGGTGGAAGGCTCCGGAACCGGAGCCACCTGCAAGTTGCCAAAGGTCGCCTGTGACGTAGCTCCAGCGGCACGGGTCCGAGCGGCCAGGCCAAAGCCCACCTGACCGCTGGTGAGCGTGGAGTCGGCGCCCGAGATGCGCGCCAGTTCGGTGCCAGTCTGGTACGAAATGGATCCCTTGAAGGAAGAACCGACCGCGGTAAACGAGAGCGAGTAGGTCTCCATCGAGCTCAAGGTCAGGGCTGCGGAAACCGCCGAAGGGCCAATGGGCCCTTGAGATACTTCAACCTGAACCCGGCTTATGAAGAGTTGGCTGGTCGTCGTGTCGAGTCCCACGGCCTAGCCGGTGTCATCCTTTTTGAGTCAACGTCTTCTTCCTCTACCGCCATGCCAATCCCCCACGGTGTCAAAACTTTTGAGGCAACAGGCCGTAGAGAAAGGCTGGTTTTAAGCTTCGCCGGGAAAAGCCCCTTCTGACAGCATTGACTGAATCAGACGCACGCCCAGGGGGGTCGGCCGGGCGTGCTTCTGGAGGACCTCCATGCCTTTGGCAAACTGCTCTCGAAAGCGTGCCAGCATCGGCTCGAGGCCCAACTCCGGCGCGTGAAGTGACAACCGCCCGTGAACGCGGCAGTTCCGGAACAACACAAACGTCCCGTGCAGGATCTGGAACATCGGTCGGGGATCCGGACGGATCGGCGACTGGTTGATTTCATCCGGGTTCAGAAGCAACGGATCCATCGCCAGCAGCGCGTTGAGATGGAGGTGGGAACATTCATGGACCAATTGCTCCAGGTACCAGGCGAGTTCGCCTCCCGGTTCGGGTATCCGCAGCCAGATCGCACCGAACGCCCGTGGCGTGCTCATGCCCTCCATGCCGCTGCCCTCGAGCATCCGGATGCTGGCGACGTGCGTCAGGATCTCGCCGTGCATACCCGGGTCCACCTCAGCGATGTGTGCCATCGCCCGCTCGACATGCGCGGCAATCAGGCTCAGGTCCGAGGTAAGCAGCGGAAGGCACTGAATCGCGGGTTGCCCTGGGATCCGGGTTGAGCGGATCTCCTTCACAATCGAGGCCTCCCAGGGATGGCTGGCGACCGACTCGACCACCCACTGATCCGCGTACCAGTGATCCGCAGGATCCGAAATCCAAGCCTGCACGCCGTCATAAACCGCGAAGCCGTCGCCGCGGGACATCGCTTCCATGAGGGATGCCACCCGCGCGACCAACCTCGGATGCAACCGTCGGTTAAGGTCTACGCCTTGAAGCGTGCGGGTCAGACCGCCCAGATCCCGCGAAAGCCCCTCCTGCGCGGCGGAAACCGCCTCCAACGCATTGGCCTGCCAGAAACTGCGCCAACGAATCGCGACCTCCACCGCATGCACCGCGGAAGGGGTGGCCGAGAACCATTGTTCAGAGACAACGCCACCATGGGCTACCGGAAAGCGCCCGTAATCAGAATTGGACATAAATCAAATGGCGATTAATGCGCGCCGGATTTCACCCGACCCCGCCTCGAGGTTATGGGCTCCTCATTCCCCACCCTGCATGCACAACAACCGTCCTTGAGTTTATCAACACAACCCCAACGGAGGCAACAAAGACCGTCTGTTGACTCAGCACGAAACAGCCACTCGCGATGCTGCGTTCTGCTCGCATCGGATTCCCACGATTCGATTGACTGCAGAGCCGGGGACTGAAGGCGGCCCGGAAGTTGGACCACAGTACACTCCATGCGATTCGGCCTCTCCGCCTGCCCCTCAGGAATCCGTGTCCTGACGGGATGCCCAAGCACGAAGGCCCCAACTCAGGATTCGCCGCTCACTTCGGCGACCGTCCAGGCGTCCGCACAGGGGAACCAACAGGGACAGGACATCCATCAGTAGATATGGCGATGGCGGAGGTCCGCTTTGATCGGTGATCCTGCCTCATGCGCCAGCGCCGGTTGAAGGCACCTGTCTCGTTCCCGATCGCCCACTACCACTGCATGTCACGGGTCGTGAACCGCGACTTCGTCTTCGGCCCCCAGGAGCGC
>JBDKKE010000563.1:0-16936 GCA_039796255.1 Verrucomicrobiota bacterium | reverse complement strand
ATTTCCTGGTTATCGAGACGCGCCCCGGAAGTGCGGTCCTGCGGACGCAGATAATGTCCCGGATCCGTCCGCCGCTTCCACTCCAGCCACGCCTTGCGGGAGCGTTCGGTATTGAGGTCGGGCTCAATGGCAAAGCCCATGTTGCGGGCGAAGTCCTGGGCGCCCTGTCCGACGATCAGATGATGATCGGTGTACTCCATCACTGCATGGGCCACCTTGGAAGGCGTCCGCACGCCCTCGATGGCCGCCACTCCGCCCGCCCGCTTGCTAGGCCCGTGCATGCAGCAGGCGTCCAACTGCACCACCCCATTGGCGTTCGGCAGGCCGCCGTAGCCCACACTGGTATCCTCCGGATCCAGTTCGACCACATTCACTCCGGCGATCAGCGCCTCCAGCACGTCGGTTCCCTGAGTCATCAGGGCAAAGGCCGTCTCGATGCAGGTCCTGCTGCCGCCATTTTTGTGAAAGTTGCCGTTCGCCGAGCAGATGATGATGGGTTTGGCGGTCTTGGGAACAATGACCGCCGGGGCCTGGGGTCCTGGGGCGGCCTGGGCCGCTGGAAGGCTGGCTGCCAGGGCAGCTCCCGCGGCGGTGGATTTCACGAAGTCGCGACGGGAGAGGGCGCTGCTCATGCCCGTGAGGCTACGGCACGCGTCGCCGTCCCGGCAAGCCTCCCAAGGTGGATCGTCCGAGCCCAGGGAAGTCCGTGCGAATCGGGGGCACCTGCATGCGCCGGCGAGCCGCCCGGAGGCTGGACTATCCACGGGGAAGACGGGTTGTCGTCCTGCGATTTGCCGATCACACTTTTGCTATGAGTTTGCCGGTGAAAATGCGTCGAGGAGGTCGGGTGCTCCTGATCGTAGCCGCAGGATTGATGGGCTTCGGCAGGGCGGCCGCTGCGGGCGACTGGCCCACTTGGCGGGGAGAAAGCGGTCAGGGAAGTGTCGCGACAGGACAGTTTCCCCTGCGTTGGACGTTGGAGTCGGTGGCCTGGAAAGTGGAGCTGCCCGGCAAGGGAACCTCGACGCCCATTGTGTCGCAGGGGCGGATTTACCTGACGTCCCCATCGGAGGGACAGGATGCCGTGCTGGCGTTTAATCTGGAGGGGAAGGCCCTCTGGGAAACGAAGGTGGGTCCCCTGGCGGACCCGAAACACCGGTCGCTGGCCTCCAGTTGCAACGCTTCCCCGGTTACGGACGGAAAAGCCATTTACGTCCACTTCAAGAGCGGCCACCTGGCGGCTCTCGAAGTGAACGGAACGCTGCGTTGGAAGGTGAACCTCACCGAGAAGTTTGGGGCGGAGAAACTGTTCTGGGACTCCGGAACCTCGCCAGTGGTGGTGGGGGATTCGCTGATCCTCAGTCGCCTGCACGATGGGGAATCGTGGGTGGCGGCGTTCGACGTCCGGACGGGAGAGGTCCGATGGCGGCAGCCCAGGCCGTTCACTGTGCCGCTCGAGAACAACAACGGCTACGCCACGCCCGTACTGATTCAGCACGGCGGACAGCCGGCGGTGCTGATCTGGGGCGCGGATCATCTCACGGCCCATGCCGTCCACGATGGCCACACGCTGTGGACCGCGGGCGGTTTCAATCCGGAGGGCACCGGTTACTGGCCGGCCATCGCGACGCCCGTGGTGTATCAGGATCGGGTGGTGGTACCGGTCGGGCGGGACGACCGGCCCAGTCAGGCGAGGCTGTACGCGGTGCGTTTGGGCGGTATGGGTGACGTGACGGAGAGTCATCGTGTCTGGGGCCGGACCGATGTGGGCGTCTTTGTCGCCGCACCGGTGGTGGCCGGGGATCGCGTGTATCTGTTGCGGCATCGCGGGGAGGTGGTGTGTCTGGACCCGATGTCCGGCAAGACCCTGTGGACGGGAGCCTTTCCCAAAACCAGCGCGCCGTTTTATGCGTCGCCCGTCGTGGCGAACGGGATCCTCTACGCCGCGCGCGAGGATGGGGTCGTGTTTGCTGCCAGGGTGGGCGAGACCTTTGAGCTGCTCTCGGAGAATCCGATGGGCGAACGCATCATCGCCACCCCGGTTCCCGCCGCGGACCGGCTGATTCTCCGCGGGGACCGCCACCTGTTCTGCATCCGGGGAACCAGCCAGTAGACCGCAGGGCGTCGGTTTGCCGGGCCGTCTTCTCCGTGGCCAATCCATCCGATTGACGACAGCATCCGCAGAGAGACCTCCACCTGGTCATGAACTCCAACTCCTCGTCCTCATTAAATCGCGCTCTGCTGGGCGTTGTCGGCGCCGCTGTCGGCGGCGTGCTTGGCTACCTGGCTTTCCTGTGGATTGTTCGCCAGGGGCTCTACGCCCTGATTCTGCCCGGCGCCGCGCTGGGTCTCGGAGCCGGCCTGGGTGCGCGGCACAATTCCCACGCCGTCGCCGCGGGCTATGGAATTCTCGGTCTCCTGCTCACCATATTCTGCGAGTGGCGGTTTGCGCCGTTCGCCGTCGACGACAGTCTGCCCTTCTTCGTCACCCACCTGCACGAGTTGCGGCCGATGAAGCTGATCATGATCGGCATTGCCGGGTTCGTGACCTACCGGCTGGCGATCGGGTTCGGACCGGGGCAAACACGGAGTCATCAGCCTTCGAACGGCGGCTGATCCCTGCGGAACTCCGGAACGTCCGGATGACCCGCGGCCCGGTTCAATTCCCGGATTCGCCTGCGCCTGGCCGGGGAATCGGGGTCAGAATGGAGGCCACATCCCGCTCAATGGTGGCGGTCAGGGTGTCGAGGGGGAGGTCATTGGCATCGCTGCCGAAGGGTTCCTCGATTTCGGTGGCCAGCAATTCGAGTCCCATGGTGGCGAAGAAGGTAAACATGCTGGCAATGACCGTGCCGTAGCCGAACTCGCGCACGAGACCGAAGGGCAGCACCAGGGCGTAGAGCATGACGAACTGTTTGATGTATGAGGAGTAGCTGAAGGGGATCGGGGTATTGCGGATGCGCTCGCATCCCCCCAAGACATCATCAAAACTCTGGAGCAGGGGGGCGAGGAGGATACCGCATTCGGGGGTCAGTCGGCCGGCCGTCTGATCCGCCTGAATCTCGGCGTGCAGGAGACAAAGCAGTTCGCTGACCCAGTTCGGACCTTCGGCACCGCGCGGACGCCGGAGATGCGCAGCCAACGCGCCAGGAAACTGGGATAAGAGGGCAGCGTAGCGTCGTCGCCGGTCGGCCTCCGCCGGCGAGGCCAGACGGGTCGCCAGTTGTCGTGCCAGCCCACGGGAGACATTGACCAGTTGCCCCCAGAGCCGGCGGCCCTCCCACCAGCGGTCGTAGGCGGTATTGGTTCGGAAGACCAGCAACAGACCCAGGATGATGCCCAGGATGGAAAGAAAGGCCGGACCGAGCGGCACGGCCACCTTGATCAGGTCCGTTTCCACCCACACCACCAGCGCAGCCCAGAGGCCGGCCCCCACGACATCCAGCGCCAGGGTGCGGAACACGGGACTTCTGGGAAAATCCAGGAGGATGCGGATCCAATTCTTGGGGTCGTAGGTGATCATGGGAGGTGATTCCACCGCGCCGGGAGCGGTGAACCCGGAGTGTCAGGAAGCCTTGCGCGGATTTCCAGTCCGGCGCTCTGCGTCCGGCAACGTTTCGCGATGGTGGGATTGGCGACGCGTTATCGAATTCCGTCTTTCGGTGCCGCGTCCCACCCTGTAGCTATTCCGCCATGAACCCCTTTGACGAGCGCAGAACCCTGGAGACCCGGCGGCAGTTCTTCGCCCGCGGCAAGAACGTGGTTGGGTACGCCGCTCTGTCCTCGCTGCTGGGCCAACGACTCTCCGCCGGGGCGACCGCGGAGGGGGCGGCGCCGCTGATGCCGCACTTTGCCCCCCGGGCGAAGCGGATCATCTACCTGCACATGGTCGGTGGGCCGTCGCAGATGGATCTCTTCGACTACAAGCCGAAGATGGCCGAGTGGTACGACAAGGACCTTCCGGACTCCATCCGGCAGGGACAGCGCCTGACCACCATGACCTCGGGACAGAGCCGCTTTCCCATCGCGCCTTCGAAGTACCGGTTCAGTCAGGTGGGATCCAATGGCCTGTGGATGAACACGGAACTGCTGCCCTACACCTCGCGGTGTGTGGACGACATGTGCTTCATCCGGTCGATGCACACCGAAGCCATCAACCATGAGCCCGCCATCTGCCACATGCAGACCGGCAACATGAACGCCGGCCGCCCCTGCATCGGCTCATGGGTCAGCTATGGACTGGGTTCCCTCAACGAGAACCTGCCCACCTTCGTGGTGCTGGTGGCGGAGCCGACCAACAAGGAGCAGATCCAGGCCATCAGCGGACGCCTCTGGTCCAGCGGCTATCTGCCCGGGGAACACGCGGGGGTGTCCTTTCGCAGCGCCGGAGACCCCATCCTGTTCATCAACAATCCGCCGGGGGTCTCCCAGGACCTACGTCGTCTGCAACTCGACGGACTGCAGAAACTCAACGAACTGAATTTTGGCCAGGTGGGGGATCCGGAAATCCAGACGCGGATTCATCAGTTCGAGATGGCGTTCCGCATGCAGTCCAGTGTTCCCGAGCTGACCAACATCGGAATGGAGCCAAAGTCCACCTACCAGCTCTACGGGGAAGAGGCCAAGAAGCCCGGCACCTACGCCTACACCTGCCTTCTGGCCCGACGTCTCATTGAGCGCGGCACCCGCTTCGTGCAGGTGTATCTCAACAACTGGGATCATCACAGCAACGTCGGCGGACGGCTGCCCATGCAGTGCAAGGATGTGGACCAGGCCACCTACGGACTGATCAACGACCTCAAGGCGCGCGGTCTCTTCGAGGACACGCTCATCATCTGGGGCGGGGAGTTCGGCCGCACCATCTACAGCCAGGGCGGACTGTCGAAGGACAACTACGGGCGCGACCATCATCCGCGCTGCTTCACCATGTGGATGGCCGGAGGCGGGACGAAGGGGGGCACGGTGTACGGCGAGACGGATGAGTTCTCCTACAACATCGTGGAGAACCCGGTCCACGTGCGCGACTTCCACGCCACCCTACTGCACCTGCTGGGGATCCGGCACGATCGGTTTACCTACAAATACCAGGGACTCGACCAGCGACTGACCGGCGTGGAGGAATCCCGCGTGATTCGCGAACTGCTGGCGTGAGGCGCGGGGCGCGGGGCGCGGGGCGCGGAGCGCCATAGCCGATAGGCGATAGGCGATAGGCGATAGGCGATAGGCGATAGGCGATAGGCGATGGGCGATGGGCGATGGGCGATGGGGGAATCAACGAGGTGGGGACTTCCGTCGCCTTGCGGGGGCGGCGACGGGGCGTTTTCCGGGAGGGGTGCCCTTGCGCGCTGGAAAGGGCGGACGACTCCGGCTGCGTCCACCTCCAGCGTGGCCCGCAGAGCCGGCCTGCCGACCCGCTGGCGCTCCCGCTCCCGCTCCCGCCCCTGCCCGCCGGCCCGGAGCATTCCGCGTGCCCTGCCGTTCCTGAGGACCACGGCGCGGCCCGCCTCCGGTCTTCGCCATACCGGCCAGTTGGAAATCCACCTGCTTCTTGGCGCGGTCCACGCGGGCGACCTGGACCTCCATCCGGGCCCCCAGCTTGATCACCCGACGGTTTCGCCGTCCGACCAGTTGCACGCGCGTGGGATCGAACTGATAGAAATCATCGGTCATCCCCGAGACGGGCACGAGGCCGCTCATGGCCAGTTCCGTGACATCCACAAAGAACCCAAAATTGCGCACGTCGGTGACCAGGGCGGGGTAGCGCTGCGGTTGAGCCGCGGCGAGCTGAGCCTCCAGGTGGGCGTACAGCTTCACATCCTTGCTGTCCCGTTCCGCGTCCGCCGAGTTGCGCTCGGTGTTGGAGAGATGCTCCGCAACCTCGCGGAGGGCCCCCACCGTTCCCGGCTGCCGCTCGAACAGCGCGCGGTGCACCACCAGGTCGGAGTAGCGCCGGATGGGGGAGGTAAAGTGGGTGTACTGCTTTTTGGCCAGTCCGTAGTGACCGAGTGTCTCGACGGCATAACGGGCGCGCATCAGGGACTTCAGGAAGCCGATCTTGAGCGCCGGCCCCAGTTCCAGGGTGCCGAGATGGCGCAGGAGCTTTTGCACCTCGGTGCGCCGGCTGAGATTGCCGCAGGGAACGCGGTGACTGAGCACCTCTTCGCGGTACTCGGCGAGTCGCCGTTCCTCGGGGGCTTCATGGACCCGGTGAATCGCCGGACGCCCCATCTGGATGAGCTTTCCCGCGACCGCCTCGTTGGCGAGCAGCATGTACTCCTCGATCAACTGGTGGGAGATGTCGTTCTCCATGCGCTCGATGTGGTCCACGCGTCCCGCATCATCCAACCGGATCTTCATCTCGGGGAAATCCAGCTCCAGCGCGCCGGCCTGGAACCGGTGACGCCGGATCCGCTGCGCCAGGGCATTGGCGTGATGCAGCATCTGCTCCACCGGACCCACCGGCGGACGCCCAAGGATCTCCAACACCTCGCGGTAGGTGAAGCGCCTCCGGGAATGGATCACGGCCGCAAAGCATTTGGACTCCAGCACCCGACCGTCCGCAGCCAGACGAAACTCCACGCACTTGGTCAGACGGTCCACCTGCGGCTTGAGGGAGCACAGCTCGTTGCTCAGCGCCTCGGGCAGCATGGGAATCACCCGGTCCACCAGATAGGTGGAATTGCCGCGACGGCGCGCCTCGGTGTCGAGGGCGGTGCCAGGCTTCACGTAGTGGGACACGTCGGCGATGTGAACGCGCAGGGTCCAGTGACCGTTGGGAAGTTCCTCCAGGCTGATGGCGTCGTCGAAATCCTTGGCGTCATCGGGATCGATGGTGACCACCAGATGGCCGCGGCAGTCGGTGCGGCCGGCGAGATCGGCAGGCGTCACCTGGTTTCCAATGGCCCGGGCCTCCTCCAGGGCTTCGGCGGGAAAGCTCAACGGCAGATCGTACTGCCGGAGCACAGACAGCATGTCCACACCCTCGGCGTCCGGCGCGCCCAGGACCTCCACCACTTCGCCCTCGGGATTCGCAGTGCGGGAGATCCACTCCCGGAGTTCGACCACCACCTTGTCGCCAATCCGCGCGGGACGCCCCACATCGCGCGGCTCGGGAACATAGATGTCGTGCGCCATGCGCGGATCATCGGGAACGACGAACAGGAAACGCGCACTGCGCTGAAGCGTGCCGACCATGCGGGTGCGGCGGCGCTCCAGGACGCGCAGCACCACGCCAGTGACCGGTCCCGCCGGACCCCGACGCACCCCGGCAGGGGACACGTTGCGGCGCACCAGTACCCGATCCTCATGCAGCGCGGTGCCGCATCCACTCTCGGGAATGGCGATCTCCGGAAGTCCGGGATCGTCGGGAACCACAAATCCCTTTCCCGCCCGGTTCATCCGGATGCGGCCGGGAACCAGGTCCGCGGTGCGGGGCTGGACGTAATGATTGTCCTTGATGCGGGCCACGCGTCCGGCGTGTTCCAGTTCGTCCAATACCTGCTGCAGTTCAGGCAGTTGCCGGGGAGGAAGGCGGAGTTTTCGAAGGAGTCCTGCCGGGTCGGCCGGCGCGTAATCGCTGCGTTCGAGCAGTCGAAGAATCTGATCTTTCATGACACGAGAGTGCGGGCGTGGAGTCCACGTCCCGACACTTCATTTCTCCGATACTCGCTCAGTTTGCCGTCCGGCACCACCACCAATCTGCACCGGGACCGAACGACCGAACAAGCACTCCCGAGGAATGACCACGGATGGCGCGGATGAACACGGATCAGAACCGAGAGGAGAACTCGTTCGAGCAAACCGTTCCAACGACCCAGAAGCAGGAGCCACCGGAACTCTGGGCATTTCAGGAACTCATCTCCCATCCGTGCGGATCCGAGGTATCCGTGGTTAAACAACTGCGTCGGTTAGGTGCCCGCAATTTCGCGGATGGGCGTGCCGCCGTCGGTGATCGGGCGGGGACGGCCCAAGGGGTCGATGTACTCGGCGTGGGGCGACAGGCCGAGGAGGTGAAAGACCGTGGCGGCGAGGTCGCGGGGACGGATCGGGCGCGAGTCCGGGAGGCCGCCGATGCGGTCGCTGGAGCCGATCACCTGGCCGGCCGGGACGCCACCGCCCGCCATGACCAGGGAGAAGCAGGAGCCCCAATGATCGCGTCCGCCGACGGCATTGATCTTGGGCGACCGGCCAAACTCACCCATCGCAATCACCAGGGTCTCGTCGAGCAGTCCGCGGTCGGCGAGGTCCTCAACGAGCGTGGCGAAGGTACGGTCGAACTGCGGACACAGCACATCGCGCACCCGGCTGGCGTTCTTGGAATGGGTGTCCCAGAGCGGACTCCCCGCCACCTCGGCCTTGCCCTCCCGCGGCCAGTTGACCTGCACCAGCCGTGTCCCGGCCTCCACCAACCGCCGCGCCAGAAGGGCGCTCTGTCCGAACTTGTGATCACCGTAGGCAGCACGGAGGGCCGGGGATTCACGCTCCAGCGCAAAGGCCAGACGGCTGGCGTCGGCGTGCAGCAGATCGAAGGCCTTCCGGTGCGCATGATCCCAGGAGGCCACCGGGGCACTGCCCATGCCGGCCGCGAAATGGTCATCCAACTGCTTCAGCAACCCGCGACGGTCCTGCAGGCGAACCTCAGGGACGTCGCGCAACTGGGTCAATCCGTCGATATTCATGGGCAACTGCGTCGGATCGCAGCGCATCACCAGCGGATGCCAGGCGGATCCCATGAAGCCTCCATCCTGTCCGGGCCACACAATGTTGCCATCGTTGGCGAGAATCTCGGGCAGAACCACGGACGACATCGGGGACCGCGTGCTCGGTTTCAGGGCGCCGACCACGGCAGCGAGGCTGGGCCAGTCCTGGGGACCGGGCGGCACGTTCTCCGCCTTGGACGCCGGTTCATACCCGGTGAGCATGAACGCCCCGCTGGTGGAGTGCGCGTCGATCTCGGTGGTCATGGACCGGATCACCGTGAGGCGGTGGGCCATCCGCGCCGTATAGGGCAGCGTCTCGCAGAAATGAGTGCCGGGAATGCGGGTGGGAATGGAGCGGAAGACATCGCGCACCTCGGCGGGGGCCTCCGGCTTGGGATCGAAGGTCTCGTGCTGCGGCGGGCCGCCGGCCAGGAAGAGGAGGATGCAGGATTTGGCGCGTCCGAACCGACCGCCGGCGTCGACCGGCAGGGGTTCCGCCGACCAGGCGCGACGCGTCAACAATGACGGCAGCGACAGCCCCAACGCACCCAGTCCTCCGACACGCAGCCACTCGCGGCGCGTGTGGAGCGGACCGGGACAGTTGGGACCGGGGAGGTGCATCGGGATTGCTGTTGAAAAATCAGGGTGTCGACAGCCCCGGTCAATCAGGAAGGCACACTGTCTGACGGAGTAACGGGCACCTGCGGATCCCTTCCCGGCCCCGAAACACAGTCCCCGGCCCGGATCACTCCTGCCGAGAGGATCTGCGCCCGGAGACCTCCCTGGTGAACCAGACCCCGGAGCACCTCAGGAAAGGAAATCTTCGCCAGGTAACTGCACGGCTCACACAGACGAATTCCGCGGAGACGCACCTCGCCCGCCTGGAACTCGACGCCCACCAGGTCATTGAGCCGGACCCCGGTGGTGACCAGATTGCGCCGGGCCGACATCGCGTTGAACGAAAGCCCACTGCGCAATGCGAAGGCGTCCAGCATCTCCTGCTCGACCAGCGTCACTTCAAAATCCGGCCTCTGCGGCTGGGGAGAGAAGGTGCCGCAGCCCAGGAAATACCGGTCCCCCACCAGTCCGCGCCCCGGCACGGCCTCAACCTCCGCACGGGACACCATCGGCGCCGAAGGATTCTCAGCGATCAGGATTTGGGAAATGAGGGGCATGGAAAGGGACGGTGGATTTAGAGATAGTGATCAGTGATCGGTGATCGGTGATCGGTGATCGGTGGTCGGTGATCGGTGATCGGTGATCGGTGATCGGTGATCGGTGATCGGTGATCAGTGATCAGTGGTCGGTGGTTGCCTATTGCCTATTGCCTATTGCCTATTGGCTATTGGCTATTGGCTATTGCCTATTGCCTATTGCCTATTGCCTATTGGCTATTGGCTATCGGCTATCGGCTATCGGCTATTGGCGATAGGCGATGCCCGGCGATTACCAGTGTCCGAGGAGAATGGTGCCGACGGGAACGAAGCCGGCACGCACCAGGGTTTGGCGGGAGGCCGTGTTGTCCGGAGCGCAGCGCGCGGCCGGGATGGCGCCCAGGCGGTAGCATTCCCGCTTCAATTCCTGGACCAGGAAGGAGCCCAGCCCGCGCCGCCGATGCGATGCGACCACGTCCATGTAAATGTCCCCATAGGGTCGGTTGTAGTGAAAGAGAATGCCCCCCTTCCCCACGGCGGCGCCGTCCAATTCCAAGATCCACTCCCCCCCTCCGCTCCGCCGCTCCTGGTTGGCGAGCAGTTCCTCCCGCGGCGTCGCCGGAAGGATCACGGCGCCATTCGCGGGAAGCGCCGTGATCATCCCGTCATGAAACACAATCTTCTCGCAGACCAGATCCTTCCCATAGGCCTGCGCCAGGACCGGCAGCAACGGTTCGTTGGTCTGGGTCTCAAAATGCCGGGCGCCACAAACGTCCAGAAATGCGGAAAACACCGCGAAGGCCTGGGTTCGATGCGAGGGCAGCAGATAGAATTCCAGAACCACCGGCTGCGCCGTCCACGGCCCTCCGACCGCCACCGTCCCGTACCCAACGGAGCATCCATCCATTTCGAACCGGTGGGAGAGGGTCCATCCCTCCCGCCGATGAATGGAGTCGTGGACGATCTGACAGTTCATCTCCTCGCGATAGCGCGCGCGCAGCGGGAGGATGTCGTCCGCATTCGCAGAGAGTATTCGAACGGCCATTCCTATTGATGCCGCCAACTCAACATTCACTTCAAGGTTTCAGAGCCGAACCTGGCAGGGGAAGCAGACCATTGACCGGAAGTCGGACATCGCCTTGACTGCAAACAAGGATGGGGCCGGCGCACCCTGCCCAACGGATTACCCACCATGAAAACTTCCCTTTCCCTGCTCACCCTCGCCACCGCACTGACCGTCGCTTCGGTGGGTTGCTCCAAGTCGGATTCCACCGCGGGTGGCTCGGGCGCCCCTCCGTCAGCGGCGCCCATGGCCGGCTTTGATCTATCCAGCGTCGAGACCGCCTTCGCCTCTGCCAGCGGAACGGTGAAGGCCGAATTCAACGCCATCACTGCCTACATCAAGGGCGGCGACTACTCGGCGGCGATGGATAAACTGAAGACGCTCGCAGCCAGCGCCGAATTGAGCGCGGACCAGAAGAGCGCACTCAGCACCCTCATGGAGCAGGTCAAGGCCAAGGGCAGCGACCTGCTCAAGGGCGTCGGCCAAACCGCCGGCAAGGCAGTGGACCAGGCGAAGGAAGCGGCAGGCAAGGTGGCGGACCAGGCGGGCGATGCTGCCAGCAAGGCCGCAACCCAGGCCACCGACGCCGCCAAAAAGGCCACCGGCAATCTGCTGCCCAAGTAACGCCGTCCCGACTTACCGGGCACGCGGGACGCGGTGGCGCCGATCCAGACGCCACCCGCCCCGCGTGAACAGGAGCCTTGCCAGGGGGACACCCTGTCCCGGGTAAACCATCCCCGCCGTCGCGGACTCCACCAGAGCCACGTCGGCAAACTCCTCCACCCAGGCGGACTGGACGTCACCCAACGCCGTTCCCAGACCAGCGGGAATCGCTCCCGTCCGTCGTTCTCCATGGCGCAACTCCACCCAGAGCCGGCCCGCGGAAGCAGCCACCGGCACGGTGACCGGAGACTCCAGCTCGATTTCATTCCCGACGGCATCCACGGCAAAGCCCGGTGACACCGTTACCCGGGTCCCTGTTCCACGCCCCTCCACGGTCACCTGGAGACCGGAGACAACTCCCATTCCATGCATCCGACGGAGATGCCGGCGGTGGCGGTCCCGCAGATAATCCTGCTCGGCCTGAAAATCAGCCGCGGTCAGGAGACGACCATTGAAGTAGTGGGGACGCTGAAGATTGGGCATGGGCGGAGGGGTCAGGCCAGGATTCCCTGGACGATCGACCCGTGAACGTCCGTCAGCCGGCGTTCGAGGCCGTTGTGGTAGTAGGTGAGCCGCTCGTGATCCATGCCCAGCAGGTGGAGGATGGTGGCGTGGAAATCGTGAACGGTGACCACGTTGTCCACGGCCTTGTATCCGAAATCATCCGTGGCGCCGTAGCTGAAGCCCTTCTTCACGCCGGCCCCCGCCATCCAGCAGGTGAATCCGGACGGATTATGATCCCGGCCCTGGGATCCCTTCTGGAAGGTGGGCATCCGTCCAAACTCCGTACACCACACCACCAGGGTTTCCTCCAACAACCCGCGCTGCTTGAGATCGATGATCAGTCCGGCGGTGGGTTGATCCAGTACCGGACCGTGCAGACTGTACTGCTTGAACAGCTCCTTGTGTCCGTCCCAATTGCTGACGCCCTCGCCTCCGGTCTGATAGGCGCCGTTGAACAACTGAACGAACCGCACGCCCTTCTCCACCAGTCGCCGCGCCAGGATGCAATTGCGGGCATAGGCGGCGCGCAGATCCGCCTCCTTGCTCCCGCTGCCGTCCGCTCCGTAGAGCCGGAGAATGTGCTCCGGCTCCTGGGAGAGATCGGCCACCTCGGGAATGGTGAGCTGCATCCGGGCCGCCAGCTCGTAGCTGGCAATCCGTGCCGCCAGTTCACCGTCGCCCGGAAAGCGCTCGGCATGCCGCTCGTTGATCTGCCGCAGAAAATCCCGCGTGGCGGCGTCCGTACCCGCGGCAATGCCGTCCGGGCGCGCCAGATTGCGGATCGGTTTCGTGGCGTTGAAATCCGTTCCCTGAAAGGCCGCCGGCAGGAAGCCGGGCGCCCAGTTGTTGACGCTGTTCTGCGGCTTGCCGCGCGGATCCGGAATCGCCACGTAGGCAGGCAGGCTTTGATCCGCACTGCCCAACGCATAGGTCACCCAGGCCCCCATGCTGGGAAAGCCGTCCAGGGCGTTCCCGGTGGACATGTAATTCTCCCCCGGACCGTGGGTATTGGTCTTGCCCTGCATCGAGTGGATGAAGCAGAGCTCATCCGCCAGCGACCCGAGGTGCGGCACCAGATCGGAAATCATCTTCCCGCTCTGTCCGCGCGGACGGAACTCCCACGGACTTCGATTCAACGCGCCCTGTTCCCCCTGAAAGGTGATGAGCTTTTCACTGCCCGGCATGGGCTGTCCGTGCCGGCGGATCAACTCCGGCTTGTAGTCGAAGGTATCGAGCTGCGAGCAGGCGCCACTGCAGAAGATCACCACCACATTCTTCGCCCGCGGCGCGAAATGAGTGGGACGCGGGGCATAGGGATGCCCGGGTTCAATCAGCGGGCGAATGGGGTCGCGTCCGGAGACACTGGCGGCCAGCAGTCCCTGGCGCCCCAGGAGGTGGGCGAGCGCAATGGAGCCCAATCCCATGCCGGCCTCACCCAGAAACCGGCGGCGGTTCAGGTGCGGACTGAGTGGGAACGCAGTGGGGTGGTTCACGGGATGAAGAGAAATTCGTTGGAATTCAGCAGCGCGCGGCACAGCGCCGTCAGTCCCTCGACCTCGGCGAAGCGCACCGCCTGCGCGCTCTCCGCGGGGGCGGGGGGCCGGTCGTAGGCCAGCATCCACGCCCGCCGAACCTGAGCGGCACGATCGCCGGCGGACTCCCGCTCCAGTC
Organism: Verrucomicrobiota bacterium; assembly: GCA_039796255.1. Taxonomy (GTDB): domain Bacteria; phylum Verrucomicrobiota; class Verrucomicrobiia; order Limisphaerales; family UBA9464; genus UBA9464. Next base: position 3,182 of record JBDKKE010000563.1, on the reverse strand, counting down.
GTGCGGCGAAGACCTCCGCCTGCCGGAGAATGAACCGGCTGTTGAACAGGTTCAGCGCCTGCAGCGGAGTGGTGGACAGACTGCGCTTCGGCACCACCAGGCTGCCGTCCGGACAGTCAAAAGCACCGAAGATGCCGTCCTGTTCCATGCGCACCTTGAAGGCATAGACCATGCGGCGGGATTCCGCGGGACCGAACTCCTCCTTGGGATGGTAGTGGTACACGTTCTCCCGATCCACCTCATGCAGGAAGAACGCCGGACCACCGGCCGCGCGGTCCAGATTGCCGCTGACCGCAAGGATGCTGTCACGGATCGCCTCCGCCTCCAGCCGGCGGGGCGGAAACCGCCACAGCATCCGGCTCGACGCATCCACCTTCAACGCCTGCTCCTGCGGGGCGCTGGACTGTCGCCAGGTCGCCGAAGTCACGATCAGGCGCTGGATCGCCTTCAGGCTCCAGCCGTGTTCCACGAGTTCGGCGGCCAGCCAGTCCAGCAGCTCCGGATGCGACGGGGACACCCCGTTCCGTCCGAAGTCATTCGGGGTGCTCACCAGTCCGACGCCAAACTGGTGCTGCCACAGCCGGTTGACGATCACCCGCGGCGTCAGCGGATTGGCCGGATGCGAAATCCAGTCCGCCAGTTCGATCCGTCGCTTCTGCTCCGGAGTATTGGTGGCCAGGGTCAGCGGCTGGAAGACCGCCAGGGTTCCCGGCTCCACCAGTTCCCGCTTCTGCATCGGATCTCCCCGGTGCAGGCGGAAGGTTTGTGCCGGCTCGGAAAAGGTGCCGGCGTAAATGGACGGACCCTTGGCCAACTGCGCCCGCTGATCGCGGGCTTTCTGGAGATCCGCCTGCCATTGACGTCCCTGCGCCGCAACCTCCGCCGGAAGCCCGGCAAAATCGTACACCGGACCCGCCGGCTTCTTCTCCCCACCTTGGAACGGCTCGCGATCCTCCGAACTCGCCACCAACTGCCAGGCATTCGTCTCCAGCGCCGCCTCCAGGCGATACCGCGTCGCCACCCGGTCTCCAAAAGCGCCGTCGCGGTCACGTCCCCACACCACCTTCTCCACTCGCTCCGCGCGGGGGAACTCCAACTGGACCCAACCCTGTCCGACCTCGCTGGAGATCCAGGAATGGTTGTTTCCAGGCCGCCCATCGTTCAGGTGGGCCAACCGGTGAATCTCGTACCCGGGCAGTGTCCCGGACGCCGTGGCCTTCGTCCCGTTCGTCGCCAGAGCCACATTGCGGCCCCCCGACCAGACCTCCAGCTCATCCAGACCCGGCTCTCCCGAACTCGAGGCGAGAATGGTAAAGCGGAGGAACCGCGCCTCCACCGGGACCAGCACCTCTTCGTTCAGGCGCGCATTGACCGCCGGACGCCGCGGACGGTTCGCGTCTTGGGTGCCCGCGGCGGCAACCGGATCCTTCACCCGGAAGCGCTCCAGGGATTGCTGAAGTTCCCCGATGCGCCGATCCATCGCGGCCAGTTCCTGCGTACGCTCGGCCGGCAGCGGCAGCGCGCGGTCCCCATGCCGCACCCCGGAAAACACCGCGGTCATGGCGTAATACTCGCGGTGCGAAATGGGATCGAACTTGTGGGAATGACAGCGCGCGCATCCCAGCGTCAGTCCGAGAAAGGCGGTACCCGTGGTGCCCACCATGTCGTCCAGTTCATCGGCGCGCTGCTGCAGGGTGAGGGTGATGTCCGGACTCCCCACAATGTCCACCGGCCCCCCGACCAAAAACCCGGTGGCCACATCCGCCCCCAGGGCATCGCCGGCGATCTGTTCGCGGATGAAGCGGTCGTACGGCTTGTCGTCATTGAAGGCGGCGATGACGTAGTCCCGAAAACGCCAGGCATTGGGGCGCTCCCGGTTGGTCTCGAAGCCGTTGCTTTCAGCGAACCGGATCACGTCCAGCCAGTGGCGACCCCACCGCTCCCCATACCGCGAATCCTCCAGCGCCCGATCCACTCGCCGCTCGAAGGCATCCGCCCGCGGGTCGGCCACAAACTCCGCCACCTCCTCCGGACTCGGCGGCACGCCCAACAGGACCAGGTACAACCGCCGGAGCAGCGATACGCGGTCCGCTTCCGGCGACAGCGTCAGCCCCTTCTCCGCCAATTGGGAAGTGACGAAGGCATCAATTGGATTCCCCTTCCCGCCCGGAACTGCGGCCACCGCCGGCAGCGCGGGGCGCTGGACGGGCTGGAACGCCCAGTGGGTCCGGATGGGATCCAGCGCCACGGAAGAGGCAGGCCAGTGCGCCCCCTGATCGATCCAGGCGCGCAGCAATCCGATCTCCACCGACGTCAATCGGTCCCCCTTCTCCGGCATGACCACCTCCGGAATCGCACCCGACACCAGGTGGATCAACGGACTGCCGGCACTGTCCCCCGGACGAATGTTTGGCGCCCGGCTGTCCCCGCCGGTCGTTGCGGCGTGGGCGTCGTCGAGGCGGAATCCACTCTTCTGCTTTTCCGGCCCATGGCACGACACACAATGTGCGGTGAAGATCGGCTGGATATCCCGCGCGAAATCCACCGTCACTGCCGCCGGGGGCGGAAGACGCGAGGAATCAACGTCAGCGGCGGGAACGCTTCCCGCCCACAGGACAGGCAACACCAGGAACTGGAGAATTCGATGCTTCAATGGACTCCGACAAACCAGACCGACTCCGATGATGCGATGCAAGCCGTCAACCACCCCGTCTCTGACCTTCCCCGCCACGATCTCCTTCGAAAAGATTGACGGCTCACCACGCAAAAGTGGCCTTCGAACGGATCGGGCCGGAGGCCCGTTCTGACAAAGCCGCTCGCCTCCAAGACCACTCGACTTCATGATCGGTCCCGAGAATCAGGGCATCGGCTGGCCGCCACTTCTTCAAAAGCGACGGCGTTAAACGTCAGAGTCCTGTCGTTGACCATCAATTGTGGTTCCATGATTACCAAGCTCAGGATTTCAAACTTCAAGCGACTGGAGGATGTCGAACTGGAGCTCGGCAACACGGCGGTCTTTATCGGCCCAAACAATTCGGGCAAGACGTCGGCTCTGCAGGCGCTTGCTCTCTGGGATGTCGGGAGGCGGCGGTGGTCGGAGAAACGAGACGACAGCACTGCCAGCGAACGGACGGGAGTAGCAATCAACCGGCGAGACCTTTACTCCATTCCAGTGCCCAGCG
>JBDKKE010000562.1:0-5413 GCA_039796255.1 Verrucomicrobiota bacterium | reverse complement strand
TTGCCCATTTTGGCGCGGAGTCCGCGAAACTCGCGCTTCTCAAAGTAGGGTGAGGGCGTTTCCTCAATCAGCTTCTGATTTCGCCGCTGGATGGAGCAATCGCGCTCCCCCAAGTGGATGAGATTGCCCTTGTTGTCCCCAAGAATCTGAAACTCAATATGATGGGGATTCTCGACAAACTTTTCGATGTAAACCCCGCTGTTGCCGAAGGCCTTTTCCGCCTCGGTCCGTGCGGTGTGATAGGCCTTCACCATGGCCACATCGTTGTGCGCCGACCGCATCCCGCGCCCGCCGCCGCCAGCCACCGCCTTGATCATGACCGGGTACCCGATCTTGCGGGCGACGTTCACCGCATCCTGCTCGGTTTCCACCAACCCGTCCGATCCCGGCGGGCACGGCACCCCGGCCCGCCGCGCCAGGTTGCGGCTCGACGCCTTGTCGTGGAGCGCATTCATCGCCGCGGAACGGGGTCCGATAAAACGGATGTTGCAGCTCTCGCAGACGTCGGCGAAATGCGCGTTCTCGCTCAGAAAGCCATAGCCGGGATGAATGGCATCGACATCGGCAATCTCGGCGGCCGAGATGATGCGGTCGATGCGCAGATAGCTGTCGGCACTTGGGCCATCGCCGATGCAGATGGCTTCATCCGCCACCTGGACATGCATGGAACTGGCGTCGGCCTTGGAGTAGATGGCGACGGTCTTAATGTTCAGTTCGCGGCAGGCGCGGATGATCCGAATCGCGATCTCGCCGCGATTGGCAACCAGGACTTTTTCAAACATACGCGCGGTCAGTGAGGTTCGACTGGAACAGACAGCCGACAATGAAGAGGCCGACTGGGATCAGGGACGATGGCATTAACCGGGAGAAGGCGTCGATCACAGCGGCCGGATGCGGAACAGGGGTTGCCCGAATTCCACCGGCTTGGCGTTCTCCGCCACCACGGCGGTGATGACCCCCCGGGCCTCGGCCTTGATTTCGTTCATCACCTTCATGGCCTCAATGATGCACACCACGGTTTCGGGTCCCACCTCCGTGCCCACCTCAACGTACGACTCGGCATCCGGAGAGGCGGAACGATAGAGAGTTCCGATCATGGGCGACTTGATCTCCAAGTCGTTGCTGGACGGAGGAGGCGCCCCTGTGGAGGACGGAGCGGACGAGATTCCGACCGCCGAGCGGGACAGGGCCGCGAAGGCTGTCAGTTCCGGATCGTCGATCGGGGTGACCGAGGCGCCGGTCGCCGAGGCAATCGGGCGCTTCAGCTTGATCTTGAAGTCCTTCTCCTCGAGTTCGAACTCCGATAGGGAGTTCTTTTTCATCAAATCAATGATCGCTTTGATCTCTTTGAGATCCACGGCAAAACCCGGGTTGGGCCAGCCGGAGGGGCTGGACGGTTGGCGTGACCGCGAAAAACAAAAAGAGCAGTACCAACAGGTGGCTCTGCTCAGTCCCGGTCACGAATAGGCGTACGTTACGGGACCGCCCTTCCCTGGGTCAAGCTTCTCCCTCGAAAGCGGGCGTCGGAGGGCCGCCGGGCCGCCGAGGCTTTGAGGACGCGACCGCGCCTTCCGTTAACGGTTATCGACGGGGAATATCATCGAGTCTCGCTTGGGGCGGGCCGGTCAGGCTGGCCCGACCAGGGAGACGGCCGCCTCCAAACCCAGACGGTAGGACTCCGCTCCGAATCCACAGATTTGTCCCCGGCAGACCGCCGCGATCAGGGAGCGGTGCCGGAACTCTTCCCGCGCATGGATGTTGGACAGATGAACCTCCACTACCGGAAGTTCGATGGCGGCGATGGCGTCCCGCAGTGCCACACTGGTGTGAGTATAGGCGGCGGCGTTAAGGACCACAGCTCCGGCTGTACCCCGGGCCGCCTGGATCCAGTCCACCAGCTCCCCCTCATGATTGGTTTGCCGAAAATCCAGGGTCACCCCCAGCTCGATTGCCCGCCGCTGGAGCCCCTGCTCGATCTCGGCGAGAGTCGTCCGGCCATACACTTCCGGCTGCCGTGTCCCCAGAAGATTCAGATTCGGCCCGTTGAGCACCAGGATGGTCACGATGCGCAGAGGCTGACCCGAAGGCGTCAGACTGTCGAGCCATCGGGAGCCGTCCGGGGGGTTCAGGCAGCCGTCGTTGCCGCCGCATCGGACCGCACTGCCCTTCCCTGTGGCGGAGGGGAGAACTTCAGAAAACTGTCGAGCAACAACTGGACGCCGAAGTTGTTCACCCCGGATCCGAAGAACACCGGGGTCAGTTTTCCTGCCAGCACCTGACCATGGTCAAAGGGGGCCCCGGCCATCTCGATCATTTCGATTTGCTCCCGAACCAGCGCGTAGGTGTCCGGATCCAGCTTCTCCCGCACCAGGGAATCCTCCAGTCCCGTCACGTGAACTGCCGCCCGATACTTGCCCCCGACGACGCGTTCAAAAAGATGAACCTCCTGGGCAGCGCGGTCATACACACCTCGAAAATCAATGCCATTCCCCAGCGGCCAGTTCATGGCCACCGATCGAATCCCCAGGACCCGCTCCAATTCGTCCAGAAGTGCGATCGGATCCCGGGCCGGACGGTCCAGCTTGTTGATGAAGGTGAAGATGGGCACCCCGCGTCGGGCGCAGACCTCGAACAGTTTGCGCGTCTGCGCCTCCACGCCCTTGCCGGCGTCGATGACCATGATCACCGCGTCCACCGCGGTGAGCACGCGGTAGGTGTCCTCCGAGAAATCCTTGTGACCGGGGGTGTCGAGCAGGTTGACGCAGTATCCGTCGTACTCGAACTGAAGGACGGTGGAACTGATCGAGATGCCGCGCTTCTTCTCCAGTTCCATCCAGTCCGAAGTCGTGGCGCGCTGATTCTTCCTCGCGGTGACCGAGCCGGCCAACTGCACGGCACCGCCGTACAGCAGCAGCTTCTCCGTCAACGTGGTCTTGCCCGCGTCGGGATGCGAAATGATGGCGAAGGTTCGCCGGCGCTGGATTTCTTCCTGCAAGGTCACGAGGACGACAGGCTAGCAGAGGTACCGTTGAAAGACCAAGTCCCACCGGTCCGGATCCATCGCAGGGACCGGAGGGACCGCGGAGTGGCCCGGGTAACAGGGTGCTGAATCTCAGAGTGGCGTCAGTTCAAAGATCGCCTCGATCTCGACCGCGATGTTCCCGGGCAGCGGCCCCATGCCGACCGCGCTGCGAGCGCCAATGCCGGAGTCCGGACCCCAGATCGAGGCAAACAGTTCACTGCATCCATTGATGACCTTGGGATGGTCATAGAAGTCCGGCGCCGAATTGACCATTCCCAGCACCTTGACCAGGCGGTGCACGCGATCCAGCGAGCCGAGTTGTTCCCGGAGCGTGGCGACAATCGCCAGTCCCACCTGACGGGCAGCGGCCTTACCCGCTTCCAGGTCCAGATCCCGCCCCACCACGCCGGTGATCAGTGAACCATCGGTACGGAGCGGACCATGTCCGGACACGTAGGCCATGTTGCCGGACACCACCAGCGGTTTGTACACCGCCACGGGCTTGGGAGCGGGCGGAAGCACGAGGTTCAGAGAGGCAAGTTGGGATTCGGCGCTCATCAATTGTCCGGGTCCCCTACCCCAGAATCGGGCCATAGCCAAGCCCGCACTGAGCAAACGAGGATTCGCCTTCGGCAAATCCCCGCAGAATCGCCTTCCCACGCGCCGCCGCGTTTTTCACCCTCCCCGCCCATCAATGAGTTCCACCCACTTGAAGATTGCGGCACTGGCCGGTGACGGAATCGGACCCGAGGTCATGCGTGAGGCCATCAAGGTACTTCGCGCCACGGCGGACCGATTCCACCTTTCGTTGGACCTGACCGAGGCACCCGTGGGCTGGGCAGGCATCGATGCCGCGGGCGACGCGCTTCCGCCCGCCACTCTGGATCTCTGCCGGCAGTCCGACGCGATCCTCTTCGGCTCGGTGGGGCTTCCGGACCGGGACCCGACGATTCCCAAGGAGAAGCGTCCCGAACGCGCCGCCCTGCTCCGCCTCCGCAAGGAGTTCAGCCTCTTTGCCAATCTGCGGCCGGTGAAACTGCCGCGGCAGTTGTCGCATGCCTGTCCGCTTCGCCCGGAACGTCAGGGCGATGGACTGGATCTCCTGGTGGTGCGTGAACTCACTGGCGGACTCTACTTCGGCCAACCCAAGAAGACCGAGCCCATCGAGGGTGGATTCCGCGCCGTGGACACCATGGTGTACACCACCCCGGAGATCGAACGGATTGCCCACGTCGCCTTGCGCACCGCCCGACTCCGCCGTCGCAAAGTCACGAGCATCGACAAAGCCAATGTGCTGGAGAATGGAATCCTCTGGCGGGACGTGGTGAGCCAGGTGGCGAAGGAGTATTCGGACGTTTCCCTGGAGCACATGTTTGTCGACAACGCCGCCATGCAACTGGTGCTCCGTCCCACCCAGTTTGACGTGGTGCTGTGCGAGAACCTCTTTGGCGACATCCTTTCCGACGAGGCGGCGGCGCTGGCAGGTTCCCTGGGCATGCTACCCAGCGCCAGCCTGGGAACGACGACCGGGGATCGCACCTTTGGTTTGTATGAACCCGCAGGAGGCACGGCTCCGGACATCGCCGGAAAGGACCTGGCGAACCCCATTGCCCAGATTCTGTCCGCTGCGCTGATGCTGCGGCACAGCTTCCAGCAGGAGGAGGCCGCCCTCGCCATCGAGGCAGCGGTGCAGCGGGTCATTGAAGACGGACTGCGCACCGGAGACATCTTCAGCGCCACAGATCCCACCGCCCGCCGGGTGGGAACCCTGGAAATGGGGAATGCCATCGCTGCCGCCCTATAGATCGGGTTCAGCGCCCCTCCGTTGATTCTTTCAGGGAGGGCACGCGCACTTCCCAACCCAGCTGCGAGCATTTCCCAGCGTGCTCGGCTCTTGCCATTGGTTTGCACGCGGACAGACTCGCGCGTCCCCATGAGCTTTCTTGATCGGCAGGCCATCGTTGCCGAACCCGGGTATTCCCGCTGGCTGGTGCCGCCCGCGGCCATCGCGGTGCACATTTGCATTGGCGAGGTCTACGGGTTCAGCGTCTTCAACGTACCGCTGACCCGGCTGCTGGGCGTGACGGAATCCTTGAAAGGCGCCGATTGGTCCATTCCCGACGTCGGATGGGTCTATTCCATCGCGCTCTTCATGCTCGGCATGTCGGCGGCGGTGTTCGGCAAGTGGGTGGAACACAGCGGCCCCCGCAAGGCGATGGCCGCCAGCGCCGTGTGTTTCTGTGGAGGGCTCCTGGTCGCAGCGGCCGGGGTTCTCTGGCATCAGCTCTGGCTGCTCTACCTGGGCTACGGCGTCTTGGGCGGAATCGGCCTCGGGTTGGGCTACATCGCTCCGGTTTCGACCCTCATGAAGTGGTTTCCCGACCGGCCCGG
>JBDKKE010000561.1:0-4663 GCA_039796255.1 Verrucomicrobiota bacterium | reverse complement strand
GTCGCAGGGCGGCGACGCCGGCTCCGGGGAGCAGGAGGCTCCAGGGAAAAAAGGTGGCCGGGAGTACCACCAGATAGAAGTAGAACGGCTGCGTCCGGCGAAACTGGGGCGTGGTGAAGCGCTTGAAGGTCTCCTCGATGAGGCCGTAGTGGGGGAAGTCCGGATGCGCCCGGGTCACGCCCAGGAACCAGGGCAGGACCACGGCGAAAATGACCACGAAATTCAGCGGATGAAACAGCCGCAGGATCGCCTTCCAGCGCCGTTCCACGGCGTGGTGGGCGATGAGGACAATCAATGGGACGGCGAATCCCACCGGACCCTTGACCAGGGTGGCGAATCCGGCGGCGGCGGCGCCCAGACAGTACCAGCGTCGGCGCGCCGCACCTTCCATGGATTCGGCGAGGTATCCGGCCACGATCGAACTGCACACGAAGAAGGCGAGAGTGATGTCGAAGATGACCAGTCGCGCCTGGCTGATGAACAGGGGAAGGGTGGTGACGACGAGAATGGCCAGCGCTGCGGGGCGGGGTCCGCAGACGCGGTGCGTGAAGAGGCCGACCACCACCAGCAGGCCCAGAGCGGACAGCGCGGAAGGGAGGCGGGCGCCGGTTTCGTTGTCGCCCACGGCGGCGAGGGCGAGTCCGACCGCCTTGAAGTAAAAGGCGGGTTTGTCGAGGTAGGGCAGACCGTTGTAGGTGGGCACCAACCAGGAGCCACTTTCCTTCATCTCCCGCGCCACCTCGGCATTGCGGCCCTCATCCGGCGTGATGAGGGGCAGGGCGCCCAGTCGGTAAAAGACGGTGATCGCCGCAGCCAGGAGGGCCAGCAGCAGCCATCCGGGGGCCGGCCGTGAACGAGCGGTGACGGGGTTCGTCGTGATGTCGAATTTTCCCCGAGCGACGGCGGTGGCGCAATCAATTCCCGCGGCATCAATGGGTCCGGGACGCTGTCCGCCACCCTCAGACAACCCGTTAATCATTCACTTCCTTGTTGACCGAGAGCCGGGGCAGAGGGGAGAAGATACGACACTACGTTAGTCACTGTTTGAGATTCGCCTGTCATGCCAAGAGGTTCACGTTCGTCCCGTTCGGGTACCCGCCCGGTGGCCGCCAGTACCAAGTACGACGCCCATCACAAGGTGCTCAACACCACCTATGGTTCGTTCGCGGACCTGCGCCGCGAGCTCGCCGACTCCAAGGAGAAGGTTGCTGAGCGTGAGGCTGTCTTGAAGCTGCTGGGCAGTTGCAATGATCCCCAGCGGGCCTACCTGCTGTTTGACGATTACCTGGAGAAACTCGCCCTGCGGCGCGGCGATTTTGGGGCGACCGATTGGTGGACGCGCATTCAGACGGCCAAGGGACGCGGGCGCCTGGAGGAGATTGCGATGCTGTTTCTTCGCGCCAGCCGATCGCTCCCCACGGAGCTGATGCCCTTTGCCAATTTCGAGCGGTTTCAGGAGGTGGAGCAGTCGGAGAAGGAAACGCAGTTCGTGCAGGAATTGGAGAACTGGCTGCTCCCGTCCACTCACACTCACCTCGACGCCCCCAAGGCGGCCCTGCGGGTGATCTGCGAGCCGCGCCGCGCCTCGGAGCAGTTGAATCAATGGAAAATGGCGGTGGCCTTCCTGCTGTTCCGTTCCCGTTCCGGGGAAAAGGAGCGTTTCCTGACCGATCTCTGCGAACTGCGCACCCGGGCGGCCCACGAGGCGGAACTGTTTCCCGCCGACGACTGGGCGGTCATCGACTGGCTGCACGCCAACTGGTCGGACCGGGTCGGCGAGGGCGAGACCCTGGTTCTGGATGGTGCGGATCTGCTGACCTGGCTGGCCACCTGGGCGCACGGCACGCGATTGGAACTGGCCGGACAGGCCACCAGCCTGCAGTTCCACGGGCAGATTGCCGAACTGAAGCCGCACCTGGAAACCATCGAGGGTGACCTCAGCTTCACCCATTTGCTGGCGCTTCCGGACGGACAGACCCGCGCGCTCTCGGAATGCCGTTTCTTTGTCGGACAGCCGGTGCTGGTCCTGGTGGAGAACGAATTTTACATCCTGCGCAACGCGCCGCCCGCATCGCTGCTGGGGCCGTGGGCGCAGCGCCCGGTGCTGCCGGTGAAGAAGCTTTCCCACCGCCTGCTGACGGAACTTCGCAAGTCCCAGACGCAGCGTCCCGCCAAGGCCAACGGGTCCGCCGCCAACGGTCGCAATGGGCACACCGTGGACATGGCCATCCCCACGACCGAGGCGGACTGGAGCCAGTTGTGCATCACGCATCCCGCCCGTCCCCGGTTCGTCTTCGAATTGGCCGACGAGGTGGTCCGGCTGCGTCTGCTGTCCGTCAGCGATCTCGATGCCTCCGACTGGCAGTGGAATGGGCATGAATGGGTGCGGGTGACGCCGCACAAGGACGGGCAGGCGGACCGTCCGGAGGTCATTGACGATCCGCGAATCCAGGCGGCCATCCACTGGCTGCAGCAATTGGACTGGTTTACTCCCGAGCCGGGGTTGTGGGTGGGGGATGCCAATGAGCTGTTCCTCAGTGCCCTGGCGGCGGCCTGGCCGGATAAACCGCGCGAGGCGGAGTATCTGGGAAATCCCGGATTTCAGCGGCTGTTCCTGAATCGCCGCCTGGTGAAACCGAAGCTGGTGCTCAAGGGATCGGGCATTGACTGGTTGAGCGTCAGTGCCGAGTGGGAGGCGGAAGGAATGCGCCTGAGCCACGCCGATCTGCAGCGGCTCGCCGCCGCCACCACGCGCTTTGTGAAGCTGCCGGACGGCGGCTGGGTGGAAGTGGATGTGGAGGCCAATCGCAAGGCCCACGAAACCGCGGCAACCCTCGGACTGGAGGGCCTCAGCGCCGACGCGCAGAAAGCGTCGCTCCTGCATGCGACGCAGCTCGACGACGCCACGCTCGAGGAACTCGGCACCGCCAAGGCGGTCTCCCAACTGCGGGAGAAGCTGGCCAACTTCAAGGGGGTGCCGGACACCAAGGTGCCGGACGCCATCAACGCGGACCTGCGTCCCTATCAGCGCGACGGCTTCAACTTCCTGGCCAATCTGTCCCGGCTGAAACTGGGCGGAATTCTCGCCGACGACATGGGCCTGGGAAAGACCCTGCAGACGCTGGTGTGGCTTACCTGGCTGCACGAGCAGCACAAGAAGGACCGCAAGCCAACCCTGGTACTCTGCCCGGCCTCGGTGCTGCACAACTGGCGGCGCGAGGCGGAGAAGTTTACCCCGCATTTCAAGGTGCTCGTCCTGCAGTCCGGACAGGCCCGCCACAATCTCCGCCGTCAGATTCCGGAGCACGACATTGTCGTCACCAATTACGCCATCCTGCGCCGGGACCTGGAGGAACTGCAGAAGTTTGAATTCCGGGCCCTGGTGCTGGACGAGGCGCAGTTCATCAAAAATCCCAACGCGCAGGTGACCATCGCGGTGAAGGAGATCGGATCCGGTCAGCGCCTGGCCCTCACCGGCACGCCGCTGGAAAACCGGCTGCTCGACCTGTGGTCCATTGTGGACTTCATCCAGCCCGCCTACCTGGGCAGTCAGACGCATTTCCACGAGACGTACGAGCCCAAGGGGGACGGCCCCGAATGGGAGACCAGCACGGCGCGCCGACGGCTCAGTGCGCGGCTGCGTCCGCTCATGCTCCGCCGCCTGAAAAAGCAGGTGGCCAAGGATCTGCCGGACCGCATCGAGGAGCGGCGCGACTGCGAGTTGGGTGAGGAGCAGCGGAAGCTGTATCTCGCCGAGTTGCGTCGCAGCCGCGACCAGGTGATGAAGGCGCTGCAGGAGAAGGGCGTGGCGAAGTCCAAGATGCACGTGCTTGCCGCGCTGACCCGGCTGCGGCAGATCTGCTGTCATCCGAAACTGGTGGGCAACGACAGCGCCAGTGGCAAGACCGACACCCTGTTCGAGCTGCTGGAACCCATCCTGCAGTCGGGGAACAAGATCCTGCTCTTCTCGCAGTTCGTGGAGATGCTCAAGCTGCTGGAGGCGGCCTGCCGCGAGCGGGGAATCCGGACCCACATCCTCACCGGCGAAACCAAGGACCGGCAGGAGGTCGTGAATGCCTTCCAGGCGGAGAACGAATCCTGTGTGTTCCTGCTGTCCCTGCGGGCGGCGGGTACCGGACTCAACCTCACCACGGCAAGTTACGTCGTGCTGTACGATCCGTGGTGGAATCCGGCGGTAGAGGCCCAGGCCATCGATCGCTCGCACCGCATTGGACAGACGCGGACGGTCAATGCCTACCGACTCATCACTCCGGGAACCGTGGAGGAGAAGATCTGGGAGCTGCAGCAGAAGAAGTCCCAGACGATCTCCGATGTGCTCGGCGAGGAGGGCTTCGCCAGCAACCTCACCAAGGACGACCTCGAGTATCTGTTCAGCGAGGATTGAAGAGGCGCCTGGGACCTTGGCCATGGCCGCACTCACCCGAAATGTCCTGCCGCTTTCGGGACGGAGACTTGAACCTTTCTTCCGCTCAGGAGTGATGTCCTGGGCGACACGGCTCTGGATCTGGCTTGGTCTGTCCGTGCTGCGATTGGCTGCCGCGATCACGCTGTCCACGGACGGCTATCATGTGCATCCGGGTGACTCCATCCAGGATGCCCTGCAAATGGCGGCGTCCAATGCGACCAACAAGGTGATTCGGGT
>JBDKKE010000560.1:0-5998 GCA_039796255.1 Verrucomicrobiota bacterium | reverse complement strand
GCCTTGTCATGGGCCGGCGTGACTTTGAGGACGCCCGTGCCGAAGTCGAACGCGACATGGTCGTCCGCGATGATGGGGATGAGCCGCTGTTCCCTGGGAACATCCAGTGGCAGCGCCTTGACGACGTGTTTGCCGACGAGATGGGTATAACGCGGATCCTTGGGATTCACCGCAACCGCGGTGTCGGCGGGGATGGTTTCCGGGCGCGTGGTGGCGATGGTGAGGAAGGTTCCGGGAAGCTCCGCCACCTCCACACGGAAATGATACATGAAGCCCCTCTGCTCCTTCATCACCACTTCCTCGTCCGACAGTGCGGTGAGCGAGGCAGGGCACCAATTGACCATGCGCTTGCCGCGGTAGATCAGTCCCTTTTTATAGAGGTCCACGAACACCCGCTGCACGCAGCGGGAATACTCCGGGTCCATGGTGAACCGGGTGCGGGTCCAGTCACAGGAAGCCCCGAGGGCGCGCAATTGCTTGAGGATGATGCCGCCGTACTTTTCCTTCCATTCCCAGATCTTCTCCACCAGCGCCTCGCGTCCGAGGTCGTCCCGATGCTTAATCTCCCCGGCCTTCTTCAGCGTCTTTTCGACGACATTCTGGGTGGCGATGCCGGCGTGGTCGGTGCCGGGCAGCCAGAGGACTTCCTTGCCGTCCATGCGCGCCTTGCGGGCGAGGATGTCCTGGATGGTGTTGTTGAGGACGTGGCCCATGGTGAGCACGCCGGTGACGTTGGGCGGCGGGATGACGATGGAATAGGCGGGACGCGTCGCCGAGACGCGGGCGGGGTCGGCGGTGAAGCACTGCTGTTCCAGCCAGTATTCGTACCAGCGGGCTTCAACGGACTGCGGCTCGTAGGCTTTGGAGATTTCCATGGTGCAAACGGAGGGGCATTGACGCGAATTCCGGGAACTTTCGCGAATGAATTATGAACCGGATGAGGGAGGGGTGGACACGGATTCCACGGATTTTCACGGAGTGGGAGTGGGAGACCGGATGTGGAAGGAAGAGGGAACCTGGGCAAAGCCCTTTCCCGACGGACCACGGACCCCATCGTTTGCCGACGGACGTCGGCAGCTGCGTCAGCGGGGGAGGGGGGCGTCGCTGTCGGCGAGGGCGAGGGTCAGGACGGCCAGGGCGGCGGTGCAGCGTTGAAGATCGGCGGGCGCGACTTTGTCCACCGTGTCGGCGGCGGTGTGGTGGAACCAAAAGTAGTGGTTGGGCTTCATGCGCAGACCAAAACAGGGCACGCCGTGTTCCAGCAATGGCGTGAGGTCCGCATCGCCGCCCCCCGCCTTGATGTCGCCGGCGTCCAGGTTTTGGCCAAGATAAGCCGACACTCCGCGTACCCACGGCCAGGCCGATTCGCTCCCGGTGAAGCCGAATCCGGAGGGCGCGAAGGTGCCGCTGTCCGCCTCAATGGCGGCCACGTGGTTTGCCAGTTCCTCCCGGTGGGCATCGCGGTAGGCCTTGCCGCCGGCGAGCCCGTTCTCCTCGTTGGTCCACAGCACCAACCGGACGGTTCGGCGCGGCGGGGTGGTCCGCTGCTTGATCAACCGGACCGCCTCCCACGCGGCCAGGCAGCCGCCGCCGTCATCCTGGGCGCCCTGTCCGACATCCCAAGAATCCACGTGGCCACCGACCACCACGACCTGCTCCGGATGCTCGCGCCCGCGCACCTCGGCGATGACGTTGCGGGACTCCGTGGAGGGCAGCGTCTGCGCCTCCATCACCAGTTTGATGACCGGCGTGATGCCGGCGGCCTGCCAGCGAGCCAGTCGACCGGCGTCCTCGGGAGTCAAGGCGGCGTGGGGAATGGAGGGGATGGCCGGATCGTAGCGCATGCTTCCGGTATGAGGCGTCTGCAGGGAAAAGGGGGTGACACTGCGAATGAGGCTGGCCACCGCGCCGGCCTTGGCAGCCTCGATGGCGCCGGTGGAACGGAAACGGACAGTGTCCCCGTACTCGGTGAACGGCGCATTGAAGACCACGATGCGTCCCCGGGCTTCGGTGGCGCGCTGTTCCAGTTCCGCGTAGTTGGTCACCACCAATACGGGCGCGGTGATGCCCCCGGGTGGGGTTCCGACGCTGCCCCCCAGTCCCAGCATGGGCAGGCGTCCGGTGAAGGGTGCGAGCAGTTCCGCGGATTCGTTGCCGCGCTGCCAGCGGGGCACGGTGACCGGTTCCCCGTGAACGTTGTCCAGTCCGTCGGTGCGCATCTCCCGCAGCATCCAGTCAATGGCCGCCTCTAGATTGGTCGTGCCGGAGAAGCGGGGACCGAAAGTGTCGCACAACTGGGCCAGCCGCCGCACCGCGACGGGGGAATTGGTCGCCGCTGCGACGAGATGATCCAGTCTGGACACCGCTGCCTCCGGCAGCACCAGCACGTTGGTCTTTCCGCCGGGTTTAGTGCCCGCGGGATTGCCGCCGAGAGCCCGCATCCGGATTCCCCGAAGTTCCGCCGTGGTGCTGTAGCTGGCGATTCCCAGGGGTTTGGACAGTTCGATGTCTCCCGCCCGCAGGGAGATTTTTTTGCCGCGGATGTCGGTGTTGATTTTGCGCTCCGCATCGATCCACACCGAGAGATTGGTGGCGGTGACGGCCAGGCGGATGCGGTACCAGCGACCGGCGTCGAAGCGTTGGTAGGCGGTGGTTTCATTGTGAGCGGCGTCCTCACCGTCCAGGGAGGAAATGCCCACGACGCTTCCACCCCAGCCGCCGACGATAAGGGTGGCGAAGTCGGACTGCACCGGGAAGGTGAGTCCGCAGAAGAAGTCGCTGCCCACCGTCCGCCGCGCCTCCAGTTCGATCTCATAGTCCACAGTGGGCGTGGGGTTGGTGTAGTTCACCCCGGTGAGCATGCCCATGTTGAGCACGATCGCTCCGTCGGCGACCTCAATCTCCCCTCCACCGCCGAACCGGGTGGAGGTCCATCCGGACAGCGTTTGGCCGTCGAACATCGGCTTCCAGTCCTGGGCGGTCGCAGTCGCCTGGCCGGTGAGCATCACCAGCAGCACCGTCCACAAGGTCCATCCGTGGCATCGCATGCGTTCATTTTGCCACCGGGCCGGTTTCTGGCGAAGGCCATTCTGCGGGGACGGCGCTGTTGAAGAACCCGCTCTGGCATTGCGCCGGCTCCCGGGACGTTGTCGATTGGGCGGACGCATGAATCCGGAATGGTGGTATCTGATCCTGGCTGGACTGTTTGAAATCGGCTGGCCGGTGGGACTGAAAATGGCGCAGGCGCCGGGGCGGACCGCGATCGGCGTGGTGGTGGCTGTGGTCTGTATGGCCCTGAGCGGCGTTCTACTGTGGCTCGCCCAAAAGCAGATTCCGCTCGGGACGGCCTATGCCGTGTGGACGGGCATCGGGGCAGCCGGGACCTTTCTGGTGGGGATCCTGGTTTACGGGGATCCGGCAAGCTTGGGGCGCTTTGCGGGAGTGCTGTTGATCGTCGGAGGGGTGATTACCCTCAAGCTGTCCCATTGAGGCGGACAGAAAATGACCCTCCATTTCGAATAGGGCTGGGCATGGACCCCGGATTCCGGCGACGGTTTTCCCAATGATCCTGCGAGGATTGCGCCGCGTCTCCCTGACCCACTGGATCATCATCGCCATGTTCGCCGGCGTCTTTGTCGGCTGGATGTGGCCCGTGGAGTCGCAGAACCTGAAGGTGATCTCCACCATGTTTCTGCGGCTCATCAAGTGCCTGCTGGTGCCGTTGATTTTTGGGACCCTGGTGGTGGGAATCGCCAGCCATGCCGATGATCTCAAGGCGGTCGGGCGTCTGGCCCTGAAATCCATCATCTATTTTGAGATCGTCACCACCCTGGCCCTGGCGATCGGACTTCTGGCGGTCAACTACGCCAAGCCCGGCAGCGGAGTGGAGCTGCCACCGCCCGACCCCAAGCAACCGGTCGCGTCCCCCACGGCGGTCACCTTCTCCGGGATTCTCGAGCATCTCGCCCCCCAGAGCTTCTTCGACGCGGCCGCCAAGAATGACGTGCTGCAGGTGGTGGTCTTCGCGCTGCTGTTCGGAGTGGCCCTGGCGCAGGTGCAGGGCCTTCCGCGCCAGCACATGCTGCACTTCTGCGAGTCGCTGACCGAGGTGATGTTCAAGTTCACCGGACTGGTGATGAAGTTCGCCCCGTTCGGGATCGGCGCCGCCATGGCGGTGACCATTGGTCACAGTGGACTGAAGTCGCTTAAGGGGCTCCTGGCGTTGATCCTTACCCTCTACGTCGCTCTGGCCATTTTCTGCGTGCTCGTCCTGTGGCCCATGGCCCTGTGGGCACGGGTCCCGGTGCGCCGGTTTCTGGCCCTGCTCAAGGAACCGATCCTGCTCGCCTTCACCACCACCTCCTCAGACGCCGCCATGCCTGAGGCGATGAAGCGTCTGGTCACCCTGGGCGTGCCCAAGCGAATCGTCTCCTTCGTGATGCCGCTGGGCTATTCCTTCAACCTGGACGGTTCGACGCTCTATCTGGCGGTGGCGTCCATTTTCGTGGCCCAGGCGGCCAAGGTGGACCTGACGATTGGACAGCAGCTCACCATGATGTTGACCCTCATGCTGACCAGCAAGGGCATGGCCGGCATCCCACGCGCCTCACAGGTCATTCTCGCCGGCACGCTGGTGACCTTCGGACTCCCGCTGGAGGGGGTTCTGCTGATTATCGGCGTGGACGAGTTGATGGACATGGCTCGCACCACGGTGAACCTGGTGGGCAATTGCCTGGCCACCGCGGTCATGGCCCGCGCCGAGGGCATTCCCCTGAAACCGATTCCGGAGCCGGTTTCCTAAAGGTCACTGGTCACTGGTCACTGATCACCGATCACTGATTACTGATTACTGATTACTAATTACTGATCACCGGTCACTGGCTTTCTCCCGGCGATCCAGTGCGGAGTGATGCGGAGGTCGAGACGGGGGGCCAGCGTGCGGATTTCGTTCAAACCGGCAGCCCGAAGTTCCCGGCGCAGGGCGGATCCGCTCATGCCAATTTCGTGGGTGTTGGTGAGGCGGGCGATGCGGTAGCTGACGAAGGTGTGGAGCCGGTTGGGTTCGCTGGCCAGGAGGAGCCAGCCCCCCGGCTTTAAACAGCGGGCGGCGGCGTGGATGGCCGCCTGCCAGTCATAGGCATGATGCAGGGCCTCGAAGACGAAGACCCCGTCGAACTTGGGCAGGTCGGCCACCGCTGAATCCACCGACTCCATGGGCGCCTCGCGAAACTGGAGGCGGTCGGCTGGAAGTCCGCGGGCGACCAGGGCGCGGACGCGGCCCTCGCCGATCTGGATGTCGTCCGCGGCAATGGTGGTTCCCAGGATCGGGTATCCTCCCAGGGCGAGAAACTCCGTCATCCACCCGGCCCCGCAGCCCAGTTCCAGAAGGCGTGCCCCCGGACCGAGTCCCAGGGAGTGCAGGGCCCGCCAGAGTTGGGTGAAGGATTGGGAGTAGTGGTGAAACCAGTCGGGCGTCCAGAACGGCTTGACGACGTGGCCCGCAATCGATTGCTCGCGGGTGTAACTGGTCATGGAGGAGTAGAACTCCCGTTCGGCGCGGTAAGCCGCCTGCTGGTCCTCAAAACGCGGCGGGAACAGTCCGTCCGCATAGTCCCGGAGAATGAGCCATGATCCCGCCGCCACCTTGCCGAACTTGGACAGGGGCAGGTCGTAGCGAACCAGATTCTGTTCCATCAGGCGCCGGGCGGGTCCGCACCACGGTCCGTCCGCAAGCCAGCCCGCGACCTGACGGGTCCGCGAGCGGGAGGGGGAAGGGGAAGGGGGGCTTTGCGCCGCGTCCATGATGGTCGCAGCGTATGGAGGCAGGTTCGGGGTGGCAAGGCGGGCCGCTCAGTGGGACCGCGCCTGGGAGCATTCTGACGCCTCCCCCGAATGGGGAGGGCCGGAACACCAACGGAGTGCGTTTAGAGAAACGCCCGCCCTGCCTCGACCCGCGGGAGGTGGCAGTGCTATTGTCATAGACCCTCTGAACTGCGTA
>JBDKKE010000559.1:0-6159 GCA_039796255.1 Verrucomicrobiota bacterium | reverse complement strand
ACAGCCTTAACGATCTCCCTCCCGGAAGGGTCACCCGGCTGGTGGGTGATCCCCAGTACGATGCCGCCACCAACCCTGGCCCCGATGACGACTGGTACACGACAGGCACTTATCCGAGCGGATTCAACGCGCTTACGGCGAATCTGTTGGTTCCCAATGATGAGCCATGGAGCGCTTTTGAGCGGGCTCTGGTACCTGCCGACCGCACCAACCGTGTGCACTTCGTTTTGACCAGCGCGCAGGTCGCACCCAACTCAGTGTTTCGATTGTCGTTTAGGTTCCACACCGCTGGCTCAGTCGCCGGAGGTTTTGGCACGCATGACATTGTCGTCCGATTCAAGAACGCCAGCGGCGCAGCAACCCAGGTCTACGCCAACCAGTTGACGGCTGCGGCGACCGTGGTGCTCCAGTTCTCCACCGCTTCAGTCGCAGCGTCCGCAGGACCTAACACCATCGAATTTGTCCGCAACGGAGTGAACATCTCCACGAACTATCAGTGGATCAACTTCGACTACGCCATGATGGAGGTCGACGGGGGGGGTAATCTTCCGCCCGCGTTCCCGAACCTGGATCCGATCCAAGTTGACGAGGGAAACACGCTGGTCACTGACCTCAGCGCCCGCGACAGTGACACCCCAACAGCACAACTGGTCCACACCCTGCTCTCCGGTCCCTCAGGAGCCACCCTGACTGCAGGTGGTCAGTTGTCCTGGGCCACCACCGAAGCGCACGGAGGAACCACCAGTGTGGCCCGGGTCAGGGTCACCGACAATGGCATCCCGGCCCAGAGCACCACGAACGATTTCTCGATCTTCGTTCGCGAAGTTAACCGGCCGCCTGTGATTGCCTCAGTCTCTTCCTTCCGTATCGATCCCCTGTCGCCACTGGTACTGCAGCTCGGCGGCTCGGATCCTGATCTGCCTGCGGACGGTCTGTTCTACGACAAAGTCGGCGGACCTGATGATTTGATTGTGACGGCATCCGGTCAGGTGCTTTGGACGCCAGGCGGAGCGAATATTCCCTCCACCAACACGGTGACCGTTCGAATCACGGATGACGGTTCTCCCGCCCTCAGTGCGACCACCCAGTTTACGGTGATCGCTCAGGCGGCTGTGGACCGGAATGTCTGGCTGATTGGCGACGACGACAGCCCGCTGACCAATCCCTACCTGCCCGTGGATGAGTTCGGCACGCCCACCTCCAATGGGGTGAATGATGTTCGCCCGGGCAAAGTGACGCGCCTTCCGGCCGATCCCCAGTATGTCTCTCCCACGCCCACACAGGATGACGACTACTACTTCGCCGGCATCTATCCGTTCGGATTCAATGGACTTACCAATTATCTGACCGTTCCCTTCGACGAACCCACCACGTCTTGGGAAGCCGTTTTGACCCAGGCGGACAGGACGAATCGAATGCACTTCCGATTGAGCGGGGACCAGATCAACGAAACCGGCCTCCTCCGCCTCAGCTTCGAGTTTAGTTCCATGACCGCCACTACCAATGGTGTGACCATTGTCGGCGCATTTCCACATACCATAGTGGTCCAGTTTAAGAGCGGCTTGGGTCAATCAACGCTCCTTTACTCCAATGTTCTGACGCAACCTACCCGCGTAACCGTTCAGATGCCTGCCACCAACATCGCGGCCACTCTGGGCGCGAATACCATTGAATTTGTAAGGACAGGTCCGACTTTTCCCTCCACCACCCAGACCGTCTTCTTCGACTACGTCCGTCTGGATGCTGACAATCATGGAAATCTGGATTCGGATGGAGATGGTCTTCCGCAGAATTGGGAGATCGACAATCACCTCAGCGACTCCGATCCAGAGGATGCCGCTTTGGATCTTGATAAAGACGGCCTCACGGCCCTGGAGGAGTATAACGGCGGCTTCGACTCCTCCAACCCCCGCAAGTCGGACACCGATGGAGACGGTCTGACGGATGGAGAGGAACGAACTGCCGGAAGCAATCCGCTGGTCGCGGACACGGATCGCGATGGCGTCTCAGACGGTGATGAGGTGCACGGAACGCCGGTTACCTCCCCACTGCTCGCCGACAGCGATGCCGACGGCTTCTCAGACCTGCTTGAGCGGCGGTATGGTAGCGACCCTAACAACACGTCTCAGAAGCCCACGCGGTTCCGCGGAGGCATTGGGATCAATTTTGTGTCCAGCTACGATCTGCTGGGAATCCTGGGTACCAATGGATTGGCCGGTGTCGTGCCCCAAACTCTTTGGAACGAAACAGTGCCCATGACCATCGGTACCAAGCCCACCGGTGGGAACGCCGATGTCTTCAGCCCCCTACCGGGACAGATCGTTCGTAGCGATGGCACGAATCTCCCCAATCTGGTGGTCCAGTGGAACTCCAGGAGCAGCTTCGCCACCCACAACAGTGGCTCCGGAGACCAGGTGCTGATGAATGGCTATATCCGCGGCGAGTCTGGGGTTCCGGTTGTTCTCTCCGTCACCAATGTACCATTCGCCTCCTACGATGTTTATGTGTACGTCGGGGCACCGTCAGACGCTCGTCGGGGATCCGTGCGGCTGAACAACGACCCAGCGACGGATCGATTCTTCCAGGCGCGAACCACCGCTCCCCAGGCGGAATGGATTGAGATTGTCCCCGGTGCCGAAGAGACGCGCATCGGCAATTACGTGCGCTACGAAAACCTGACCTCGCCCAATTTCACCGTATCGGTCAGCACCCTCAACGGGCTCTCGGTTGCCTTGCACGCCATCCAGATTATCGACCGCAGTCTGGACAGCGACCTGTCGGGGATTCCGGACTGGTGGGAGCTGCGATATGGCTTCCAACCGGCGACCACGGCCCTCGCCGCCGTCGACTCCGATGGTGATGGCCTCACCAATCTTCAGGAATTCCAGCGGAAGAGTGATCCCCGCAATGCGGATACCGACAACGATGGTCTGGCGGATGGCCAGGAATCGGCGGCGAATGCTCTGCGTTGGGACAGCGACAATGACGGGTCGTCGGATAAGGAGGAGGCGAGCGCCCTATTCCCCACCAATCCCAATGTAACAGATTCCGATGGCGACGGGGTGAGCGATTGGTCCGAGGGATACTACTTCAGTGATCCGACCTACAACGAATCGGGCAGCCCTTCATTCACCGGTTGGACCCCGAAGTACAAGGCGTCCCCCGCCTCGTGGGAATGGAACCTTGAGAACCTCCAGATCGTCTGGGACCACGGCGCCGGAGCGATGTATCCAGACCAGTCCAATGACAGCGAACTGGTCCGTTTTACGGTCCGCAACACCGTTGGATTGGATTCCCGCTCCATCGTGATGGATCTGCGTTACTACAAGGGACTGCTCAGCTACGCGTTCTCTACCTTCCAAGGCAGTGGATTTAGTGGTCCGAGCAATCCGGGAATCGGAATTGCCGACGCTCCGATCGGTGGCCGTGTGCAGGATCTAACCATGCCTCTTGGGTTCAGCGGATTTGGCCCCGCAGATGTTTCCGATCGACTGCAACTCCGGATGGTGGCCACTCGCGGTACGGCCAATTCGTGGAACTTGACCTTTGAGCTGTACAATCAGACTCGGAACACTCTGGTGGTGACCCGAACATTCCTCAACTGCACGGCAGCACCCACGGTGGATGCCGGCACCGCCTTGTGGCGGAATGCCGCAGGAGTGGTTGGCCACGCAACCATGGAGGTGCATGCAGGAGCGCAGTTGTTCATCAGCCCGACTCCCCTCGAGAGTCGGCCGCAGTTTGCATCGACCCGGGATACCGATAACGACGGCATTCCCGACGTTTGGGAAAACGCCCACGGGATGAACTACCAGTCCGCAGCGGATGCAGTGAAGGACTTGGACGACGATGGAGTGAACAGTCGCGATGAGTACTATGCGCAGACGGACCCCATCCGGCCCGACAGTGATGGGGATGGAATTCCTGACGGCGTGGAGCGCGCCAACGGATCCAACCCGGCGGAGGCCACCAGTGTGCCGCAATACACCCAGTTCCCCGCCTTGGCTGGCGAGGATCTCAATGGGGATGGCTTGCCCGATGCCTGGCAGATTCACTTTCATGGATTCGGACTGACTCCCAACGGGGACCCTGACGGGGACGGTCAATCCAACTCCCAGGAGGCGCTTTGGGGAACCAATCCCTTCGACAGCAATTCCAAGATCGCCCTGTCCCTGGCGGTGGTGAATTCCAATATCGAACTCTCCTGGCCCCATCAGGACTTCAAGAAACAGACGCTCCTGTGGAAGACAGGGCAGGATCCGTGGGTCGCCTTCGCCGGGCAGCCGTGGTCCGATGGTGGAACCTCGTGGCTGGTGCTGTCCAATCGTCTGGAACTCGCGCCGACCGAAATGTACCGAGTGGACACCATGGACCGCGACTCCGACGGCGACGGCGTGACCGACTGGGCGGAGAATATTCTCGGGACCGATCCCCATCGGAATAACAGCAGCCGCAGTCCGGTGCGTATTGTGGCGGCGGATGGAACCGTCACCGGCAGCATTGCGGGTGACTATGCCAGCTTCGTGGATCAGGTCCGCACCGGGTCTCCCCTCGGAGCCCACCAGATGTCCCGGCTGCAGGCAGCGCGTTTCCTCCAACAGGCCACCTTCGGTCCTACACCGGCCGACCTGGACCGGGTTCAGGAGATGGGCTTTGCCGCATGGATTGACGACCAGATCGCCAATCAGCCCGCGACCCTGCACCTGCCCTATATCAAGGAGATTGTGGACGACTTTTTCGGTCCGCGGGTCATGACCAATTACATGTCCAATACGGACATCAACGTGATGAACGCCAACAACATCACCACGAGCTTCGCACGCGCAGCCGTCCAGGGTCCTGATCAGCTGCGCCAACGGATGGCCTTCGCCCTGAGCCAGATTCTGGTCATCTCCCGGCGCGCCGTTGATATCCAGGAGAGCCCACAGGCAAACGCCATCTACTACGACATTTTAGTCCGCAACGCCTTCAGCAACTACTTCGACATTCTCAGGGAGGTTACGCTGAATCCAGCGATGGGCATGTACCTGAGCGCCATCGGGAATCAGAAGGCGGTACCCGAGATCAGTCAGTATCCCGACGAAAACTACGCACGGGAGGTGCAACAATTGTTCAGTATTGGTCTCTGGGAGCTGAATCAGGACGGCAGTCAGGTTCTGGACACCCTGGGCAACCCCATCCTGACCTACGGCAATCGGGAGATTACGGAGTTTGCCCGTGTCTTCACCGGCTTCTGGTTTGGCGGACAAACCTGGGGGGTGGGTGGCTTCCAGGGCAACAACGACAACGACGCCCTGGTTCCCATGGAACTTTGGATCGACAAGCATGACTTCGGAGAGAAGACGCTCCTTCGTGGGTTCAAGATTCCTGCCCGTTCTCCCAGCGTTCAAAATGGTCTTAAAGATGTGGATGACGCCCTGAGGAGCCTTGTGGATCACCCCAACACCGGACCGTTCATCGGCAAGCAGTTGATCCAGTTCCTGGTGACCAGCAACCCGTCCTCCAATTACGTCTCACGAATCTCCGCCGTCTTTGCCAATGATGGACACGGGGTTCGTGGCAATCTGGGGGCGGTGGTCAAGGCCATCCTCCTCGATCCTGAAGCCCGGGATCCCCAGTGGTCGGCGACCAGCGAAGAGTATGGCCGGCTCAAGGAACCGGTGTATCGGGCAATGAACCTGGCCCGTGTCGGAAATCTCGCGCGGCATCCGAACCTTCTCTGGTGGAGTTTCCACGAATTCAATGCCGCGGGCCTGCAGGAACCCATGCTGGCTCCGACGGTCTTTAACTTCTTCCGTCCCAATTACCAGCCTCCCGGCATCATGGCTGAGCGCAATCTGGTGGGCCCGGTGTTCCAGATCACCGACAGCTACACGAGCATCGCCTTCCCCAACAAGCTGTGGGAGATTACCGAGAAGGGCTTCACCACCTCGCGGTATTCCTTCATCCCGGACTACACCGAGCTGATGCGGTTGGCCGAAGATGCCGAAGCTCTTCTGGACGAGGTGAATCTGCTGATCTGTGGCGGCGGAATGTCTGCCTCCACCCGGCGAAACATCCTGGAAGCCCTGGAGCAGGTGGCACCCTACGACCGGATACTTCGCGCACAACTGGCGGTGTATCTGGCGGTGAGTTGTCCCGACGGGGCGGTGCAGCGTT
>JBDKKE010000558.1:0-5164 GCA_039796255.1 Verrucomicrobiota bacterium | reverse complement strand
ATTTTGGCGGCCCACGGAATCCAGTTCTTCTACCACTGCCACGGATACGAGTTCGAACCCTACGAGAACGGCACCCTCATGGATTTGCTCATGAAGGAGACCGAC
Organism: Verrucomicrobiota bacterium; assembly: GCA_039796255.1. Taxonomy (GTDB): domain Bacteria; phylum Verrucomicrobiota; class Verrucomicrobiia; order Limisphaerales; family UBA9464; genus UBA9464. The sequence continues at coordinate 5,059 of JBDKKE010000558.1, read as the reverse complement.
CCGCGGCTGGTCGCCTTTGAAATGGACACCACCTGGGTGTTCTTTCCCGGACAGGACCCCGCTGCCTGGCTGCAGAAATATCCGTCACGCTGGCAGTTGATGCACCTCAAGGATCTGAAGAAGGGCGTGGCCACCGGCTCCATGAGCGGATCCACCGACCCGAACAACGATGTCGTTCTGGGCACCGGACAGCTCAACTGGCCGGCCATCCTCAAGGCCGCGAAAAGGGCCGGGGTGAAGTACTACTTCATCGAGGACGAGGCGGCGACCGCGGCCGAGCAGATTCCGCAAAGCCTGCGCTACTTGGGAGAGGTGCGCTTCTGAACACCCCGGGGATCGCCACGGGCAGTGACGTTCGAACCCTCCTAGTTTCGTGAACGACGCACCGTCGCCTCCCATCCCGCCCCCCCGACGCCTCCGCTGGTGGCCGATGGGGATCATCGCCCTGGTGGCTCTGGGCGGATGGATCAAAATCAATATCGTGGACCGGGACACCCCGTTCCAGGCCCGCAATCTGGCCACCGGCGGATTGCTCGGCGGGGTGCTCGTGGCGATCCTGCTTTGGTGGATGCTGCTCTCCCGCGCCCGATGGAAGCAGCGATTTCTGGGGCTTGGAATCGCGCTGCTGCTGCTGGGGCTGTCGGCCGCGGCGTTCCGCATTCGTGGGGTGAGCGGTGATCTGGTGCCCATTCTGGAACCCCGCTGGGTTCGGGCCTCGGCACCGGTGAGCGTCCCGGTGCCGACGGTGTCTCCCGCAAAACCGGACACCAACGCGAACCTGGGGACGGGGTTTCCCCAGTTTCTCGGACCGACGCGCAACGGCGTGCTCACGGGACCAGCCCTCGCCTCGGACTGGACGTCCCGTCCTCCGCAGGTGGCATGGCGGCAACCCATCGGACCTGCCTGGTCCGGGTTTGTCATGGTCGGCGACCGAGCCCTGACCCAGGAACAGAGCGGCCCCGAGGAACGGGTCACCTGCTACGACCGGGAGAGCGGCAAGCTTCTCTGGTCCCATTCGGATCCTGAGCGCTACGCCAACACCATCGCCGGCGAAGGCCCCCGCGCCACCCCCACCATCGAAGGAACCCGCGTCTTTTCCCTCGGTGCCCTGGGACGCCTCAATGCGCTGGACCTAGCCACCGGCCGTCTCCTCTGGACTCGCTCCCTCACCAACGAGGGGTCCTGCAAGGTGCCTGAATGGGGATTCAGCGGATCCCCGCTGGTGCAGGACGGACTGGTCATCGTGAGTGCAGGAGGCGGCGACGGACGGTCGTTGCTCGCCTTCCGGGCCGAGACCGGCGAGCCGGCCTGGACGGGCGGCAGCTCCGGAGTCGGCTACGCCTCTCCCTTCCCCGCCACGCTCGCGGGAACACGGCAGATCCTGATCGTGAATCATCGCTCCCTGGCGTCCCATGATCCACGCACCGGCTCCATACTTTGGGAGGTTCCCTTTGGTGCCGGCATGCCGCTGGTGGCGAATCCCGTGGTGACCGGGCCCGCGGACGTCCTGGTCTCTGCCGGTTACAACGTCGGCGCCGAACGGTTCACGGTCGCCCCGGGCACCAACGCGCCGGTGAGCGTCTGGAAGTCGAAGAAGTTGAAGGCCAAGTTTTCCAATCCGGTCTTCCGGGATGGATTCGTGTACGGACTCGACGACGGCATGCTGGCCTGCCTGGACGTGAAGGATGGCTCCCAGCGCTGGAAGGAGGGCCGCTATGGGCACGGCCAGGCATTGCTGGTCGGAGATCTCCTGGTGCTGATGAGCGAGCCCGGGGAACTGATCCTGCTGAAGCCAACCCCGGACGCCCCCAACGAATTGGGCCGCCTGTCCGTACTCAGCTCCAAGACCTGGAATCCCATCGCCCTGCAGGGAAATCGCCTTCTGGTTCGCAACGACCAGGAAGCAGCCCTGGTGATTCTCCCGCTGGCGACGCCTTAGCTTGACCTTTGGCGCGACGTCCACGCGCCCAACTCAAACCATTCGGGACTCGGACTTCTTCGCCGGTCGGACCGGACCCAGGCGCGCGACATTCTCGGGATCGAAGTCGGTCAGCTTCAGCCAGTCTTCCGTGAGATCCCCCGACGGGAACAAGTCATTCTCCGAATACTCCCGGTCCAGGGCGGTGAGCAGATCCTCGCGGGTCAGGCGTCCTTCGTCCTTCCCGGAGATGGCCCGGCGGATGGCGAAGCTCTTCGCCCGTTCCACAATCGCCGCAATGATGGCCCCGCTGGACAGGTCCCCACGGGACAACACCTCGCGGCGTCCGCTGCGGAAGATCACCTCCAGAAACTCGTTGGCTGGCGTGCGGGCATAGTGGGCATCCGCAACCACGCGGGCCAATTCATCCCGGGACTCCGCCAGCGGCAATCCCTCCCGCAGGTAGATCTCGTAGATCCGTCGGGCGCCTGCAGCATCCGGACGGCGCACCCGGATTTTTCGGTCAATCCGGCCCGGACGCAGAATCGCCGGATCGATGAGGTCCGGACGATTGGAGGCCAGGATCACCACCACGTTGGAGAGAGTCTCCAAGCCGTCCATCTCCGTGCAAAACATCGGCACCAGCGTGGATCCCATGCTGAAGGACCGGTTGCCGCGCCGGGTACCGAGAATGCTCTCCGCCTCGTCGATGAACAGGAAGGCCAGTTGTCCATCCCGTGCCCGCTCCCGGCATTGGGCGAAAAGGTCCCGCACCTGCCGCTCACTTTCGCCCACCCACATGTTGAGAATCTCCGGCCCCTTCACATGCAGGAAGAACTCCGGATGATCCTCCCCCGTCTGCGTCCGCAACTGGTCGCGCAGGTTCCAGGCAGTCGCCTTGCCCAGGAGCGTCTTGCCGCAGCCGGGAGGGCCATGGAGAAGGAATCCCTTGGGCACCGCATGATCGAATCGGCGGAACAAATCCCGATGAAGAAAGGGAAGCTCAATGGCATCCCGAATCGCCTGCACCGCCTCATCCTGGCCCCCGATCGAACTCCACGGGGTCTCACTGACCGTCTCCAGCGCGCGTTCCGTACGTCGTCCGATGCCCAGGACCTCCAGCGCCACCCGCTGGGTCGGATCCAACCGCAATTCCATTCCCGGCTTGAGCTTCTCCTTCTGCAGGAGCGAGGAGCGGATGACCACCGTCCCTCCCTGTCCCTGCCCCAGGTCGCCGCCGATGCGGATACGCCCATCGGCCAGGGCTTCGTCGATCCGCACCACGGGTCCGCTGCGGTCGTAACCCAGCACCTTCACCACCGCAAACGCCTCATTGCACAGCACCCGTTGCCCTATCTCGAGCCCGCTCACCGGAATCGCCGGATCCACCCGGCAGACATAGTCCGTTCCGCCTACGCAGACGTGGACCAGTTCCGCCTCGACTCGGGACAACACCGTCCCCATGCGAAAGGCCGGCGCACGGAGCTTGTCCACGATCTGCTCATACTTCTCCAGAGCCTCGCGGGCCTGATCATTGACCTCCTCCATCGACGCCACCCGACCGCGCAGATAGCGGAGATCCGCCCCGGACACCGGATCCAGGGTCGGACGACTCCCAATGACGTCCAGGATTTGCAGGGCCGACAACCGCTCCAGGTCCTCGGACTCCAGCATTGATTCCAGGGGAATCTGCGCGGGATCAGAATCCGGCGATGATGAGGACCCTCTCGCACCGTCACCCGCCTTCTTCCGTGGCTGAGCCATGCGTCAGATTAGGGGCGTCCGCTCCGATTGCAACCGGCCGGGAAAATCCCGCTCAGGACTGGCTCAACCGCTTCACGGGAGCGTCGTGGAACAGCTCGTGGGTTTCCCGAAGCAGGGCCGGAATGCGGTCGGCAAAGGGACTTTTCTGAAGGGACTCCGACAGGCGGGACCAGTCGAGCCGGGCGACATGCTCCCCGGGGAACCAGTGGTCGGCATTGCCGAGCATGTTGTAGCGGAATTTCGCCCAGTCGGTGAGGTCGAAGGCCCGGGCATAGGTGTAAATGCGCAGGATCTCCATGAGGTTGACTCCGCCCGGCACATCCACGAACTCCGGCAACCCACTCCACCAGCGGCGACACCAGTCGGCCCCGTGGACCCGCTCCAGTTCCTCGCGCAATCGTCGTTCGATGGGCTCCACCACTCCTGCGGCGCGATCGTAATGCTCCAGGGCAGCGACGTGTTCGTCGAAGTCGGAGGGGCGTGCCGCCCCCACGGACAGCGTGTGCACCTCGGGACGCGCCAGACAGTAGAGATCGTTGAACTGCATCGGGGTCAGCGGCGCCGTGAGCGCCCGCAGCTTGGGCAGTTCCAGGTACAGTTTCCCGCCCTTGTCATTCGGACTGATGATGAACATCCCCATGTCCCGCTGCGCCGCCTCGGCAACACACGGCCGGTTGAGATCGTTGACGAAATACCAGTGCAGGTTGACGTAGTCGAACTCGTCGCTCCGGATCGCCTCGGAAATGATGTCCGGCGTGGCGTGGGTGCTGAATCCCACAAACCGCACGCGTCCCTCCCGCTGCAGCTTCCGACAGACCTCCAGACACCCCCCCTTCCCCAGCGTCTCCTGCAGATGCCCGCGGTGGTTGATTCCATGGACGGACAGCAGGTCCACGGAGTCCAGTCCCAGGTACTGCATGGACTGCTCAAAGGTTGCCAGGAACTCCGCCGCTGTCGGCTTCGGCATCACCTTGGTCTGCACGATGAGCCGCTCGCGGGGAAACTGCTTCAGCACCGGACCGAGCTGCATCTCGGAGGAACCATATCCACGAGCAGTCTCGATGTGGTTGATTCCCAATTCCACCGACCTCCGAATGGTCGCCTCCAGATTGGCCTGCCCCGCGGCGTCCACCTGGTCCCACGGCACATCCGACCACGACTGCTGGTAACGCATCCCCCCACAAGAGAAGACCGGCATGCTGAGATTCGTCCGTCCAAAGCGTCGGTAACGCATGCGCTTACCCTGCGTGGAATCCCGGCCCTTGGCGACGCAGGAATTGTGCAGTGATCGGTGATCAGTAATCGGTAATCGGTGATCGGTGGTCAGTGGTCAGTGGTCGGTGGTCAGTCAGTCATTCTGCATTCTTCCTTCCTCCC
>JBDKKE010000557.1:0-6497 GCA_039796255.1 Verrucomicrobiota bacterium | reverse complement strand
GTCCGGCCCAAACGGCGGTGGCCACTCCGGCGAGACCGCCCGCCAGGATCAGGGGGATGAACTTGCGATAGGGATTGTGTGCGGAAGTCATGGTATCTCTTGGTTTGTGGTGTGAGCCGCCAGAGGCAGCCCGTTGCTTACGGGACAAGAGACGCCACCCGAATGAATCTGCGCTTACCGGAACATTACACGTCTGAAAGGTTGGAGCGGTGGACTCAACCGCCCATGGGCACCATCGCCAGGCTCGACGGCTGCCCCTTTCCGGCCCCTCGCAGCCCGGGTAGGCGCCGAATTCCGCCCTTCCACCCGGAACTCACCCGGAGTCGAGACTTGCACGCCGTCACCAGACCCGGATTCTTGCTGCGGCATGTCGTCCGAAGCTGAAAAAAAGTCCCCCCTCGCCGATCCCCTCCTGATTCTGATCGCCCTGCTGCTGGTAGTGGCGGCGGGAGCGACGCTGTACTTCATCCCCGCCGGGGCCTCCAAGAGCTATGCCATCGAGCCGGGGGCCCGGCCCCGTCCGGTCATTACCAACCAAGTGGTGATGCTCAACGTCCAGGAAGTGGCGGCCGCCGCGCCCGCCGGACATTCCTCGGGCCATGCCACGCCGGCGCCTTCTGCTCCGACGCCCGCGCCCGCCCCAGCGGCCGCCCCGGCGGCAGAAGCAGCCCCGGCAGCCCCGGCAGCCGCAGCGGCCAGCCTCAGTGCTCCGGCGGTGACCGCCACTGCGGACGGCAAAGTGCGCGGCCGAGTCATCCTCAAGGGGACTCCTCCCGCGGATAAGCCGATTGGCGCCGTCAAGACCGACGCCAACTGCGGCAAGGTCGCCCACGGAAATGCCATAACCCGGAACTACGTGGTGGGCGCCGAGGGTGGACTCCGTTACACGCTGGCGCGCATCGTCAAGGCGCCGGCCGGCGCCGGAAAAGCCGCCGATTCCGTGCTGGTGGACCAGGCAGGCTGCATGTACGAGCCCTACATCTCGGCGATGCTGGTGGGCAAGACGATCAAGTTCCAGAACTCCGATCCGTTCATGCACAACATCAATGCCACGCCGAAGGTATCGGGGAACAAACCCTTCAATATCAGTCAGGCGAGCCAGGGACAGGTGAATGACAAAGTCTTCGACGTACCCGAACTCGCGATTCGTTTCGTGTGCAATGTCCATCCGTGGATGATTGCCTTCGTCCACGTGCTCGAGAATCCCTTCTTCGCGATCACCAACGACCAGGGAGAGTTCGAGTTGCCGGACGGCCTGCCCCCGGGCAAATACGAGCTCGAAGTCATTCACCCAAAGGCCGGCACCGCCAAACAGGAGATCGAGATCGCCGCCGGCAAGGGCACCTCCGTCGTGTTCGAACTCGCCCCCGGCGCCGTGAAGTAGGCCGACCAAGGCTAGGGGCTAGGGGCTAGACATCCCCTTCTTCGCCCCGAACGTCGCCAGCACATTGCGCATCAGAGTCTGGAACTTGGGATCGGCGGAAAGGGCCCATCCGGACCCAATGCTGCCGGCGTTGAAGACGCGGCCGCCCTCCGGACGCTCCCAGTAGATCATCTCCCCGCCCTGATCGGTTTTGGGCCGGATGGGACGGAAGAAGTAGTCGAAAGCGGATCCGCCCTCACTCCAGGGGATGATTCCATTGGCCAGGGCCACGATCCCCGGAGGATCTGCCGGCACCACCGCTCCCGGTGGGGAAGGCTGCTCCTGCATCGCGGCCAGCGTCGAGAGCCGCAGATCGAACTCATGGCCGTTGGCCAGAGGCACGCCACCCCCGGGGCCCTGGCCAAAGCGTTCGCCCGGCTGCAGTCCGGTTTCCTCCGGATGGTGAAAAAGAAAATGATCGGTGCCGGTGGCGACGTACGGCCCGAAGTTCTTGGGGTTCGACTGATTGTTCCAACCCAGGGTCTCCAGTCCGGTATAGCGCCAACCCGGGTGCCCGCAGTCGCGCAGCAGGCCGCCGCGGAGACCGTCCTGACCGTGCCAGCATTCCCCACGTTCCCGGGGCAGCATCTGATCCCCGGGGGCGTCCACCTTGCGGCATTCCATCACCGTTCCCGTCGGATCAAAACTGACGCGCCAGAACAGCGAATTTCCTGACAGCACCACCAGGTTCCCTCCACCGCGAAGAAAGGAATCCAGGCCCTGCAGCATGGGGAGGGACCAGTATTCGCTGTGTCCGTTGAGCATGACCACTGGGTACTCCCGCAGGAGTTCCGGATGGCGATGCAGGTCATCATCCGCCGCCACGTCGAAGGGGTATCCGGATTCTGCCAACCAGGTGTGCAGGAACCGCTCCCCGCGCATCAGATGGCTGTAACGGGTGGGACCACCGTACAGCACATAGGGTCCCGCCACGGGCCACGGCATGCGCAGTCCCATTTGATAGGTCCCCTGCCCGGCCGCGTGCCGCCGGTAGAGGCAATAGGCCGGGGGATTGCCGGCGGAGTTGGGCAAACCATCCGTGCCAATCACCGCATGCAGGGAATCCGGCCAGACGCCAAAGGGCGCCCCGTTGTAGGCGCGCCAGGTGTTGGTGGAACACATCACCAGGATCGGCGCCGGACGCCGCCGCGCGGGCCGGCGCACCAGAAAGGGGATGTCGTAGAGCCGGTCTCGGCCCCCGGAAACGAATCGCAGCCGCGCGGAGTAAAGGCCCGAGACCGCCTCCCGTGGCACCCGCCAGGAAGCCACGGCCTCCCAGCCACAGTCATAGAGGTCATCCGCGGCCAGGCGCAGTCCGTGCCCGCGCTGTGGATCCTGCGCCGGATGGTAGTTCCCAAACCGGGGCACTTCGCCGTCAAAGGACGGTCCACCAATCATCCAGGTTCCGTGATTGAGGATGCGCCCATGACGACGGCGTCCCGAGCGATCCGCGACGCGTTCGCCGTTCTCCTCCGCGAAGTCCCAGTTCCCCAGCACCGCACGCCCCGCCGCACGCCGCAAACCCTTCTCCGCAAACCGGCCCTCGATCTCCGCATCGGACAGGGCGCGCCCATAAATCGCGACCTGCGCCAGATCCCCGTCCAAGAACCGGAGCGCCGCGCCGTTCTCGCCCATGGCTCCCAGTCGAATCGGATGCCGCCCCAGCACCAGCGGCCCCGGAAACGCCCATTGGTTCAATTTTCGTCCATTGACCCAGAGATCCTTGGTGACGCCATCCCAGCGTCCGACCAGATGGTGCCACCGTCCCTTGGCAATCACGCCGGGCGCCGTGCGATGCACCTCCACTTCGTCTGGTCCCACCCCATTCCCCAGGAAAAGTCCCACGTACCCACCCGCACCCAGGCCCAACGCAAAGCCGGCGTCGCTGGTCTTGTCTTCCTGGGTCACCAGACCCTGCAGCCCATCCAACGTCCACGGTCGCACCCAGCATTCCAGAGTGAGTGCCGTGCAGGAGCCACGAATTCCGGACGTCACATGGACGTGGCTGCCCGGATGAATCGGCTGCAGCCGGGAGGGAAACTCTCCAGCGTCATGGACGATGACATCCCCAGCCGGGTCGTCGACCTGAAGGCCCAATCGAACCACCTGCAATCGAAACGGAACGTCGGCACTGATGGGAAAACCAATCCGTCCACCCGCCGCCACGCTATGGGCGTCGGCATACCCGTGAACTCCCTCCACGCGCCGCGCCAGCACGGCGGGCCGGTTCGCGCCGTCGCGCGCGGCAGCCGTGGCCTGGGGAAGTCCGCCCAACGCGGCCGCTCCCAGAGTCGCCGATTTCAGAAAGGTCCGGCGCGAAGTCCGCTCCGGGTACTGCCGCCGTGTTTCGCGTTTCATGTCCAGAACCCATGCAGGATGACCTCAGAGAACCGGCGAGTGCGACCTTGAAGATGCCCGGCAAACTCCCCTGCGCACCCGCCCGCTCGCTGGCTCACAGACCTGCAGGCCCGCCTCCTCAAAAGTCCGTCCCTACCGCCACAGCGAGAATCCCGCCCGGAAGATACTGGAGCGCTCGTTGTAGTTCAGGAGGCTTTCGCCGTAGCCGGTGAAGTACTGCAGATCCAGATAGACACTCAGATTGCGACCGCCGAAGCGGTACAGCGGATAGGTCAGATCCAATTGCGCGCTGCCATGGTGGAATCCGTCACCAATGGTCCCGATGACCGCCAACTGGACGCTGTCCGCCCAGCCCATCATTCCGCGCAACTGCACATGACCGTAGTAATCGGCGATGTCCGGATTGTCCTCCAGATCGCCGATGTAGGCGTAAACGCGCGGCGCCAGACGGACGTGAAACCGGTCGGTATCACCCAGATAAAACGTCGGCATGAAATACACCACATTGAGTGACCGCGAATCCGAACCCTCCTGGCCGTTCGACGCATGCTGCAGTCCGCCCTGCAGATCCATGGTGAACCAGTCCGCCCACCGATGGCGGTCCACTCGTTGCCATTGGTAGAAGAACTCCGGCTTGTAACTGGTGTCGTAGAAGGGGGAGGACGGCGCGCTGGTGTCCCACAGCGAGGTCTGGGTATAGGCGACGTAAAGATTGGTCAGGGCGGGAGCCTGGCGCACCAGCCAGCCCGGATCGTCCACCTCCCCGTTGAGCAGGCGGTATTTGAAGCTGATCTGAAACTTTACGTTGGGCGACTCCCAGCCCATCACCACGTACATCGGCTCGTGCGGAAAGAAGTGCTCGCGAAAGAACTCCAGCGCGACGGACTCAGACTTCAACGGCGTTCCGCCCGACGATTTAGCCAGCGTCGCCGCCTGCGCCACCGACTCCGAGCGGCCAGCCTTCGTCCTCCATCCATCCCCCACCTGCACGGTCACTTGTTGGTCGGGATTCTCCGTCAAGGTGATGGTGACGCTCCCCGCATTGAAATCCTCCGGGAGCGCAAACCGGTACTCCTGCCGCGCGAAGGCGCCGGGTGCGATGGCCCCATTGCCATCGGCCTCCGCGGTGCGCCGCAGCGTCACTTCCTGTGTCCGCCCGCCGACCATGGCCCGACCCGCGAACTCGGCGGGAAACCGGTAGTTCAGGGGGGCGTCGCCCGGATTTAGGACGACCACCTGCACGGTGAGCGCTGAAGCGGTCGGGACGGAGGCCGCAAGGCCCGTTGAGGCAGGCGAGGGTCCCACCAGCAGGGGACGGACCGGTTCGGATGCCAGCATCCAGAACCCGCCGCTTCCCAGCCAAAGCAAGATTCCCGCCGCGAGCCAGCCTGAGCGTTGCATCGTAAACAGCGTCCACGAAATCGCGGACTTCCAAAAGGCGGAAGGTCTCTATTCGCGTTCCGCCGCCGGGAAGCAGCGGCAAAGCTCACGTCGGCCATCGACACGGACGCTATTCGTTCGTGGAAACGTCCACCCGGAGATCGCTCGCTCCCTGCCCACACAACCAATTCACCAGCGCGACCAACCCCGTGCCAGGATCGCGAAACCCGAGCGACTGCAACTCCACCCGGCCATCGATGACCCGCATCGATCCCGAGGCGGCAGCGGCGCGGATCTGGGGACTGGCATTCGCCTCATCCTCCGAAGCAATGCCCAGACGGGCCAGAAGCGATGGAGAAAGTTCAACATCCGGGCTCCCTTCGCGTTGTTCGCGTTTCCAGGCAAACACCTCCGGATCCAAGGCGGTATTGGTCTCCACACCGAAATCGGCCTCGCGTGCCAGCAACAACCCGTTCCGCAAGGCCAACTGATCCGCCAGCGCCGCATTCAACTGGTTGGTATCGCCGGTTCGAAAGGCTCGGAGGAGGGTCGTCCGCTGCTCCCGCATCGCGGGGCTCCTCTCCACCTCCCGTTCCAGACGCGACAGTTCCCACCATGTGTGCCGGGCCCGCTGCTGCTCGGCGGTGATCCCGGCAGGGGTGGACCACGGCGGCAGGCCATTGAGGGAGACCGGCAGCATGAAATACTCTTCGAGTGCCTGAATCAGAAGGGTGCCCGCCACTCCGTCGGGCGGAAGGCAGGTCAGCGTTGCCAGGACGGAACCTGGGGCCGCCTGCGTCACCTTGATTCCCAAGTCGGACAGCCGGGTGGACGCCAACCGGACGCGCTCCGCATCCGCTGCGGGATACGCGGCGATCAACAGCGGCCCGATCCGCGCCGCCGACACGGGACCGGTCCCCATCCACTCCGTCCACCCCGACCGGGCGATCGCGGCGTCGGGGGCAGTTCCCAGCACCATCAGACGATTGGTATCCTCCAACCAGATTCCCTGGTCCGGTCCGGTCATCGTCTCACCACACGACACGGACCACGACGGCTGGACCAACGGGGAATCTTCGTCGGAATCCAGCAGGAGTCCGCCCGAGCGGGCGAGTGAGGCGGCGCCGAATCCAAAGAACGCGACCGCCAGCGTTGTCCCATAAACGGCGAGCAGTCCCAGGGTCGCCAGCATTCCCGGAGGCCGGGCATTGAGTCGTTCAAAGACGTCCAGCGTCTCGCGGGCCACCGTCTTGAGCGGTCGCATCTGCGCGGAGGAGGACTTCACCGCGTCAATCAGGGTCACCGCCGCCTCCGGGGGAATGGTCTGCAAATCGAC
>JBDKKE010000556.1:0-11072 GCA_039796255.1 Verrucomicrobiota bacterium | reverse complement strand
GTCAGTTCTGGACCCGACCCGGCATTACCCACCTCCTTCACCTCTGCGTCTTGGTCAAAAACAAGGACGATCCCCTCCTCTGGAACTGATCCTTACCGTCAACTCGTGAATGCACGGTGGTCACTCCCGGATTCGAGTCGCAGGTTGAAATGTGATCAACGGTGATGTTCGATTCGGATCAGCCACAGTGCCGTTGGTTGACTGTGATTGAGTAACCAACCTCTGCGCCTAAAGTTAGTCGTAAATTCGATCAGGAATCTGGCGCTTTGGTTGCAGCACCGGAAAGGCACTTCTTGGTCCGAGTCAGCCGCCCATGCAAATCACTCCATCACCTTCAACTACCGGCATCGGCGCGCACCTCCGCAAGATGGCCCAACTGCCAATCGTGTTGCTCCTGACCGTTGTGGCGCCGGGATTCGCCGATGAGGCGATTGCGACGGGCAAGAAAGGGGCCGCGAAGCCGATCGCGCCCGCCGTGTCCACTGGAACGGGATTGCTGTTGGAACCGGCGTTGACCCTGCCGGAGTTCACCCGCGAGAAGTTCGTCGCGGCCATGAATTCGGTCGGCCCCGAAAAGATTCAAAAGACGTGGACCAATCCGGTCGTCGCTCTGCCGCCGCATCCGCGGGCGAACGCGAAAGGCCTTAACCACGACGAGGTAAAGGCTTACATGATGCAGTCGAAGCGCCTGTTCGACACGGGGCAGGCGAACCCCCTGTCGGACGTCGGACTGGTGAGTACGCAGGAAGACGTGATCCGCCAGCCGATGCTCAACCACATTGCCGCGTTCTCCAACGCGGTCGTCCGCGCGTACCTGCTGGTGCAGAAGACCGCGAGTGACGATGGGTGGTCCTACTACTCCATCGTGCAGGATCTGACGGTCGATCCGGTCCTCGATTATTTCGCCGAGATTAAGAAGGACGGCCCGAAGTTCGAGGGGACCAGCTGTTACAAGTGCCATTCCTCCGGACCGCTGGCCATCCATCCGGCCCGCGAGGATCTTGTGCTCGATGCGCGGCTCGCGGCGGCGATTGGCGAGCACATCGCTGATCAACCCCGCTCGGAATTCCATTTCCCAGTCGATTCCCCCAAGCCGCCCACCGGTGAGAAACTGGCGTTGGAGTTCTGCGCCCGCTGCCATGACGACGACGGAGACCGCGGTCCGCTTTTCCAGCTCCAGTCCCACCCGATCCGGGTGATGGTGGACTTCGGATACATGCCCCCGAACCGTCGCCTGAAGCCCGAGGAAATCGCTCAACTCAAGGCGTGGCTCGAGCACAAGCCGTAGGCATCGAGCAGCGCTACCACTGATGACCGGGCACTTTGCCTTCAAAGTAACAGGCCGAGTAGGTTTTCAGCGGTCGGTACTCCCGCTCACCACCTCAAACGGAGGAATCCGGTTTCACCCAGGGTGCTGGGCACTTCAACCCGGTTGGTTCGCGGATGCAGAACCACCTGACCAACGGATCGCCAGGAGCGAAGGTCGGGCGAGTGTTCGAGCGCTGCAGTGACCGCGGTTCGCGTTTCCACTTCCAGCTCGGTCACTTGACCCACCGCAAGCCGCCGAAGGATCAGCGGCTTCTCCGCCAACAGGCCTCCCGCCGCATCAAACCACGCCAACCCACTTCGCAACTCGCCATTGACCCGATCGAACGTCCCACCCACCACGAAGCGTCCGTCCGGAAACGCCAGGATCGCGGCCAGCGGACCGTTGAACATCGGTGCTGCGAACGGGTGGTAGGGGCTTCCCTCGGGCTTCAATCGTTCGACACAGTATCCCTCGGTGCGAGCCTCCTCATTCACCCCGAGGGATTCGCCTCCGTCTCCGTCACCGGGTGGCGGCGCTCCAGCCGCGGACGAATCCGATGCACTGGGCCACGTCCGGCACGGAATGATCCCAGTTGAACTCGTATTCGCAGCTGATGTTGCCGTCGAACTTCTGGCGGCGCAGTTCGGCGAGGACCGCGCCCATGTCGGTCGAACCGGTCCCGAAGATCAAGTCATGCTGCCCGGGACCCAGCTTCTCGCGTTCCTTGGCGTGCAGCGAGATCACGCGCCCCTCGAGGCTGCGGAGTCCATCGACCGCCCGAATGCCGCTGGTCTGCCAGTGGCCGATGTCGGCACAGGCACCGATGCGGGGGTCGCGGTTGCGGACGAGATCGGCCACCCACTTCGGGTCCCAGACCTGGTAGGCCGGGTTCTGGGGTTGCTGGGCGTGGTTGTGGAAGGCCACCCGGATGTCGAACTCCTTCACCAGAGGCTCGAAGGTGTCGATCGCATCGGTCGATTCGGTGGTGATGGCGTAGAGGCCGAGTCCCTTGGCGAACTCGAAGAGCTTCCGGGCCGCCGCGGCCTCCTTCGGGACGGTCACCACGCCATAGTTCACGGCCTTGACTCCATGCTTCCGAAGCTTCTCCTGGAGTTTCTGGATGGCCTCGGCGGGCATCTCATGGCTCACCTTGGTGGTGCGGTCCTCCGGACTCAGCGCCTGTCCGGGGTAGAACTCGATCACCTTGCCGCCCGCCGCCTCGGTCTTCTCGATTGCCTCGAATGCGGTGAACCGGTTGAAGGTGTACGCCTGGCAGCCGATGGCGAACCCGCCGATCCGGTACTCGGCCGGGATGGGTTCGGCCCGAAGCGAGCTCGCGAGGGTGATCAGGGTTGCCAGAGCCGTGAGGCGGAAAATCGAGAGTGAATTCATGCGATGGGAAAAGACCGGCATGGAAGCGAAGCCGCACCCGATTCTCAAGACCCATCCCGTGTCTGAACCCGCTTCAAAATCCGCGAGCCTCAAGGATCTCGCGTCGTCCTCCGGTGCGCCATTTCATGAGTCAGCTCGAGGGAATTGGAGTGTCGATGAGCCGGCGGACCGCAGGGAGCCCCCGGGAAGTTATCAATGCTAAAGGTGTCACGGGTCGGGTTTCGTGGGCGTCCTCGTAGGGTTGCAGACACTGCTCGCGGCCACGGTCATGTCGGAGGATCGGCGCCCTATCCGACGACTGTGGTTGGATTTCGAGACTGCGACTTTGAGGAGGCTTCGGGGACTGCCGGCCCCAACGTCGGGCGAACTTCCCGGGAAAACTCCGTTGCCCGTCGGTGGAGATTCTCAGTCGAAGGCCCTCATAGGCGACAAAAGCGTCCGCCAAGGTTCGGTCTGGGAGGGCGGCCTTCAACTTAGCGGACAGAGGTGCCGCAGTAATGGAGAAGACTCCGGCTTTCCATCTTCCAGCTCCCCCTGAGCGGGGTGGGTCGGATACTGTTTGCCGATGATATCCGGGTGGGTGCGTTGGGGAGGATGGGCGTGGGCCTTGGGGTTGATGCTGGTCGTGGTGGTGCGGGCGGACGGGCCGGGGCCGGTGGCCGGACTTCGGGAGTACGATGTCTTGCGGGAGTTTCCACCGGGGCGGTTGGCGGCGTTGACCGCGAATGACATGCCGGATGCACAGGGGCTGACCGGCGGCAATCGTACGGTCGGGAAGTGGATCGAGGCCGGGGCGCAGCGGGGCAGTTGCCGCGCGGTGATCGCCGCGGTGGTGGCGGGGGATCTCGAACGAGCGGACCAGGCATGGCGCGGCATCGAGACCACGTTCTCGCATCAACGGGAGGACGGTGGTTTCGACGCGGTCGTGCGCCCGACAGGCTCCAGCGCCGCCGAGGGCGCCGCGGCGGTCGAGACGGCCTACTTCTTCCTGCAGGAGTACGGGCGCACGATCCTGGTGATCCGGCAGTCCCCACACGAGGCCCGCTTCCGCGAGCGGATCGCGGCGTTGGAGCCGAAACTGCGAAAGGCCTGCGCCTTCATCGCCGCGGGGGAAGGCACGATCCTGCCGAAGAGCCGCAAGGCGGTGAACCGAGTGTTCATCGCCGCCAAAGCCTTCGGCACGTGCGGCAAGGTTCTGGGGGATGAGTCGCTGGTGACAGCGTCACGACGGTTGGTACAGGAGGCCCTGCTCCAGCGGGATGCGGACGGGGTGTTCCTCGAGCATGGCGGGCGGGACTCGAGCTACAACGCGGTCTCAATCCTGTTCGGCGAGGTGCTCGGATTGCACGTGCCCATGCCGGAACTGGATGCGGCCTTTCCGGCGGCGGCGCGTTGGCAGGCGTCGCGGGTGCTGGTGTCGGGTGAGGTGGACCATCGTGGCAACACCCGGACGGGTGTTGGCAGGGAACCGGGCTACGACGGGAAGCCCAAGGGGATCAACCAGGGCGAGGTCACGATGGCGCTCACGCTGCACGGGATCATCCATCGGGATCCCGTCGTGATGGCTGCGTCAGATCGGGCGTTTTCCTGGATGCAGCGGGATTCGAACCGCACGGCCTGGGTGGATGGTACCAATGAGGTGGTATTGGATGGGCGGAGCCGTCGGGTGTTGCTCGACCTGCCGGGCGACCTACCCGCACTCCGAAAGCCTCGGGCGCCCTTGCTGTTCGTGTTCCATGGGTTCACGGATTCGCCGGCGGGAATCCGGGCGACGACGGAGTTCGCAGCCGTGGCGCGGCAGCGGGGCTGGGTGGTGGCGTATCCCGAGGGCAGCCGGGATTCGAAGGGGCGGACGTTCTTTCAGGTGGGTTACGACTTCCACCATTCGGAACCGGTGAATGACGTACGGGCGCTGCAGGAACTGGCCGGACGGCTGACGCGGGATCTCGACCTGGAGCCACGCGCGATCTTCGCGACCGGGTTTTCCAATGGGGGTGACCTCAGCTTCTACCTGGCGGCACAACCCGATCCCTTCGTGGCGGCGGTGGCGCCGGTGGGCGGGACCATGATGTCCAGCTGGGGAAGCGGGCTCCGTCCGGCGGCGCGGATTCCGGTCCTGGCGGTCAATAGGGTGGACGACACGACAACCCGGTGGCTGGGGGATCCGATGAACCGCGACGGCTGGGGTGCATACCTGCCGGTGCTGGAGGTCCGCAGTGCGTGGGTGGTCGGACTGGGACTCGAACGTAGCGAGGTGAAGGAGTTGCCGGGGGGCATCCGGCGGCATCGGGCGTGGACGACGAAGGACGCGTGCGAGGTGCTGTTGTATGAGGTGCCGACGGGAGGACATCACTGGCCGGCGAATCTCTGGGATCCGGGGAAGTCCACGGCGACGGAGATCGTGGAGTTCTTCGAGCGCCACGGCGGGAGTAGAGAGTAGCGGAGGGGGACGGGCGATGGGATCTGCGCGAGCGAGGGAACGTTTGAGTCTCCTGACGTCGTCATCTACGACGTGTCACGCGGCGGCGGACGAGCTGGTAGCAGGGGGAGACGGCGAGGGGATTCGTGGCGACGCGGCGAGCGGTGTCGTAGAAGAGTGAGGTCAGGATTCCGTGTAGATATTGAACCTGTTCCCCTTGGGATTGACGGACCGGACGACTCCTCAGTTGTCCGACGGCCCCATCAGTCGATGAAGGGTGATTTCGACCGATCGATCGCCTTCGCCGACCCAGATCGATCCGTGCTGGACCGTGACCCGCAACTTCATCGTCCGTTGAGCCAGAGCCGCCAATGCCTGGCTCTCCTTCGACGGGATCTGCCAGACCGTGAGATTGCGCAGGCGGGTGAGGCGGTTTTCGAGATCCTTCCACCATATCGGGGTGCTGGAATTGAAGCTGTAGACGGTCATGCGATCCACGCGGGCGGCTGTCCGGAGCAGCCGCTTTTCGTCCGGTTGACCGACCTCGATCCAGTGGGTCACCCGGCCCGTCAGGTCTTTTTGCCAAAGACTGGGTTCGTCGGGTTCCCACATGTCCTTGGCGAGTTCCAGCGGGTTCTCATTCGGATCGGCGGGAGCGTTCAGCGCGAAGGACAGCAGGCGGACGAGCAGGCGTTCATCCGTTTCCGATGGATGCCGGGCCACGGTCACGGCGTGGTCGCAGTAGACGTTGCGATCAAGGTCCGAGAGCTCAATCTCGGCCTTGTAGATCGTTGCTTTGAGGGCCATGGAGGAATTGTCGGCGGGGATGATACCAGATCCGGGCACACGCAGCCTCTAGATTCAAACCCGTCTCGTTGTCTCTGCGGGTTTTGGGACCGACAGGGACAGGACATCTATTGGTAGATCTGGCGATGGTGGGAGATTGTTACGACCGGTGATCCTGCCGCCATGCGCCAGCGCCGTCTGAAGGCTCCCGCCTCGTACCCGGTCGCTCACTACCACTGCCTGTCGCGGGTGGTGAACCGCGACTTCGTCTTCGGTCCCCAGGAACGGGAACAGTTCGTTCGCCTGCTCCGCGAGTATGAACGCTTCTGCTGCGTTCGCGTGCTGACCTACGGCATCCTCTCCAACCACTTCCATCTCCTGGTTGAGGTTCCGGCGCGTCCGACACAACCGCCGGGGCCCGAGTCGGAGCGACGGCTCCCAGGCGATGCAGGGATTGTCCGCTGACCTGCGCGTGCTGAGGGACCTTCGAAAACGGGTCTTTGGGTGAGGGGTGGTTTGGCGATTGCGGAACGTTGCACCTGTCTGAGAACAGCCGCGTTGGGGCCGGCAGGCGTTTGGCGCGCTTGATTTCGGTTCGCTCCTGAGCGCTGAGCCGGGCGGAGCCATCATGCGCTTCTTCCAATCGTTTCTATGGAAGTGGAGAACAGCTTCCACCGGTCCCGCCAATAGTTGTCCTGTCCCTTGGCTGTCTTCGAGGAAATCGCTCAACTCAAGGCGTGGCTCGAGCACAAGCCGTAGGCATCGAACAGAGGGGCGAGTTGTGGAGGATCCAGCGATTCGTATTGGAGCGCTGGGGGCAGCAGATGACCTGAGGAGTACCACTGATGACCTGGCACTTTGTATGAAGGGCCGACGGTGAACGCGCTCGCTGCGGCGGAAGCGAACGGCCGCGCAGCTGATCGCCAGAACGAGCTCGAAGCTCTGTTCAACTTGCAGAACACCACCGGGAACCCCGAGTCGACCTCGATCCCGGCGACGTTCCTGCGCGTGGCCGTCACACGCTTACGAACGACCATCAACCGGCTCACGCCCTGCGGCGAGATCCCGCCGAGCGGGAGGGCGCCCGGTGCGACCGGCGGAGCGAACGAATCGCGGCCGAGATCGCAGACCTACTGACAGGAATTTGGCTTTTGAGAAGCACGCCCCCATCCGAGGACAGCAGCCCGCCGCTAAAATCCGCCACCACCTTCCGCGGCCCCAGATCCGAAAACAGCAACCGCAGCCCCTCCGTTCCACGCTCTGTCATGCCCTTCGCGCAAGCCATCCCCATGCCAATACCCTTGCCACCACTGCTTGAAATCAACTTCCTCCACTCTTTCTGCTCTCCCACTATGAAATATCCGGGCTAGGGACCGCCCACGGGAAAGTCGTCTCCCTCATCGTAATCATCGTCGCCGTTGGACCGAGGCGGCTTGGCCGACACGATGCGGCTGTTGTCGAGCTTGACACCCGAGGTTGCGGCGATGTTCTGAAGCTCGATGAGCAGCGCATGGCGCGCCTTCGTCTCGTCTCCGTCCTTCGACACCTTGAGATAGCACCGCAATGCGATCGCAGCCGCCCCCTCGGCGCCGAGTTCGGTCAGGCCGACCTCGGTGCGCTGACGCACGAACAGGCTGTTCCGCTCGATTTGAGAGCGCACGCCGGCGATGAAGGCCTCGATCGCGCCGGGCGGCGCGCCGACACCCAGCTTCATGTCCACAGCGACATGGCGGACCCTCCGCCTTCCCAAGTTGTTGATGATCGCGCCTGCGAGCCTGCCGTTGGGGACCACCACTACGCTGTCATCCGCCGTGCGCACGCGCGTGGATCGGATGCCCATATCCTCGATAAATCCCTCCGCGAAGCTGCAGTCGATCCAGTCGCCGCGCCGGAACGGGCGGTCGGCCATGATGACTCCAGCGCCGAATAGATTCGTCAGCGTCTCGCGCGAGGCGAACGCGATCGCGAGACCGCTGATGCCGATGCCTGCGAGGATGCGGTCGGTGGGGATCGAGAAGTGGTACGCGATCTTGATCGCCGCGACGAACACGATCGTTATCCTGGCGCATGCGAGGAACAGCGTGATCGCTAGGTCGTCGCTCGCCCGCTCGGTGCGGGCGGCCCTCGTTCCGAGGGCCTTTGCCAGCATCGAGATGATATGCCATGCGAGGAACGCACCGGAGGAGAAGACGATCGTGGCTAGGATGGGCATGGTGTACTGGCGGCTATTCTCGGGAATGCCGAGAAGACGGGGCAGGAACGAATTCACCGGCGCCGCCAGAACGATCGTAAGCGCCCAGCGCAGCAGGCGCGGGTGCTTTTGCTGCACACCGGTCATCTCACTGAGCCTCCGGATCACCCACCCGCTGATCGCGCGCATGGAGACCAGGATGACGAGCACGGCGATCAGCCCCGTGGCGAACTGCCAGACCTCGACCCGCCGGAAGCGAACCATCGCCCAAGGCGCATTGTCCTGCACGAACTCCCGCAGCTTGAAGTAGGCCATCGGCACCAGGAGTTGCGTGGGCGAGTCCATGGCGGGCGGCAGCTTGCTCACCGCCATGAACAACTCCGGGATGTGCTCGACCGTCGCAACGGTGAATTTCCACGGCGCATCCGCCTCGGGACCCGTGGGCGCGATCACGATTGATCCCATGTCGTGCACGAAGTGAACATACGAATCGTGTACCGACCCGTCGTTGGGAATTGACTGGAGCCCGGTGAACCCGATGTAGCCCAGCGTGCGGCTGAGGTAGCCGGCGACGAGATCGGCGTCGGACTCCCGCAGCGACTCGGGGAATCCGCTCAGATCGAGCGTGGAGACCGCCAGTCCGCGGCCGGACTTGTTCCAGTTCGCCACGCCCGCCATGAAGCTGCGCATCGCATCCCGCGGGCTCCGCAGCCGTGTGAACGACTGCGACGAGGGCGGCGATGTGCCGTAGGCGGCGAGGAGGGCCCTTCTCGACGCATCAATGGACTCTGCCGTTGGGACGACGATGCGCCACTCGCCGATTTCGTTGCGGCGGAGCGTGACGGCGAGCGTGGCCTCCGAGCGCGATTGCTTCAGCGACAGCGTCAGCGTTTTGGTCGGCGCATCGAGCGGGGTATCCCACGCGCGGAAGGTTGTGAGGTCGATGATATCGAAGTACTCGCGCAGCCTCCGGAAGCGATCGTCGCGCGACGACGTCGCGCCGTCGACCTCGAACTCGACCGCGCGCGCCGCGGCAGCCCAGGCGGCGATCGCTCCGCTGCGCGCGATATTCGCCGAGGTGACGAAGTTCATGAAGGTCTCGCGGGGAGATCGGAGGCCAAGAGCCTGAGGAACGCCCTGGTCATCGGCTCTCACCCCGCTCCACCAACCTCGCTCATTGGCGCGGCCCGTGAAGCTTCTGCCGCCACCCCCGAGGACAAACACCAGCTGGTCTGCGTTTATCTCGACTCCGTCACCCCCCGGGATCCAGCGTCCCTCGAGGCGTGCGCCTCTGACCGTCGCCTCGAGGCGGCCGCCGCCGATCTGGTCGCGGCCGGTGACCAGGTCGCCCTTCTGTTCAAGGATCAGCCTGCCGCTTCCATCGCGCCAGTTGGTCTCCCAGACGCCCGACCAGTCGCGTGCCGATGACGACAACCAGCAGGAACAGATCAGCAGGTAGTGGATCCAACGGTTACTGAACTTATAGGAATTTGCTTTTCGCTTTGCTGGGAAATTACTCATTCGGCCACTTCCGGTAATCGGGATTTAGCAACCCACTGAAGGAGGACTGAAATTTCATTGCAGGAATTCGCCTTGGCGCCCGGCGCACCGAAAACGCTCAGAACCGGGGACCGGCGTAAGAGATGACATCTATTTGAACGGCATAGGTATCCACAACCGATAGGTGGTCAACAAGTTTTTGCACATATGCCGGCGACCGTTCAAAGCTGGATTTTTTGCCGGAGCAAAACCGGATAGGTTTTTACAGAGTAAAATGGCTCAAAATGATGGGTTCCTCGCTAGTTTCTGTGGCTGGGATATGAGGGAAGGCTGAGCTTGCCTGCGACGAAATAGAGCATGGTAATCATATACTGAGTGTTCCTGAAGCCACGCGCCTTGCGCTTCACGGCACTGAAGACGCTGTTCAATCCCTCCAGGATCGTGGCACTCAACTCCTCTTCCCAATGAGCGAGGATTCCTTCCAGGTTCGGTTCGATGGTCTGCACCGCCTTGGCCAGCAGCGCCATCACCGCTCCCCACCGTTCACACTTGGCCCGCGCCCAGTTGACCCAGGCTTCCGTATATCAACAGGGACAGGACAGCTATCGGTAGATCTGGGGATGGTAGGTCATCGCGGTGCGCTGCGACGTTGATTTCATGCGCCAGCGTCGCCTGATGGCTCCCGCGTCGTACCCGGTCGCCCACTACCACTGCATGTCGCGGGTGTTGAACCGCGACGTCGTCTTCGGTCACCAGGAGCACGAATACCACGTGCGCCTGCTCCGTGGGGATGGACGCTCCCGCTGATCCTGGAATCAGGCCCGATCAGGGCAGCGCCACCGTTACGGCGTAGTAGCGGATCCCGGTCGCGGGGGCGTCGTTCACGGTCAGGATGGCATCCGTCGTCTGCACGCCAAAGCTCTTCAGCTCGCGCCATTCCACCGGACTCAGGCTGTCGGAATACCACACGGTGTAGCGGCGGCCGGTGACCGCCGGAAAGCGGATCTGAACCGTCGGCTCGGACGGTTCGATGGATGCGGCAAAGACGCTGTCGGAGCGGCGGGGATGGGTGCCGGCAACGTATTCCTCGGCATTGGTCGCCCCGTCGAGATCCGGGTCGCCCAGGGAACCGTCGTCACCGATACCGGAGGCCGGATTGAGTCCGTTGGCGATTTCCCAGGCGTCGGGCAGGCCATCGTTATCCGCATCCGCGGGCGCCTCCAGGATGTCCCCGGCGTTGTTCTGGCGTCCGGGCGTGGGAATGGCCGCCTCCCAGTTGGCCGGTTCGTCGCCAAAGGCGAGGCTGCGGAGGCGCTGCAGGGAGTTCCCAGTGCCCGACGCGTTGGTCGGCCAGAGGGCGGTCGGGCGGTAGTGAAGCGATTCGACCGGCACCCATGGGACCTGACCCCTGAGGGCGGGGGGATCTCCGATGGGCTCATCCGGTTGCTTCAATTCGAGGGGTTCCCCAGCGTTGT
>JBDKKE010000555.1:0-4992 GCA_039796255.1 Verrucomicrobiota bacterium | reverse complement strand
CTGGGTTATGACGTCTCGCAGTTGTCCAAGATGATTTCCGATCTCCTGGGAACCAACCGCCTGCAGCCGGTGGTGCTGATTGGCGCCGGCCATCTGGGGACGGCCCTGCTCAGCTACCGGGGATTCGAGGAGGAGGGGTTTGAGATCGTCGCGGCCTTCGACCTGGAACCCGACCGGATGGGGGACAAGACCCGCAAGACGCCGGTGCTGGGCATGGATCGACTGGGGCGCACGGTGCGGGACAGTGGCGTCCGGATGGCGATTCTGACCGTCCCCGCCGCCGCCGCCCAGGAAGTGGCCAACTCCCTGGTGGAGCTCGGCATCGCTGGCATTCTTAACTTCTCCCCAGCCATGCTTTCCGTTCCGGATACCGTGATGGTGAAGAACGTGAATCTCGCCATCGAATTGGAGAACCTTAGCTATTTCCTCCAGCAGTAGCGGGGCGGCCATGGACTCCGCACCCGGCTACTGACCGTGGCGTGACTTAAACCTGTTTGGTGAGCTTCACCCCAATCTGCAGCAGCTTGTCGGCATCCGCAGCAGCCCCCGCCTCGGCGTAGATCCGCAGGATCGCCTCGGTCCCAGAGCCCCTGAGCATGAGCCAGGATCCATCCTCCGCCACCATCTTCACGCCGTCCGCAGTCTTCAGGCTGGCGACCGGCGACTTCAGAAGTTTCGCCGGAGTGTTCAACTTGCAGTACTCCATCAGCGAGGTGCGCTTCTCAACCGGAAACTGAGTGTCGATGCGGGCATAGGCGAAGGAACCGAATTCCTTTTCCAATTGGGCGAGCAGGACTGCCAACGGTTTCTTCTCCCAGGCGAGGAGCTCCAACAGCATGAGACCGGCGAGGATTCCATCCCGCTCCGGGATGTGGCCGGGGAATCCAATTCCGCCGCTCTCCTCAAATCCCAACAGCACCCCGCCCCGGATCATTTCCGCGGCCACATATTTGAATCCCACCCCGGTCTCGACGAGTTCAAGCCCGTACCGCTCGCACATGCGATCCACCATGGTGGTGGTGGTCAGCGCCTTGACCACCCGGCCGGTCTGCTTCCGGTTCACCACGAAATGACGCACCAAGAGGCAGATGATCTGATGGGTGGTCAGGAGGGTGCCATCGCCCATCATGCCCCCCACGCGGTCCGCATCACCGTCGGTCACCAGGCAGAGATCATGCGGATTCTCCTTCAGCCAGGCGGCGGAACGGACGTAGTTCTTGGCAATGGGCTCCGGATTGATCCCACCAAAGAGCGGATTGTGCTCCCCATTCAGCGTGGTGACCGAGCAAGTGGTTCCGGCGAGCAATTCCTCAAAGCAACCCGCGCCGACGCCGTACATGGCGTCATGGGCAAACCGCAGTTTCGATTTCGCGATGAGGTTGAAATCCACCAGCTTCTTGCAGGCGGCGTAGTGGACCTGGCGCAGATCCTTGACCTGGATTTGTTTGCCCTTGAGGGCGTGGTCGAAGGCCGACCATTTCACCGGAGACGTGTCGAGCAGTTCCTCGATGCCCTGGCAGACCGCGGATTCCGCCGAACCGCCATAGAATGCCTTGACCTTGAATCCGTTGAACTCGGGCGGATTGTGGCTGGCCGTGATCATCACCCCGCCCACGGCCTTCTGCGCCTTGACCGCAAACGACACCGCGGGTGTCGGAACCGGCGAATCGGCGAGAGTGACTGCGAACCCGTTGCCGGCCATCACCTCCGCGGTGCGTCGGGCAAACCGGTCGGAAAGAAAACGGCGGTCAAATCCGATCACCACCCGGCGTTCGGTGCCGGGCGCCGGGTGAGCCTTCCAGTAATCAGCGGTCGCCTGCGACACACGGGTGACGTTCTCGAAGGTGAAATCCTCGGCGATAACGGCACGCCAGCCGTCGGTTCCAAACTTGATCTTTGCAGCCATAAACAATTCGGGACCCCAGAGAACCACAGTCCAGCCTTCCTTGGGAAGCGGGTAAGCTCTGCACCGAAAACAAGGCCTTTACAGTCCCGGTCCGCTTCCCATCCTTGGTCCACATGTCGGCAACTTCGGTTTTAACCGTGGATTCACCGGCGGGGGAGCAGAAAGATCCCGCCCGGACCGGCTGGTCCAGAGCCCTCGATGAGGCCATCACCCGCTCGCAGGCCTACCTCCTTTCGGAGCAGAAGCCCGAGGGCTACTGGGTCGGCGAACTCCTTGTGGACGTCACACTCGTGGCGGACATGGTCGTCTTCTACCACTGGTGGGGAAAGGTCGACCGGGAGTGGGAGCGAAAGGCCATCAACCACATTTTCGAGCGGCAACTGCCGGACGGTGGATGGAACATCTATCCCCACGGGCCGGCGGAGGTCAATGCCACCATCAAGGCCTACCTGGCGCTGAAACTCGCCGGAATCCCGGCCTCGGACGCCCGCATGCTCAAGGCACGGGAGTGCGCCTTCTCCCTGGGCGGGGTGCCGCGGATGAACACGTTCTCCAAGCTGTATCTCACCCTCATCGGACTGGTGGGGTGGAATCATGTTCCCACGGTGCCCTGCGAGGTGCTGCTGATCGGCAAGTGGTTTCACGTCAACTTCTGGGACATGAGCAACTGGTCACGGGCCATGCTCATCCCCCTGGCAATCATCAACCATTTCCGCCCCACCCGCCGTCTGAAAAATGGGGTGCACCTCGATGAGCTGTATCCCCAGGGCAAGTGGGAGCTCAACGAATCCCTGCGTCCCCGTTACTTCGACGTGAACCTGCGCAATGGATTCCTCTGGCTGGACCGTCTGCACAAGCTCGCCGAGTGGTTTGCGCGGAAGGGACTGCATCCGTTTCGCCGCCGCGCCCTCAAGCGGGCCGAAGCCTGGATGATCGAGCGCTTCGAGGGGAGCGACGGTTTGGCCGCCATCTTCCCGGCGATTCTCAATTCGCTCATCGCCCTGATCGCGCTGGGATATCCCGACGATCATCCGCTGGTGGTCCGCACCCATGGCGAACTGCTCAAGCTGATGCACCTGGAGAAGGACACCCTGCGCATCGAGCCCTGCTTCTCGCCGGTGTGGGATTCGGCCATCGTCGCCATGTGCCTCCGGGAGTCCGGGGTTCCCCATGAGCATCCGAAAATGCGCCGGGCCTCCGCCTGGCTGATGGACAAGGAAATCCGGTTCCGCGGTGACTGGATTCACAAGAATCCTGCCGACGTCGAACCCTCGGGCTGGGTGTTCGAGTTCGACAACAAGTGGAATCCGGATGTGGACGACACCGCGATGGTCCTGCTCGCGCTGCGGCAGATCCCCAGCGACGACCGCCAGCGCCGCGACGAATGCCTGGCCCGCGCGCTGAAGTGGATGCTTACCTTTCAGTGCCGTGACGGTGGATGGGCCGCCTTCGACAAGGACTGCACCAAGAGCATTCTCGAGAAGGTCCCGTTCGCCGACCACAACGCCATGCTGGATCCGGAGTGCGCGGACATCACCGCGCGGATCCTGGAACTGCTCGGCTACGAGGGATACCCCGTCACCCACCCGCAGATTCAGGACGCCCTCAAATTCATCCAGAAGAACCAGGAGTCCGACGGTTCCTGGTTTGGCCGCTGGGGGGTTAACTACATCTACGGAACCTGGCAGGTGCTGCGCGGATTGCGGGCCCTGGGCCTGGACATGCACCAACCGTGGCTGCTGCGGGCCCGCGACTGGCTGCGAAGCGTGCAGCAACCCGACGGCGGCTGGGGTGAGCGCTGCAACACCTATGACGACCCCATCTTCAAGGGCACCGGCCCCAGCACCGCGTCGCAGACCGCCTGGGCGGTGATGGGCCTCTGCGCCTTCGACGACATGGAGGATCCCTGGCTGCGTCGCGGCATCGAGTACCTGGTCCGCACCCAGAATCAGGACGGTTCCTGGACCGAGGATGAGATCACCGGGACCGGATTTCCCCAGGTCTTCTATCTCAAGTACGACATGTACCGGAACGCCTGGCCTTTGCTGGCCATGGCCACCTGCCGAAAGATTCAGCGTGGCGGCCGTCCCGGAGATTCCCGGGCCTGAGATCCTGACCCGACTTCCAGGGCCGGACTCCTGGAGGAAGCCCGATGGTCAGGCCGGAAGGTTCGGCAGTCGCCCAGATCGCCCGCTACTTGGCGAACTCCACGCAGCGCGTTTCCCGGATCACGGTGACCCGGATTTGTCCCGGATAGAGCAGCTCATCCTCGATCTTCCGCGCCATCTGGCGGGCCATCTGATAGGACAATCCGTCGTCCACCTGCTCAGGACGTACCACCACCCGAAGCTCGCGTCCGGCCTGGACGGCGAACGCCTTCTCCACGCCGGGGAAACCCATGGCAATCTTCTCCAGGTTTTCCAAACGCTGGAGATAGGTGGTCATGCTTTCGCTGCGACTGCCTGGACGGCTGGCGCTGATGGCATCCGCCGTCGCCACCAGGATTCCGTACAGATTCTCATGCGGCACTTCGTCGTGATGGGACGCCACCGCGTTCACGATTTCCGCCGACTCCCCCTCCCGGCGCAGGAAATCACCGCCCACGATCGCGTGCGGCCCCTCCACCTCCTGCGAAAGCGCCTTGCCAATGTCGTGGAGGAGCCCGGCCCGCTTGGCCGTCTTCACATCCTCGCCCATCTCGGCCGCCATGAGTCCGCACAGATGCGCCACCTCAACGCTGTGCTGGAGCACGTTTTGCGAATAGCTGTGACGGAAGTGGAGCTTGCCCAGAAGCTGCACGATCGGCGCCGCCATGGGAGGGAGTCCAGCCCGGACAATGGCATCCTCACCGGTCTTCAGAATGAATCCCTCCATTTCCCCGGTGACCACGCCGAACACCTCCTCGATCCGGCTCGGATGAATGCGTCCATCCAGGATCAGGCGCTCCATGGTCTGCCGCGCGATTTCGCGACGCACCGGATCGAAGGCGGACAGCACCACGGCGTTGGGGGTGTCGTCCACCAGGACCGTCACTCCCGTGGTAGCTTCGAAGGAGCGGATGTTGCGTCCCTCGCGTCCAATGATGC
>JBDKKE010000554.1:0-2948 GCA_039796255.1 Verrucomicrobiota bacterium | reverse complement strand
ATAAATAAAAGAGCTATTTTCAAGCTCCGATCTCCATGTCGATAACACGACCACAACGACCCAAACCCAGCAAATTCAAGGCTCCCATCACTTCTCAGACCTCTGTAACTGGACACGAGTGCGAAAATCTCGTCCCTCCAGGAGGGGGCGGAGGGCGGGTTACTTGGGTTGGAGGACCAGGCGGTGTTGCGTGGATCCCGGAAGAAAGGGAGTCGGGCGACCCTGGGCCCAGGCGTCGTGGCCCGCCCGGTAGAAGGGCGAGAGGAAGTGTCCGCTCTGGCCGCCGGGCATGTGAAAAATGCCCTCGCTCTCCCGGCCGGCCGCCACGACGAAGCGTTCGGACGCTCCGAACGAAGACCCCTGGATGCGCGGCATGGCTGAAGGGGCACCCGGGAGTTCCTCGGGGGCGAGGTCCAGCCAGCGTCCCAGAGCGGGAACCGCCAGACTGAGCGGATGCCGCATCTGAAAGCGCTGCCGGTCGCCCCAGGTGAAGGCCGGCAGTCCACCGGGATGCCGTTGCGCCGTGGTCATCAACTCGGATGCCGCATCCTCCAGCAGGGCGTCCCAGGATGGGTAACGGCGGTTCAACAGGTGCTGCGGCCGCTGCTTCAACAGGGTCCACAGGGGACGCTCAAACTGGGATCCCGGAAGGTAGAATCGCGGGCACTCGCGACGGCATACCTGTTCCACGGGTTCCCGGACCCGACGCTCCACCAGGGCGCGGAAACCAGACACCAGGCGAAACCCCACGCTCGCCGGCACCGCGCGCCCGCCCCAGTCCTCGACCAGCGGACGCGCCTCCGCGAACCGCACGGCGTTGGTGCCGGTCGGATGCTCCAGCGTCTTGAGGAGGAGATGATGCCAGCGATCCAGGAAGGTGGCCCGGTCATCCAGTTGGATGGCCAGAAGATCGGCCGGCGTCGCCTGGCGCAGGTTGCGCAGGTCGTCGCGGATTTGACCGGCCCGGGCACCGTTGTCCGGAAAGCCATCCCCGGCATCACGATAGGCCTCACTGCCATCGACACGCTGATTGGCGGTCCATAGCAAACCCTCGGACGGATTCATGACCCGCGGATAATCCGGAGGCGCCTTGAGTCCGCTCCAGCGCTTCGTGCCGTCCGCCCAGGACACCGGCAAGCGTCCGTCGTAGCCGACACGACGGGGAAGCGGGCCGATCAGCGTCCAGCCGATGTTTCCCTCGCGGTCGCCCACCACGAAGTTCTGCACCGGATTCGACGTACGGGGCGCTAACCGCAGGGCCTCCGCGACATTGGTGGCGCGGAGCAGCGGACCGTAGCGCAGGCGCCAAGCGTCGGGCTCATGATAGATCCAGTGGGCCGCCCTCATGCGTCCGTCGGTGATTCCGGGATCCACGACCGGACCCCAGAGGGTGTTGGTAAAGGACATCTGGACGGGAGACTTCCCGGCGATGGGGATCGTCTCCGTGCGCAACTCAAAGGGCTTCCAACCGAGCGGGGTCCGATATTGTCCGGGCCGGGACGGATCGGTCTCCAGTTCGATGATATCCGTTTCATCCACCTGCGCGTTGGTGAATCCCCAGGCAATGTCGCCGTTGCTGCCGGTGACCAGGTAGGCCGATCCGGGAAGGGTCACGCCCGCATACTGCCGCAGGCGACCGCCGGGTTCGCGCCAGCGCAGGACCGCCCGGTACCAGTAGTTGGGCAGGCGAAGGTCCAGATGCATGTCGTCGGCAATCAAGGCCACGCCGCTGGCGGTACGACTGCCATGAACCGCCCAGGCATTGCTTCCGGGAAGTTCCTCACGACGTCCCTCCGGGGCGGCCACCGCAGTGCCGGCGGACGGCGGATCCGGAACGGTGAATTCCTCCGGGGTGGGCACCGGTAATGGCGGCACCACACTGCCATCCAGCGCGGCGTCCCATTCCGTGCCGAGCGGGGCGAAAAAGGCGAAGGCGGCCGGGGACAGGGCGCGATGCATGACCCCCAGCATGGATTCCTGGACGCCATCCGGGTCCTGCAGCGAAAAGGCCATGGCCGCGAGCACGGTCAGGGAATCCACCGGCCGCCACGGACGCGGCTTCTGACGCAGGAGTCCGTACTCGGGCGGACGGACCCGGAGCGCCTCCAACCCGGCATTGACGCCCGTCGTGTAGGCCTCCAGGAGTCCACGTTCCTCGGCATCGAGACGGAGCACGGCGTCCGAGGCACGGCGCTGAATCTCATGCCGGCGCGCCACGAGGTCCGCATCCAGGACCGCGGGGCCCACCAGTTCCGCCAGATCACCGGCTCCACTGCGACGCAGCAGGTCCATCTCAAAAAAGCGTTCCTGGGCGTGCAGAAAGCCGAGGGCGCGAATGGCGTCCGCCGCCGTGGCCGCTTCGATGGTGGGAACACCCAGGGCATCACGTTCCACCGCCACTTCAGCACCCAACCCGGGCAGGGAGGCGGTGCCGTCGAGTCGCGCCCGACTCATCCATAGCGCCCCCGCCAATCCCAGACTGAGGAGCAGCAGCAGGACGAGGAGCACGCCCAGGATCCGCACTCCGCCGAGCAGGAGTCGTTTGCCAGATAATTTCATGAAGGGAATGGGGCCTGGGAACCGAACTGAGTCCGACGCTAACCATCACCCCGGGAGGGTCAACCCCACGGAGGGGCAAGCTTCGCGAGTCCCCATTCTCCGCCCCCAACGTTCCAGCACATCCCGTCGGAGAACGCGGGAAGTCCACACGCTCAACGCTACCCACGTTCCACTCGGTGATTCCACGTGCGCTGCGGGGGGAAGTCACGGACTCGGATACCTCGTCCCTCCATTCAATACCCTTCCGTGGCAATGGAGGGACAAGCTTCGCGAGTCCCCATTCTCCGCCCCCAACGTTCCAGCACATCCCGTCGGAGAACGCGGGAAGCCCACACGCTCAACGCTACCCACGTTCCACTCGGTGACTCCACGTGCGCTGCGGGGGGAAG
>JBDKKE010000553.1:0-2902 GCA_039796255.1 Verrucomicrobiota bacterium | reverse complement strand
TCATGCTCTACAGCATCCCCGGGCGCTGCGGGGTGGAGATCGCGGTGGACACCGTGGTGCGTCTGGCCTCTGCGTGTCCCAGTGTGGTGGCGCTGAAGGAGGCCGGGGGCTCCTGCGATCGCATCAGCCAGTTGAGGGCCGTGCTGCCCTCCCGCTTCAACCTCCTGAGCGGCGACGACTCGCTCACCCTCCCCTTCATGTCCGTCGGAGCGGTGGGTGTGGTGAGCGTGGCATCGAATGTCGCCCCGCGCCAGGTGTCTACCCTGGTGCAAAAGTTTCTGAAGGGGGACGCGCGGGGGGCCGCTCGCCTGCATGCGAAGCTGTATCCGCTGTTTCGGAATCTCTTTGTGGAAACCAATCCCACTCCGGTGAAGGCGGCCCTGGCCGAAATGGGAATGATGACGGACGAGGTGCGCCTTCCGCTGGTGCCGGTCAACGAGTCGAGCCGGGCCATCGTCCGGGAAACGCTGAAGAGCCTGGGACTTCTCTGAGGCGGGCTGCGGGGTTACGGGAGCGGACAATAAAAAACCCCGCGCGAGGCGGGGTTCACTGCAATGATTGATCCGGGGACGCCGGTCTTTGGACCTACTTGGCCTTGGCGGACACTGCGGACACCAGCCCCTGAACAGCGTCGGACTGCGAGGCAGTCAGGCCGGGGATCCGGGAAAGCTTCTGGAGTGAGCTCAGCGCGCCCGAGTAATCCCGGCTGGAGAGGGCGGAAACCACACTCTGCACCATCTGGTTGGAACCTAGGTCGGCGTTCTTGAACGCAGAGATCAGCGCTGAGGTGTCAAATGCGGAGGACGCGGCCGCAGCAGCGGGGGCGGACTCGCCGCCACTGTGCTTGTGGGCGGTTGAGCATCCGGCCACAAAGACCATGGCCGCAGCTAACGAGAGGATAGAGGGGAGCTTCATGAGCAAAACTGGGTTGGGGTGCCTGACTGCGGAGACGATTCCCCGACATTGGGGTTGGCGTCAACTACGGGTTCCAGGGTGAATCGGGCGGGATTCCGCTTTTGCCGGACCCGGCGGACTGGTATGGGCCACGGCGCATGACGCGACTTGTGATCAATGGTGCCCGAGGCCGCATGGGGCAGGCCCTGCTGGCGGGAGCTGCCCGGAATCCGTCTCTCTCGGTGGTCGGTGCGGTCGACGAGGGAGACGATCTGGCGGCGGTCCTGCCCGGTGCCGATGCGGTGATCGACTTCACCTTCCATGCGGTCACGGCCGGAGTGGCCGACCTCTGCGCCCGCCATGGCAAGGCTTTGGTGATCGGCACCACGGGGCATTCCGACGAGGAAAAGGCGGTCATCCGCTCCCATGCCCAATCGATTCCCATGGTCTGGGCTTCGAACTACTCCACGGGGGTCAACACCCTGTTCTGGCTCACCCGCAAGGCGGCGGAGATCCTGGGGCCGGGATTTGATCTGGAGGTGGTGGAGATGCATCACCGCCTCAAGCGCGATGCCCCCAGCGGAACCGCGACCACCCTGCTGGAAATTCTGGGTGACGTGCGGAAGGTTCAGTTGGCGGAGGCACTGCGCCATGGCCGGTCCGGGATCACCGGGGAGCGGACCGACTCGGAGATCGGCATCCATGCCATTCGCGGCGGGGATGTGGTGGGCGACCACACCGTGATCTTCGCCGCCCAGGGGGAGCGGGTGGAACTCACCCACAAGGCCAGCAGCCGCGACACCTTTGCCTCTGGTGCCCTGCGGGCGGCGGAGTGGATCGTCGGGCGTCCGCCGGGCGTTTACTCCATGCAGGATGTGCTCGGATTGCACTGACGCCCCCGGTTGATGCCGGCACCCATGACTCCAGAAGTCCAGTCAGCCGGGGATCTATGCCCGGTCTTCGTCGCGCTGGGGTCCAACCTGGGCGATTCTCCGCGGCAATTGGCGGCGGCCATGAGCCGCCTCGATGCCGTGGCCCTGAAGCCGGTGCGGCGGTCGTCCGTGTGGCGAAGCACGCCGGTGGACTGCCCCCCTGGATCGCCGGTGTTCGCCAATGCCGTGGTGGGCATGACTCCGCGTCCCGACGAAACCCCCGAATCCCTGCTGCGCCGGCTGCAGGCAATCGAAGTGGAGTTTGGACGGCGTTCCAAACTGGTGCTGAATGAGGCCCGTCCGCTGGACCTGGATCTCATTTACTGGTCTGGCGAAATTCGCTCCACGTCGGCGCTGACCCTGCCGCATCCGCGGGCCCACCTGCGTCGATTCGTCCTGGCGCCCCTGGCCGAGTTGGCGCCGGCGCTGGTGCTTTCGGGGCAAGGTCAGAGCGTGGCGGAACTCCTCAAATCCGCCCCGCCAGACCCCGACCTCCGACGTCTGCCCTCGGTTGAATTTGCGCGCTGAGCGGAGACTGCGGAAACGAGGCGCCACAGAGGCAAAGAGGGAGAGAGAGGGGATGCGAGGGCGGCGGGTGACGGAACCCTAACTCATTTACATCGGCTTAGTCCGTGCAATCGCGGCAGGGAGGTGAAAGCGTATGAGTCCCCACATCCGGGGTTCACCCAGGAAGACTCCGGAGAAATTGACCCCAAAGACGCGGAGACATAGAGCGCACGACGATCTTGATCGCGGAGGATTCTCGCCGGGTATCACCCCATGGAGAATTGGAAGTCCGCCTTCTACGCTCCGAGCGAGGAACCGTCCGCGCCCTGGTCTGACGCCCTTTGTGCCCGCCGTCAGGCTCCCCAATGAAATTCATTGTCCTGTTCCTGCTCACCGCCTTCACCGCCATGGCGCAGTGGGCAAACTCTCCGTTTCCCTCCACGCCACCGGAGTCCGGCTATGTTCTGCAGAATGCGTTCCCATCGCTGTCCTTTGCTCCTCCCCATCGCCTGGTGGGGCTGACCACCCATGCCGGCCGACTGTTTATCGTGGACCAGGGAGGACAGGTT
>JBDKKE010000552.1:0-8548 GCA_039796255.1 Verrucomicrobiota bacterium | reverse complement strand
CCTGGGTCTGCTGCCGGGGCGCACGGTTTCCCGCGGACTGCTCCCGCTCGCCAGCCTTCATGGCAGTCCGGAAACAGCGGTATTTCTGCTCGCGGTGGACCCGTCCGAAGCCTGGGTGCACTCCCGCGACCGCGAGGCACTGCACAACCTGCTCGCCAACGGAGCCCGCCTCATCATCGCCTTCCAGTCCAGCAAGGCCGCAATATCTGAAGGCACCAACCAGTTGCCAACCACCCCCATGGGGACCGGCCGACGCGACGGACAGCAGACCCTCACTGAAGCTCTCGACCTTCCTCCATGGATCGCAACCCCCGGCACCAACACCCAGTCTGAGAACACGGGCGCGCTGCGGACCGCCCAGGCGCCGGCGTTTCTACCCACGCGGATTCCCTGGCGGAGCGGGGCGTTTGAGTCGCCCACGAACGGCTGGACCTCCCTCTTTACCCAGGCGGAATCCCCGGTGATTCTGGAGCGCCCCTATGGACGGGGAAGCGTCGTGCTGCTGGCCGACACGGTGCTGCTGACCAACGACGCCCTTCGTCACAGCCGTCAACCCGCGCTGCTGGCCTGGTTCGCCGGTCCAGCCACTCTCCTGATCTTTGACGAGACGCACCTCGGCACCCGCCTGGACCCCGGCATCATGACCCTCGTGCGGCGTTACGGCCTCACCGGATTTCTCGCCGCCCTCCTGGTCGTCGCTGGACTGGCCCTCTGGCGCAGCGCGAACGGACTCGTTCCCCGCCGGAAGGATGAACCGGTGGATGCCCGGGTGGTGGTCACCGGACGCGACGCCACCGCCGGCTTTGTCCAATTGCTCAAGCGTTCGGTCCCCCCATCCGAACTTCTCCCCCTCTGCCTGTCGGAATGGCGCCGGACGCTTCCCCGCAACCGTCCGGACCTGCAATCCAAAGCCGCCGCCCTGCAGGATATGGTCAATCTGGAGGCCGACCAACCGCCGCGACGACAAAATCCAGCCCAGACCTACCGCCGCCTGGTGGAACTTCTTTCCCGCCCCTGAATCATGGAATCTTCCTTGCCCCACTTTCGAGACGTACTCACCTCGGCGCGACGCGAGATCGGCCGGGTGATCATCGGACAGGACGCCGTGGTGGATCTGGCCCTGGTCGCCATCGCCACCAATCAGCACGCACTCATCGAGGGCGTCCCAGGAGTGGCCAAGACACTGCTGGTCCGCACTCTGGCCGCCGTTCTGGGCTGTGAGTTTGGACGCATCCAGTTCACTCCCGACCTGATGCCCGCCGACATCACCGGCACGCACGTCTTCAACCTTCAGCGCAACGAATTCACCCTGGTGAAGGGACCGCTGTTCACCGCCTTTCTCCTGGCGGACGAAATCAACCGCGCGCCGGCCAAGACTCAGTCCGCCCTGCTCCAGGCCATGCAGGAGCGCGTGGTGACCATTGATCGTGACACGCTGTCACTCCCGGAGAACTTCACGGTCTTCGCCACCCAGAATCCGGTGGAGAGCGAGGGCACCTATCCGCTGCCCGAGGCGCAGCGCGATCGATTCCTGCTCAAGATCACCATGTCCGCACCCGACCGTGACGGTGAACTCATTCTCGCCCAGCGCACCCTCGGTGCCGACGCCCCCGAAAGCGTGCTCAATTCAGGGCAGATCCAGCCGGTGGTCTCCGCCGAACACCTCGCCCGACTTCGTCAGGAACTTCGGACGGTCACCGTGCAGCCCGATCTTCTGGCCTATGCGGTGGATCTGGTCCGCGCCACCCGAACCCATGAAAGCGTGCTGGTCGGCGCCGGTCCCCGCGCCACCCAGGCCCTGCTTCTGGGAGCCCGCGCATTCGCCGCCCTCCAGGATCGGGACTTCGTGGTTCCTGACGACGTTCGGTTCCTCGCCCCTTCCGTGCTGGAGCACCGTCTCATCCTGCGACCGGAGTACGAACTGGAGGGCGCCGGTCCCCGCGACGTCGTCCACCGCGTCCTCGAGTCCCTTCCCGTTCCACGATAACTCACCCCCTTCTCCGCCCTTACCCGCGTTGTCCGCCTCCATGCTGATTCCGTCCCTCCACCTGATCCGGCTGTCGGCAGCCGTGCTACTGCCCGCTGCGGCAGTGGCGGGTCTGGTGCCGGGAGCCGCGGGTTTGGCGGTGGCGGTCATCATCGCCTTCGCCTTGGTGGCGGCGTGGGATGCGCAGCGCGGACTCGGACGACTGGATGATCTGGAATTGACCCTGCCTCCGGTACTGCGTTTCACCCTGGGACATCCCGGAACAATCCCCGTCCGCATGCGCACGGCCCACCCGCGCGCCCGCCGCGTGGAAGCGGCCCTGGCCCTGCCCGGGGCTTTGGAGACGGAGACGTGGACCCAGTCGGTGCAGATCGCCGCCACCACGGATCCGCTGCAGTTCCAGTGGCGGGTCCTGCCGCGGGAGCGCGGACGCCACCGCATCGACTGGGTGCATGTGGAGACGGATTCCCCCCAGTCCCTGTGGGCGGTGCGGCGGAAGATCCCACAGTCCACCGAGGCGCGGATTTATCCCGACCTCTTCCGCGAGCGCGCCGCCGCCGCCGTTTTCCTCAACCGGGGTGGCGCGGGAATTCACTCCCAGCGGCAGATCGGACAGGGACGCGAGTTTGAAAAGCTCCGCGACTACACCCACCAGGATCCGGTGGGGGACATTCACTGGAAGGCGACCGCCAAACGCGGACGCCCCGTTACCAAGGTCTTTCAGATCGAACGTACCCAGGAAGTGTATGTCGTCCTGGACGCTTCCCGGCTGTCGGCCCGCGTGTCCGGGGAAGAGTCCGACTTCGAGCGCTCCCTGCGCTCCGGACTGCTCCTGGCCGCCGCCGCCGAACGCCAGGGGGATCTGTTCGGTGTGGTGGCCTTTGACTCCCGCGTGCGGGCCTGGGTGCGGTCCGGACGCGGACGGGATCACTTCGCCGCGTGCCGGGAGGCTTTGTTCGGATTGCAACCACAGCGGGTCTCTCCCGACTTCACCGAGGTATGCACCACCCTGCGCCTCCGTCTCCGCCGCCGCGCCCTGCTGGTGGTACTCACCGCGCTCGATGACCCCGTCCTGGCCGAGGAGTTTTCGCGGAGCATCCGGCTGCTGTCAGGACATCATCTGGTCCTCGTCGTTCAGCCGCGCCCCAATGGCGCCCGGGCGCTGTTCAGCGGCTCGTCGGTGGTGACCGACGACGACGTGTATGCCGAACTGGGGGGACACGTCCGCTGGCAGCGACTCCGGCTCCTGGAACAGGAACTCCGGCTGCAGAATGTCCGCTTCTCCCTCGCCGAGTCCGAAGCCCTGGCCTCCACCGTCCTGCATCAGTATTTCGCCGTAAGGCAGCGCCAGCTCCTGTGATCCTCGACCTCGAACAGTTCATCCGAAACGGCCGCCCGCTGTGGTCGGAACTGGAGACCATCCTCACCCGCATGGAGACGGAACCCCGGTGGCGTCCGACACTCGCCGAGGCGACGCGACTTCACTACCTCTACGAGCGGGCAGCGGCCGACCTGGGGCGTCTGGCGACCTTCGCCAGCGAACCGATGACCCGGCGCTATCTGGAGTCGCTGGTGGCCCGGGCCTACGGCGAAATCCATGAAGCCCGGGACACTTCGATGCGCTTCCGTCCGGCCACCCAGTTCCTGCGCGAGTTTCCCCGCGCCTTTCGCCGACACCTGCGCTGGTTCGCCTGGTCAGCAGTCATCAGCCTTGCTGGAGTGCTGTTCGGAGCCATGGCGTTGGTGCTCGATCCCGACTCCCGCCACGCGACGATGGCCTACGGACACGACCGCCAGACGCCATCGGAACGCGTCCACCAGGAGGAAACTGGCGCCCCCTCGGGCGTGGGTGGGAGCCAGGCCCGATTCGCGGGATTCCTGATGACCCACAACCTCCGGGTGAGTCTCACCACCCTCGCCCTGGGCATGACCGGGGGACTGGGAACCGTGATTTCGCTCTTCTACAATGGTGTCATCCTAGGCTCGGTGGCGGCGGACTACATCAACGATGGGCAGTCCGCCTTTCTCGCGGGCTGGATTCTGCCCCACGGCACCATCGAGATCCCGGCCATCCTGATCGCCGGCCAGGCAGGACTCCTCCTGGGAGCCGCCCTGATCGGACGCGGCTCCCGCGATCCATTGCGGCTGCGGCTGGCTGCCATCCGCTCCGACCTGCTCACCCTGATCACCGGAATTACCGGACTGCTTATTTGGGCCGGTCTGGTGGAAGGCTTCTTTTCCCAGTACCACGAACCCGCCGTCCCCTACGCCCTCAAGATCGCTTTCGGCCTACTGGAGCTTCTTCTCCTCATTCTCTTCCTCACCCGCTGCGGCCGCGATAATCCGCGAAGCCCAACGAAACACCCCCTCACCACTGACCACTGACGAATCCCCCCACTGAAAACTGAAATCTAGAAACTGAAAACTTCCCATGCCCCCCTCCCACACCAGCCTGCTCCGTCTGCGGACACCCGAAGGCATCGCCTTCGATCTTCCGCTCGCCGGGCCTGTGTCGCGCCTGGTGGCTTGGATGCTGGATGCCCTCATCATCGCCCTCCTGTGTTCCGTGATCGGCGCCCTCTTTTCCGCAGTCGGCTGGCTGCTTCCCGATCTGGCCGCCGGCGTGATGCTGATCGCCTTTTTCGTGAGTCAGTTCGGATACGCCATCCTCTTGGAATGGCGGTGGCGGGGACAGACGCTGGGAAAGCGGCTGATGCGTCTGCGGGTCGTGGATGCCACCGGGCACAAGCTGCACCTCAGCCAGATCGTTCTACGCAACCTGCTGCGCACTGTCGATGTTCTCCCCGGGAGCTACCTGATCGGCGGTCTCGCCTGCTGTCTGACACCCCGAGCGCAGCGCCTCGGGGATCTTGCCGCCAACACGGTGGTGATTCGTGAACCGCGGATGGAACAGCCCGACCTCACCCAGTTGCTGGCCGGGCGCTTCAACTCCCTGCGATCAAGACCGCACCTGTGCGCCCGACTCCGTCAGGAGGTGCCGCCCGCCGAAGCCGCCATCGCCCTGCAGGCACTGCTTCGCCGCGATGAACTGGATCCTGTCTCCCGCGCGCGTCTCTTCGCCGAACTCGCCACCCGTTTCCGTGATCGCGTCGCCTTTCCCGAGGACCTCACCGAAGGGCTCTCCGACGAACAATATGTCCGGGCTGCCACCGACCTGCTGTATGGCGGCCCCGGCGGAGGCGATAGGCGATAGGCGATAGGCAATAGGCGATAGGCAATAGGCGATAGGCGATAGGCAATAGGCGATAGCCCGGAGATAAGCGCGAAAACCCTCGAGAGGTTTACCGCGATCATCGCTTCGTCTCCCGCTGAAAACTGAAAACTTCTCCGACTACTTCCCCTCCAACCCCAGCAGATAACTCAACACCAGATCCGGTAGGTCGAGGGAATATCCCCCTTCGAGAATGCTGAACACGGGGACACCGAGTCCGCGCAACTGCTGGCCCAGCCAGTGAAAGTCCTCGCGCTCCAGCGTACCATTGGCGAGAGGATCGCCGACAAAGGCGTCGAAACCGGCTGAGACCCCCACGACGTCCGGACGCGCCTCCTTCACCCGGTCGAGGGCGCGCTCCAGAACTTTTCGCCAATCCTCACGGGGCGTTCCCGGAGCGACCGGGAAATTGAAGCAGTTCCCCCCGACATCACCGGATCCAGTTCCCGGATAGCACGGATACTGATGTACCGAGGCGAAGGTGATTCCAGGGACGCCCACCACGCAGTCCTCCGTCCCATTGCCGTGATGCACGTCGAAGTCGAACAGGGCGACCCGCTTCGCACCGGATGCCTTCGCCTCATGGGCGGCGATGGCCAGGGAACTCAGGTAGCAGAAGCCCATCGGATGATGCCGGGTTGCATGATGTCCCGGAGGTCGCAACAAGCTGAAGCTCGGCTCTCCCTGGCGCGCCAACTCCAGAGCCCGAATCGCCCCACCCACCCCGCGGCGCGCGTGTTCCCCGATCCCCTCGTGAAACGGGGTATCCCCATCGAAGTCCAGCGGCACCGCCAGTCGGATCAGGTATTCCGGAATGTGCGCCCGCAACAATTGCTCATTGTCGGGAGTGAGCGGTTCGGTCCAGGTCAGCGACACTGCCTTCTGGGATCTCAGCAACTCCGCGGTCCGACTCACCCGCACGGGTTTCTCGGGATGCCCGGTGCGGTGGTATCCTGTGCAGCG
Organism: Verrucomicrobiota bacterium; assembly: GCA_039796255.1. GTDB lineage: Bacteria > Verrucomicrobiota > Verrucomicrobiia > Limisphaerales > UBA9464 > UBA9464. The sequence goes on along the minus strand of JBDKKE010000552.1, from coordinate 2,366 downwards.
ATGATCGGTGATGATGGTCATGGAGAGAATTTCCCCCTCCACCCGCCCCCAACGCCAGCTGAATCCGTCCATTCCACCCAAAGGAGGGAAAATGGTTTGAGAAGTGATTGGAGGGACGAAGTATCTGAGTCCCCAATTTCCCCCGCCTGTCCTGTGGAGTTGATGCGGGGAACGCGGGAAGCAACTGACCGTTGGAGCTACCCACGTTCCCCGCCGGTGACTCCACGCGCGCTGCGGAACCGATCACGGACTCGGACACCTCGCCCCTCCAGCGGATCACTTCGCCGGCCAGACGCGGCAGAGCGGACGCGCCGCCGGCTCCCACCCCTCGCCCGGTGAACCCGATCCCAACCGGTACTCCACCGATCCGTTACCTTTTCGACGCCATTCGCGCAGTGGAATCGCAGCCGTGCCGTCGGGCAACTCTCCGCCGCCGGCCACCCGGATCGCCTCCCAGGTACCGGAATCACCGTCCGGCTGCTGCCCCCACGTTCCCTTCAACACCCCATCGGATTCAGCAGCCGTGAGCGAGTAGCGGTCGTTGATGTATTCGATGTCCAGGGTCAGCCGGTTGCTCCGCCACGTCCCACCCGTCAAAAACGCGAACCGGTAGTCGGTGTTCTGATCCAGTCGCCCGGACACCCGTTCTCCCCACACGCACAGTTCCATGGCTGGCCGGTGTTGATGACCAGCGGCACTCTTGGAAATCAAATTCCAGCGACCCGTCAGCAACACGGCCATTGGCTCGTCGTCAGGCGGAAGCGCAAAGAAGAGCGGGTCGGAAAAATTCTCACGTCCCTTCATCGGCAGCCGACGCAGCTCCACCCGCCCTTCGGACTCGATGGCAAAAAGCGGCACCAGACCCGCCGGCCAGTGCGAGGACGTCACCGCCCGAAACTCCGGCACCACTTCCCCCTTCGTCCCTCGATCGCCACCGCCGCCCACCGACCACGTGTCAGCCTGCCCCACCTTCTTCTCCCGCCAAACGGGGCTCAGCGACAACGCTTCACCCGCATGTGGGCGATCCGAGGAAACCAATGCTCCAAGAACAAGGGCCCGCATCATCCGGGGCCGCCACGAGTTCCAAGTCATCAGATCCATGGTTCCGAATTGTAAGAAGCGCCGTCCTAAATGCACGCTCACTTCAGTCCACTTCATTTCGCGCGAAGGCGTGCCCCCGGTCTTCAAAAATCGCGCCGGTTCGCCAGCCAGGGGGGAGTGCCTGAACTCTGAACTGAGCATGCATGAACCGGTTCGGTAATGCGTTAGGCTTGGTCGTATAGGACTCGAGTTCAAGCACCCTCAACGGATGATGCCCCCGAGAGCTGGGGCCTTCTGGTTGGAAAACGCCTTGCCCTGATTCGTCAGGATGCACAGCTTGCTCCCGGGTACCCACAGGACAGTTTAGCCCTCTCCCTAATCGATGAAACTAGGCGTCAATCGAATGGGAAACTCCGGCTTCAGCCGGAGCGATCTGCTGGCCCTGGTATTGACGATTGCTCTCGTGTTCGGACTGTTTCTGAGTCTTGGCGCCGGGACACGGCAGACCAGTGAGTTGGTCATGTGCCGGGCCAACCTGCGGCACCAGGGGCAAGCCTGGCAGTCCTACGCCTTGGACCACTCCGGACAGGTCATAGGTAGCGGTCTGAATTCCGTGGATGGGGAAAACTGGGCTGTGGGAAGGGTTTCGTGGAGTCCGGCGAGTTCGGAGAGGAGTCCAGAGAATGTCCAGGTGCCGGCCTACGTTCCCTACATCGGGACCAATCCGCGGGTGTTTCGCTGTCCGAGTGACCGGTATCTCAGTTCACCCCAGGTGAAGTTCGGGTGGAGTTTCCGGGTGCGGAGCTACTCGATGAACGCGTACTTCGGTCCCCAAGGTCAGGGGATCGGTCTGTTGCGCCAGTTCGAGAGGCTCACCGACGTGCCGCAACCCGACGGTTACTTTGTGCTGGTGGAGGAGCATCCGGACAGCATTAACGATCCGAGCTTTTTCACTACTTTTGGGTCTCCCAGCGGATGGGTGGATCTTCCGGCGGCATTCCACGAGCGGTCCGCCAATTTCCTCTTCGCGGATTCCCATGTGGAGACGCACGAGTGGCAAAGCGATCGGACCGTGATTCCGGTGCGATTCCGGTTTCCGGTTCCGGCTCCAGCCCCGAAGGATCCTGATTTTCGCTGGGCGTTCGAGCGAACCTCCCTCAACGGACGATGAATGCCTCGCTGTTAAGCCGAGGAAGGACGCTGCTGGCGCTGTTTGGATTGCTTGGCGTTTACACCAGGCTTATTCCGACGCGGGGGGCGTCGCTTGAGCCGCTGGCGGTTCGAGATCCAGGGGTGGAAATTTCCCGGACGGCTTCCGGGGAATC
>JBDKKE010000551.1:0-4047 GCA_039796255.1 Verrucomicrobiota bacterium | reverse complement strand
TCACGTGGAGTCAGGAAACGCTTCAGCGCAGGTGCGGAGAAACGTGCCCGACGCATTGTCGCGTCGAGAAGCAACCAGAGACGGCAGACGAGCTTGCTCTTGTTATAGAGGCAGCACGATGGTCGTGCATCGCAGCTATCCGCTACTGCGGCACTGACCCAGAAATTCTCGCGCGATTTCGAGCCGAGGGATTGGAGAGCTTGTGTGATGCGCTCTGACATGTGGCCTAACAAGGCGCTCCAGCGAACGGCGTCGGTCCATCACCGTTGCAATCCAGGCTTCTCGGGGCCGCCGTCGCTGAGCTTGGTCGTTGGCTTTTCGAAAACACTCGGCATGGCAGTTCGTTAGGCTACAAGAGCAGAATCTATGACTTCATCACAAATAACCTTTTTCATAACAGCAGACCGAGACAGCGTCTGTGCTGGCGACGATTGCGAATCACATGATCGCTCATTTGCGGCACCACTGCAAGCGTCAGTTCCAGAACTCATCCAGCTTGCAACGAATGCTTGCAGGTTGGCTTGGATTGCAGGCGGCAACGCCACATGGATTGTTGAGGTAGGCGGCTATGGCGGTAAACCTGTTGCTGTAGTCGCCCAACAATGGACAGAGGCACGCCTTCTTGTTCCAAGTAGCGAGACAGTGGATAGTCTCTTCAGAAAGCATAAGCCAACGTTGTTCTTCAAGTATTGGTGCCAGTCAAATCCAGAGGCTGTATTCAACGCACTCGTCGAAAAGGCGCCGCTGCCTGATCGGTATGCATAATTGAAGTTCAAGGCTTACCGATGTGTCTGGCCAAACATCAAATATCAAGGCCAACTCCCTGAGTAGCTCAGCGGAAGCGGCATCTGCCACCAGCCTAACTGTAGGTTCAACGCGGACAAAAATGCTCCGCATTTTTGCCGGTTAACCTGGGCGTTAGGCCGCACTCGCAAATTATGAAGTCCATCGCTCTTACCTTTCTTTTTTCGGTCGTCATCCACTGTGCAGTGGCTGCGGATGCAGCATTCGATTGCATCATAGCTTCGGACCGCACAAGCTATTCAGTCGGCGAGATTCCGAACATCACGTTTCGCATCACCAACAAGACCACAAAAGAGGTTGTTCTCGTTGGCTCTCTTGACGGCTCTACCACGGACCGCCGATTTCCCAAGTGCCGTTTCGAAATTCTCGACGCGTCTGGCAAGGTCGTCACCCTTCCGCTCAGCCTCTGCGGCAACATGAATGTCCTACGGACAAACGACTTCGTCATTGTTCCCGCTGGCGGCACTTTCAATCCTTTCGGCACTGATTTCTTTGCGCCATATCAGCTCTATCAGTTTCCAGTTACCGTCCCCGGCGACTATACGCTTCGGTTTTCCTACACCACCTCCGACCGTCTTCAGGACTACTTCGGCGATGAGCGCATGATGGGCCGCACGAATTCGACACCAGAGATTCAGAGCCTTTTCAAGCGCGTTCCGAAACTCGAGCTCAAAGGCAACGAACTAAAACTGACGTTTACTGCTAAACCCAAATGACCGCGCCGCCTAACAATAAAGGGTGTATTGCTGCGAAGCGGAGCGAAGCCAGCAACTACACCCTTGGTTGAACAAGCCCGGGGGGTAAGCGAGTTGGCTGTGGGGTTATGGATCCCCTATGGCGTTGGTGTTTTCAGGACCGGGGCGTCCTGAGGCGGTCCGTGACGGGTTTTCCGGCTCCGGCCACCGACCTGAGTCTGGGATACGGGTTTCCTGAGACCGATCCGGTCGCCTCCACGGGGAAATTCGACCGGGATTCCACCTCGAAGGAGGTGTCTTCTACTTTCTCGGATGCCTTCAGCTGGGGCCCGGTCATGGACCTTCCATGGCGCATTCCGGCTTCGATTTCCAGGGTGCGTTTCATGGGGCTTGTGGAACTGGGGCGCCCGCCGGCGGTCCCCGCTGACGGTGGTTGGGTGCCACGGCATGGAGGAGGCGCATCGGCTTGTGGCAACAGGGACAGGGCGGGAGCGGAGGTAACGGGGTCAGGGAACCATTTCCGATTTTGACTCCGGTGCGGGCGCGAGTGTCTGTTCCCGTCGACCTATCCCTTGGCAAGAGTCTATCCAGTTTGCGTGGTCCTCTACCGAGTTCTGGCCGAAAGGAGTGGGGCACTCAAAACCGAAAATCGGTTCCTGACCCCGTTTCCGACCGCCTCAACGCCTGCCGAAAGACTGCTGTTGCGGCCCCTTCGACGAGGGGTGGCCTTAGGGGGACAGGCTGCCAAAAAAGGTCCTCGGGGGGAAGATTAGGCTGCATTTAGATGGCCTAAACAACGCTAGCAGAAAATATGTCTTGCTGCGATGAGCAATATTTTGTATTGCTGCTTCTCGTGTGAACGAGATCTCTTTCGAATGGGATCCCAGCAAGGCGGCATCGAATGCCAAGAAGCATGGCGTTTCCTTCGAGGAGGCCAGAACAGTATTCTACGACGAGCATGCTCTGTTGATACCGGATCCTGATCATTCGACCACCGAAGACAGATTCATCATCATGGGGCTCAGTTCCGCACTGCGGGTCCTCGTCATTGTTCACTGTTTTCGCAAAAGCGGTTCGTCGATCAGAGTAATTTCGGCACGACGGGCCGGAACCAAAGAACAGCAACCATACTGGGAGAAGAAAAAATGAGAAAAGAGTATGATTTTTCCACGGCAAAGCAGAATCCATATGTGAAGCGTTTGAAGAAGGCGGTCACCATTCGACTCGAACCCGATGTGATCAATTACTTTAAAGCACTTTCTACTGATACGGGGATTCCATACCAGAATCTCATCAATCTGTATTTGCTCGACTGCGCCAAGGAACAGCGACGACTTACATTGACCTGGAAAAAATAATGCTAACGGGGCGATGGACCGAATCACCATGCCTTCGGCACTTTTGTCATGCCTCTTGCTGATTCCGCTTCGCGGGTAGGAGTCATGCCAAAAGCAAGTGGCGTGGGTGTGAGTGACCTTTAACGTTGAGCATCAAGAGAAGGTAAAAGACATGAAGAAGGCGACGACTCTGATTTTTCTCGGACTACTGTTCCTCATGACGGGTTGCAACCTCATTCCGTCCGTGCATCCGCTCTACACGGATCAAGACCTGATCTTTGACCCCTTGCTCGTTGGCGTGTGGGCTGACAAGGACGGCAACCTCACATGGACGTTTACAAAGAAGGCCGAGAACGCCTACACACTTCTTTACGTCGATCAGAAAGGGAAGAAGGGGGAATTCACCGTGCATCTTCTCAAGGTCGGGGATCGTCGGTTCTTGGATATCTACGCAGTCGAAACCGATATCCAGCAAAACGACTTCTACAAGTGCCATCTGCTACCGGTACACACCTTTATGAGCATGCAGCAACAGGGCGACGGTCTCCATATGGCATCCCTAAAACAGGACTGGATTAAGAAGTATCTCCAAGAACATCCCGATGCCATTAAGCACGAGAAGCTGGATGATGGGATTCTGTTGACGGCTCACTCCAAGGACATGCAGGCATTCCTGCTGAAACACGACAAGACAGCAGACGCGTGGGATGAGTGCAGTCCTATGAAACGACGGATGGAAAAACCGAAAAGATAGCCCAACGACACCTATAAATACAATCTCGCTACCGCGCCGCGCATGATGGGTGTCACATTCCGAGCGTCGGTCAGTTGTGGCGTTAGGTCCAAAGTAGAAGTCTTGCGCAGGTATGAATACGAAATGCACAAAGTGTGGAGCCAACAAGATGATCACGGGAATACCCGTGAAGGATCAGGGCCAGCACTCGGACGGGCAGCTCAAGGCACACGTCGGATTCCTCCATCCTCAGGCGATAATATTTCGAGGTAGCACTTACGCCGAACTGCGAGCCAACATCTGCGGTCAGTGCGGCTATACGGAGTTGTTCGCGGACAATCCCGAAGTGTTGTACGAGGCTTACACGCGGACTCAGGGCGATAGCGGAGGCAGGACCTAACCAGCTGCTCCTCTGAACGCCGGGAGCGCCAGCGGTTTAAGGGCTTGGCCTTTCGGTGGGCGTCGGAGAGCGAGTCGT
>JBDKKE010000550.1:0-19471 GCA_039796255.1 Verrucomicrobiota bacterium | reverse complement strand
GCACTCAAAGAACCTCTGGGCGCGGGCGGGCAGGTCCAGTGATTCCAGGATTTTCCGTTCCTCCGCAGCGAAGCGCTCCATCACCAGGGTTAGGTCCGGCTCAAAGGGACGATGCTGCTCCAGATCCACGCCGACGGCACCGACCGTCGAAATGGCCAGCAGGGCGCGGTCCGCTGAAGCGGAACAGTTGAACTCAAATCCCTCCGGCCCGTCCGCCAGGGCCGGTTTTCCATGAATGCCCGCAATGAACCGCAGGCGGGCCGGATCCCGCCCGAGCCGCTGGGAAATCCAGAGTCGCCGAAACGCCCGTCGACGAAGGAAGCGGATGCGGTCCCGCTCAAAATGAAATCGGTCCGCACGAACGATCTCCTCATCCGAAAGCAGTGTCCGCAAATCGGCATCGCTCCGCGATGGCCGTGCGAGATCCGCCTGCCAGACTTCGATCATCGGCGGCACCTCTAGGCGGCCTTCAGCCGCCGCTGCCACGATGCGAGCTGACTCTTAACAGCCTTCGTCCCCGGTGAACCGGTAAGCGTGCGCCGGGCCATGGCCCGCTGGAGATCGAAGACACTCCGGACATCCGCCTCGAACCGATCCGAAATCGACCGGAATTCCTCCACGGTGACCTGATCCAGCGGGCGTCCCAGGCGCTCGGCAAACGCCACCACTTCACCCACCACATGATGGGCCTGACGGAAGGGGAGCCCCTTCAGCACCAGGTAATCCGCCAGATCCGTGGCCAGCAACTGCGGGTCGGAGGCCGCCGCGAGACAGTTCTCCGCCTTGACCATGGTGTTGGACAGCATGGCGGCCATCAGGCGGACGCAGGAACGGACGGTGTCCGCGGTGTCGAACAGGCGCTCCTTGTCCTCCTGCAAATCCCGGTTGTAGGTCATCGGCAGACCCTTCAGCAACATCAGCAGGGACATCAAATTCCCGACCACGCGCCCCGTCTTGCCACGGGTCAACTCGGCGATGTCCGGATTCTTCTTCTGCGGCATCAGGGACGATCCGGTGGTGTAGGCATCGGCAATCTTGATGAAGTTGAATTCCGAAGTGGCCCACAGGATGACGTCTTCTGCGAGCCGGCTGAGGTGCACGGCGGTCAACGCTGCCGTGGAACAAAACTCGACCACAAAATCGCGGTCGCTGACGCCGTCCATTGAGTTCTGCGAGACGCGGGGACGTCCTTTGGAATCGGTGAAATCCAGCAGACGCGCCACCATTTCCCGGTCCAACGGCAGGGTGCTGCCGGCGATCGCACCCGACCCTAGCGGACACACATTCACCCGCTGAAGTCCCTCCGCCAGCCGCTCAATATCCCGGGCAAACATCTCCACGTACGCCAGACAGTGGTGGGCGAAGGAAACCGGCTGGGCGCGCTGGAGATGGGTATAACCCGGAATCAGTACTGCGGCATTGGCCGCCCCCAGGTTCACCAGCGCGCGCTGCAGACTGACCAGGTCTCCCACCAGGGATCCGATCTCATCGCGCAACCACAACCGGACATCCAGCGCCACCTGATCGTTGCGCGAACGTCCGGTGTGCAGTTTGGCGCCGGCCGGGACGCGTCGCGTCAGTTCGGCCTCCAGGTTCATGTGGACATCCTCCAACTCCGGCTTCCACCGAAAGGTTCCCGCCTCGATCTCGGCGGCAATCCCTTCGAAGCCAGTCCGGATATCCTCCAACTCCGCCGCCGTCAGGACCCCGATGCGGGCCAGCATGGTTGCGTGGGCCACCGACCCCCGGATGTCGTGCCGCCAGAGCCGCCAGTCGAAGCTGATGGATTCCGAAAACGCCGCTACTTCCGCGGCCGGGCCTCCGGCAAAACGGCCGGACCGGGAAACAACGGCGGAAGGGGCGGAACGAGGCGGACGGCTCATTTTTGTTGGCCAGAGTCTGGCGCTGGAGCGGCGTCAAGTCACGTGAGGAAGCGGAGGCAAGGTCCAGGTCCGCGCATTCCGAAGGTGTCGGCAGGATCGAGCAGTGGCTCCTTGGCGCCCTCTGCGGCCTTGGCGTAAGACTCTTCCCCCTGCGCCTCACGCCAAGGTCGCCAGGGACGCAGAGGATCGGTTCCACTCATTCCTGCCCTCCGAAGGCTTCCATCGCCTCGTCCCCCATCTCCACCTTCGTCTGAAGGAAATCCCCTCTTCACAATGAAACGGGTCCGCATACTGTTCCAGCGGCTCCCAAGATCCGCAGTCCTTCCCCAAGAATCATGTTCCCCATAATTCTCCTCCTGACCGCCGCCTTCCTTGGCCTTCTGATTTTGATCATCGCGCTCCGGCCCGCCGAGTTTCGCATCGTGAGATCCGCGACCGTCTCCGCGTCACCTTCCGACGTCTTCGCACAGGTCAATGACCTGCGTCGGTGGGAGTCATGGTCGCCCTGGGCCAAGCTCGACCCCGCCATGCGGCAGACCTATGAAGGACCGCCGACCGGCCCCGGATCCCTCTACGCCTGGACCGGAAATCGTGCGGTGGGTGAGGGGCGCATGACCATCACGGAAAGCCAGCCATCCGAACGGATCCGGATCCGCCTGGAGTTTCTCAAGCCCTTCAAGGCCACCAACGAGGTTGAATTCACCTTTCAGTCTGCGGGTGCCGGCACCGTGGTTTCCTGGATCATGACCGGTCGCAACAACTTTGCCGCCAAGGCTGCGCATCTGGTAATGAACATCGACAAGAAGGTGGGCGGCGATTTTGAGAAGGGCCTCGCCCAACTGAAGTCAGTCTCGGAATCCGCGGCCCGGGGATAGGACTCATTCCTGGCCTTCCCCGCCGCAACCCCGTTCTACCGATGATCATCGTTCTGGGATCACTCAATCTGGATCTGGTAGTGGACGTCGTGTCCTTCCCCCGCCCTGGCGAAACCGTCCCCGGATCCAACCTGCGCCACCTGCCCGGAGGCAAGGGGGCAAATCAGGCGCTGGCGCTGGCCCGGATGGATTCACCGGTCGCCATGATCGGCGCGGTGGGCGACGATCCGGCAGGTCATCAGATGATCGCTGACCTACAGCGGGCGGGTGTGGACACCTCGGGGATCCGCGTGCGGGAGAGCGTTGCCACCGGCACTGCGGTGATCCTTCTCGAAGGTACCGGACAGAACCAAATCGTCGTCGCCGCCGCCGCCAACGGCACACTCGCCGCCGAGGAGATGAACCGGGGCACACTCCGACTTGCCGAGGCGCGCGCACTCGTGGTTCAACTGGAGATCCCCCTGCCCGCCGTGGTCGCGGCCATTCACGCCGCCGCCGCTGCGGGCGTTCCCGTATTTCTCAACGCCGCACCCGCGCAGGAACTTCCGGACAACACCCTCGCCGACACCGATTGGATCATCGTCAACGAGTCCGAAGCCGCCGTCCTGGCCGGCAGTGAAATTGAATCCGGTGCCTCCCCTTCGCGACTGGCCAGTCGCCTGCGCGAACGTTCGGACGGCGCCTGCGTGGCCATTACCCTGGGAGCGGCCGGCGTCTGGGTGGACTCCGATGAGTTCCTGGGCCACCTGCCCGGATTCCGCGTCGCCGTGGTCGACACCGTCGGCGCAGGCGATGCGTTTGTAGGCGCGTTCGTTTCCCGTCTCACTGCGGGAGACCCGGTTTACGAAGCCGCCGTCTTCGGCACGGCTGCCGGAGCCCTGGCCGTGACCCGTCCCGGAGCCCAATCCGGTCTCCCCACCGCGAGAGAAGTGCGTGAATTCCTGCGGGACCACACCGCATCCAGCCCCAGTCAGCCGTAAACGGCGCCTCCCAACGTCACTTCGCGCGCCCACTCCAGAGTCGAATACCCAGCCCTCCGCCTACTCAGTGGCAGCCAGCCCGTCGTAGAAGGACGCGACATGCATCAGGGCGTTGGCCCGGCCCTCCTCGTCCACGACCGCCGCCGCGATCCACTGGGTCAAAGCCTCCCGCTTGGCCAGATACCGGCCGCGCGCCGCGTCAAAGACCGGGGAAGCAACCTGACGACGGATCTCTCCCAATTCATAGCGTACCTGCCGGACCCGCTCGGGCAGTTCTGGATGATAGTCACGGGGTGTGGTGGACCGCACCAACTCCGTCACGAAGGAACACAGGTCAAAATCGCCGGGCATCGGAACATAGGTTCCGTCGGCGAACCGGATGACGTCGGTGTTCCAAAGTCCCCGACCGTCTTCGGAAAGCGTGAAATCCCAATTGCCCAACAGCACATGGAGCATCTGTAGATCGGTGATGAGCTGGGCTCCGAAGCGGGCATCCGTCAGCGCCGTCAATTCCTCATCGTCCAGCGCGTGACCGCCGAGACGCTCTGCCACCACCTCCGGATCCTCCAGAAGCAGCGCATTCCGTGTCACCGTCCATCCTCCGGGATTGGGGGCGTCTACCGGACTGGTGTCGTGAAAAGTAATCCGCGCCCGGCGAACCCGCGGCGTCAGGAATCCCAAAAGCTCCATGGTCTCATACGCCAGGGCCTCGCGGTACGTCGCCCGTTCATCCCGAAGCCGTCCGATGTTTCCCCGTCCTCCCTCCGCGCAATGGGTTCCGATCTTGATCTCCCGGGCCTCCGCAAACGGCGTCCCTTCACGGTTGGCCCGCGACACCTTGAACTTGAGTTTCGGAAACGGACACTCCTGCAGACTGGAGTTGCCCCGGATGCGCAGATCGGCGTTTACCGTCGTGTTCCCGATCGAAACCGACCCTCCAAAATACGGCTTCAACCGGCGCGGCGGGAAAATGCCGTCCGGAGATCCGGCAAAGGCGAGGTCAAAATGGGTCTGCAGCGCTCCTGTCACCCGAAAATCCACCACCGATCTGGACGAAAAAACGCCTGCGTTTTCGGAGGTGACCGACCGGAAGAAACCCAGGGCCGCCCTCGGATCCGCCGTATACGGACTCGCTGCCCCAGCCACCGGAATCCACGGGCCCGACAGCGTCGGAGCGGACTCCAGCACGCCTTCGAAAGTAACATGAATCCTGCCAGACTCCCCTTCCCGCTGGATGTCGGTCGTCGCCCCAGCGTCCAACCATGTGAGCCGATTCTCCAGGAAAGGAATCCCCCCCGTCTCGACCTCCTGCGCGCCCGCCGGGTGGGAACCCAAGATGACGACCCACAGGAGACCCACCGATGCCTTCATCCATCGCCTGGGCGCCCGTCGACTCAATCCAAACCCATTCCCGACCATTGGCATGCGTGAAGAATGACCGGCCGGAACGCGGCCGCAACGGAACCTTCTCCAGGACGGGATGCCAGGGAGAGAGGCGCCGGATGCGCAGGTGATACCGGTCCCCAACCGATCATTGTTTTCATTCCGAACCCTGATTGCATGGATCTTCCTCATGTCGTCCGGGAGTGAGACCGAATCGGGAGGAGCGCCCAAGGACACCCCGTTCGGCCGTCCCATCAACCGGACAGACACCCTGGCCCGCAAAAACACGAGGAAATGCTGTTTTTTTCCCTACCCAAGGACCTGCCGAGCCAGGAATCCTTCCTCCCCTGAAGCGAGAGGCACTCGCCCTATTCCCGCTACCACCCCTTCCTCCGGCCGCCCCGTGTGAGCCGCCGTCCAGTGTCCAGGGTGGACAATGCGACAGACCGTGGGGATTTTCTCAAAACGCTGATCCATGGACCGAACGACTCCCCGCCTGGCGCTTTTGTCGCCCCTCGAACAATACCTACGACACCTGCACGACAAGTACGCCCGTCTTGAGGACGGTCACGTCGCCACCTACATCCCCGAACTTGGGCGCGCCCGGGCCTCCTGGTTTGGCATCGCCATCGCCACGGTGGACGGCCGGGTCTACACGGTCGGCTCGGATCAGGTTCCCTTCACCATCCAGTCCATTTCCAAGCCCATCGTCTACGGACTCGCCCTGGAATCGTGCGGGTTGAAAACCGTCCAGACGCGGGTCGGCGTCGAACCCTCGGGCGAAGCGTTCAATTCCATCAGCCTGGATCCGGTGACCGGGCGCCCCCTGAACCCCATGATCAACGCCGGGGCGATCGCCACGACCAGCCTGGTCCCGGGTGAGGATCCGGCGGCGCGCTGGAAAACGCTGCTGGATACCTTCTCCGCCTTCGCCGGACGCACGCTGGACACCGACGAGGCCGTGTATGTTTCCGAGCGCGACACCGGACACCGCAATCGGGCGATTGCCCACCTGCTGCGCAACTCCAACATTCTCACCGGCAATCCCGAGGAACCGCTGGACCTTTATTTCCGACAATGCTCGATCTCGGTGACCTGCCGGGATCTGGCGGTCATGGCTGCAAGTCTGGCCAACGGCGGGGTCAATCCGGTGACCGGACACCGCGTCCTGGCCCCGCACAATACCGGACGCGTGCTGAGCATCATGAGTTCCTGCGGCATGTACGATTACTCCGGCGAGTGGATTTACAATGTGGGCATGCCAGCCAAGAGCGGGGTCGCGGGCGGCATCCTGGCGGTGCTGCCGGGTCAGTTCGGCATCGGCGTCTTCTCACCGCCCCTGGACGCCAAGGGCAACAGCGTCCGGGGAATCAGGGTGTGCCAGGATCTTTCGAGTGATTTCGGACTGCACCTCTTCAACACCCCCCGGGTGGTCACTTCGGCGCTCCGGGGCGCGCACACCGCCGTCCAGATGCGCAGCAAACGGCTGCGCAGCCGGCCGGAGATGGAGGTTCTGCGGGAGCACGGACGGAACGTCCGGATCTACCAACTGCGCGGACGCCTCATTCTCGCCACGCTTGAACCCGTCATCCAGAGAATCCTGGAGCAGTCCCCGGGCAATACCCACGTGATCGTGGACCTGGCGCACGTGGTGGATCTGGACCGCGCCTCCTGCCGCCTGTTGCTGGATCTGCACGACCGCCTGCAGCGGGAACGCATCCGGATCCTCCTCACCGGCGCCGGTGACAAGGCCATCCTCCGGGAATACGTGGCCTCACGGATTCAGGACGAGGGATGGGAATTGCTGGGCGCGTTGCAGAGCCAGGATGACGCCCTGGAGCTCTGCGAGAATGAGGTTCTTCGGCGGTACGGCACCTCGGACACCTCGCCGGCGGAGGTTCCCCTGCGCGATCAGGAACTGTGCCGCGGACTTTCCCCCGCTGAACTCGCCAGTCTGGAATCGCGACTGGAAGCCATCCGCCTCCCCGCCGGAACCGAGGTCATGACCGTGGGCGCCCCCTCCGACTCCCTCTACTTCCTGGTATCGGGCGAGGTGGGCATATTCCTAAAGCCGACTGAGAGCCTGGAGCAGTTGGTAAGCCGCCTCGGTCCGGGGACCAGCTTTGGCGAAGTGGCGTTGGTGGACCGGGAGCCGCGTTCGGCGACCGTCCGAAGCCTGGTGGAAATCCAGGCGTGGCGACTTCCCTTCGCCTCCTTCGACCGCCTGGACGAGGAGGGCTTGGGAACGGTCCGTACCAAACTCTACGCCAACCTTGCCGGCGTCCTGGCGTCCCGCCTCCGGAGCGCCAATGCGGAAATCCGCAGCCTCAAGTAACGCGGCGCGGAATCCCGGTTGCCGATGGCTTGGGGCTTGAAGCCGGTGGGTCGTCCCGCTTCCCATGCCGCCCGACATGTCGCTTTCCGAAGATCATCTGGCCCGCCTCCGCCGCATCCGACTCTTCCTCTGTGATGTGGATGGGGTCATGACGGATGGCTCGATCCTGGTGGGTCCAGGAGTGGAAATGAAGCGCTTCGACATCCGGGACGGCTTCAGTCTGCGTCTTCTCCAGCAGGAGGGAATGCGCGTCGGATGGATTTCCGCCCGCCCTTCGGAGGCCACCGCAGAGCGGGCCCGGGATCTGAAGGTCGATTTTGTGCGCCAGTCCCCTGCCCCCAAGGTCACGGTGATTGGCGAGCTTCTCGCAGAACTCGGCGTTCCCTGGACGGACCTCTGCTACATGGGCGACGACATCATCGATCTCGGGGCGCTGCAGCGGGCAGGATTCTCCGCCGCTCCGGCGGACGCGGTGCCCGAAGTGCGGGAACGGGTCCACTACGTCTCCAGCCATCCGGGCGGCCGGGGTGCGGTGCGCGAGGTGGTGGAACTGATTCTCAAGACGAACGGGCGCTGGGACGCAGCGGTGGCGAAATTCGCTTCCTAAGCCCGGGATCCCTCGCGACATTGCGCCCGTGAAGCGTCCGACCCGCACCCCTGCCCGCTGGCTGTCCCGCGCCGCCTGGGGAGCCTGTCTGCTCCTCGCGCCGCTGTTGGGAAACGGACAGAGTCCCAAAAAGTCCACAACCCCGACCGGCACCAACGCCGCCCCCGCCCGGGCCCGGAGGTCCACCTTCCCCTATATGCGGGGAAACGTGCTGGTGGCCCGCGTGGGCTGGGAGGAGGAGCGGGCGATCTCCCTGACGGTCTATGCGGTGAAGGAATTCCGGTGCGAGACCTTCAACCCCGACGGCACGCCCAACCTGCTCCTGGAGGCACCCACCTGCCTCTTCAATCTCGGCACCACCAATGCGTCCTCCAGTGGCCCCCTCACGGTCACCCAGGCGGGCGACGGCTTTTCCCTGACCGGGGAAGGATTCAACTGGAATCACGCCTCCCAGCGCCTGCAGATTTCCAATCACGTCCACGCCATCTTTCGACTCAAGGCCCCCGCCACCCTGCTGCCCAAATCCCCCTAGCCCGCATGTCCCGCGTTTCCTTCCCTCCCTCCATCACCCTTCCCCTGGCGATCGCCATGGCGGCGACGCTCGCCCTCGGCGCGGCCGAGATGTCCCTTGACGAGGGCAAGGGCACGCTCCGTGCGGAGTCGGGCGAATTTGACCTCGGCCAGGGCACTTACCATTTCGAACAGAACGTGCAATTCCGCTACCCCGGAATGCTGGACCTGGACTGTGCCGACCTGACCATCCGCTTCCTTTCCGGCGGACAGCGCATCGACCGCCTCATCGCCAGCAATGACGTGGTGATGACGCTGGTGCAGCGGCCATCCACCAATTCGAGCCTGCCCATGAACCGCAAGGGCACCACCAATCGGATTCACGCCGCGGTCGCCGAGTTTACCGGCACCAATGACGTCGTGACCCTCACCGGTTCACCCAGCTTCGGACAGCCGTGGGTCGAGGGGGCGGAGGGATCCTTCCGTGCGGACGTGATCACCTTCGACCGGGCAAAAAACAAAATCGGCATCCGCGGAAATTTCCAGATGACCATCGAGCCTGGCGCCATTCCCAAGGGCGCGCTGTCCCCGTCCAAGCCGGTCAACTGATCCCTCCCATCCCGTGACCTCAACCGTCCCGTCGGTATCCGCAGGCGCCTCGGGCGCTCCGGAGGAGACCCCGCTGCTTCAGGTCAATGGATTGGCCAAGGCCTATCGTGGACGCCGGGTGGTCAATGACGTGTCCATCTACGTCAAACCCGGTGAGATTGTCGGGTTGCTCGGCCCGAACGGCGCCGGCAAGACGACCAGTTTCAACATGATCGTCGGGGTGGTGCGACCCGACGAGGGGCGAGTCGAATTTGGGGGACGCGATGTCACCCGGCTTCCCATGCACCAGCGGGCGCGATTGGGCATCGGATACCTCACCCAGGAACCCAGCGTGTTTCGCAAGCTGACCGTGGAGCAGAACCTCCTGGCCATCCTGGAAACATGCCAGGGCGGGCGGGAAGAGCGGGCCACGCGCCTGCGGTACCTGCTCGAAGAACTGGAACTGACTCCCCTCGCCAAGAGCTACGCCTACCAACTCAGCGGCGGCGAAAAGCGGCGCCTGGAAATTACCCGCGCCCTGGTCACCAGCCCCCGACTGATGCTGCTGGACGAACCCTTCGCCGGCATCGATCCCATCGCGGTGTACGAGGTGCAGAAGATTATCCGCCGCCTGCGGGACCGCGGCCTCGGCATTCTCATCACCGATCACAATGTGCGCGAGACCCTCAAACTGGTGGACCGCGCGTACCTGATCTACCGGGGCGAGGTGGTGTACGAGGGCAACGCCGAACGCATGGTGGA
The DNA here is from genome assembly GCA_039796255.1 of Verrucomicrobiota bacterium. Lineage (GTDB taxonomy): Bacteria > Verrucomicrobiota > Verrucomicrobiia > Limisphaerales > UBA9464 > UBA9464. The sequence continues at coordinate 9,548 of JBDKKE010000550.1, read as the reverse complement.
GGATCCCAAGGCCCGCGAGATTTATCTTGGTCCGGAATTCAACCTGTGAACATTCCCGCCGCCCGCAGTCCCACCGCCATCACGGTCGAGAAGTTCTACACCCAGGTGGGCAATGACCTCGGCCTGCGGCTCATTGCTGGCGCCGTCGGACTCAAGCGCCCCATCCGGGAACCCACGGTCAACCGGCCGGGACTCGCCCTGGCCGGATTCAAAAAGTATTTCGCCCCCAAACGGGTCCAGGTGATCGGCAATGTTGAAACCGCCTACCTGCGTTCCCTCTCCGAACCCGTCCGGCGGGAGCGGGTGAACGCCTTCTTCTCTCACCGTATCCCCTGCGTGGTGCTGTGCCGCGACATCAAGCCCGGACGATTGCTGCTCAGCTCCGCGGAGGACGCCGATGTCCCCCTGTTCACCACGTCGCTGATCACCATGAAGTTCATCAGCCGTGCGACCTTCGCCCTGGAGAACCTGTTTGCGCCGCGCACCCAGATCCATGGCGGAATGGTGGACATTCGCGGCATGGGTGTCGTCATTGAGGGCGAGAGCGGCATCGGCAAGAGCGAGGCGCTGATCGGACTCTTGGAGCGCGGACACAGCCTGGTGGCGGACGACGTCATCTGCCTGTGGGTACAGGACGGGACCGAACTCATGGCCACGGCCAAGGAACTTGGCCGAAACCTGATGGAGGTTCGAGGCATCGGACTCATCGATGTCGCGGCCATGTTTGGGGTTGGATCAATCCGGGACGAAAAGCGGGTGGACCTGGTAGTGACCCTCAAGCGGTGGGAGGACGCCGCCGAGGTGGACCGCCTGGGACTCGATCAGGCGCATGTCTCGCTCCTGGGACGTGATGTTCCCCACATCGTCATTCCGGTCCGGCCGGGCCGAGATCTGGCCGGCCTGATCGAGGTGGCCGCGTTCCAGACCAAACTGCGCTCGCTGGGCTACCACGCCGCAGCGGAGCTCAACGCACGTATCAGCCGCCAGATGAAGGGGACCCTGTAGCAGAAATCCTGCCCGGCGGCGCCACGGCGCCGGCGGGATCCGCCGGAGCGGACGGCGGGGGCGGGGGCGTTCGCCGCGCCTGATCGATGCGCTCCTCCAGGACTGCCAACTTCCGCGCCGTGCTCTCGGCCACCGTTCGACCACGCAGCTCGAGAGAGCTCTTTCCCGGATTGGAGGGCACTGACCCTCCCCGGACCGCCAGATAGTCCTCCAGCACGCGGGCGGAATCTCCCACCAAGGGGGCCACCTCCACCGGTGCCCGCATTCCCAACGCACGAATTTGGGCCGCCTTGCGCCGGACGACATCCCGCTGGGCATCGAAATCCCAGGAAACAATCAGTTCCCTCAGGGGTAGCGTCTGGCGAACAGAAGGCTGATTGGTGTCGGACCGCACGTCCGCCGTCTCGAAAAGCAGCTCAGAAAGGCGTTGCAGGACCCGGTCCCGGGGCCAGTGCTGCCGGCTGTCTGCCGCCAGGGTTTCCGCCGAGGAGACGGCCCACCATTTCTCCACATCCAGCAGCCGGGGAAACCGATCCTCATAGGCGCGGAGAAAAACGGTCTGCCAGTTGAGGCTCTCCGGAAGCCTGCGGATAAAGTCCACCAGCGCGGATCGCCCGGAGTCCTCCCGTATCAACTCAAAGGTGAACAGGGCGGCGCTGGACTGGAAGTCGGCAAACCGGGCGGGATCACTCATCTCATTGAGCGTGGCCAGGCTCAGATCGCTGAACGGCATCGGTTCCCTGCCGTCGAGCCCGGCACGGGAACGGCGAAGGGTGTCTTTCCAACGCTCCGAGCGATTGATCAGCGTGCCCGACTCAGCCACCAGATCTCGTCCAGCCGACGCCATCAGCAACTCGTGCATCCCGGTGGTCAACCAAAGCGGGACGAAGGCGCATTCCTCGCCCGGGTTCGAGCGGTTGGCCCGTTCCAAGAGCACCACCTCGGTCAGTCCGCGAATCAGTCGCTCCCATTCAATCTCGTCCGGAACCACGACGGTGTACTGCCATCCTTCACGGAAAACCCGGGCCTGAATGGACAGGGGCCCGGAGAGGCGCGCCGCATCCCGGATCTGAATGTGAATGGAACCCCGCCACGTATCGTGAAGTCCCAGGAGCCGTTCAATGCCCTGTTTGACGCGTTCCGCGGTGACCACCAGCAGGTCCGGACGCAGGCTGATCACCTCATTCGTGCCCACGCGGCGCATCTGCGCCGTCGGACCCGGAAGGGTCGACGAACGTCCGTGGACCAAGAATTGACCGCTCACACTGCGGGCCATCACCGGCAGGTCGGCAGGAATCACCGGCGGTGCCGCCGACAGGCGAAACAGAGCCCCGATCCACACCGACAACCAGGCGATACGGATGGCGGGACGGACTTGCATGGGAGACGAGCGTTCCCGGTGGTCCTACTTGGCGGACGAGGGGGAAGAGGGTGCCGAAGCAGCGGCGGCGGGCTTGGCGGGAGCAGGCTTCGATTCCGCCGGCTTGGATTCCGTCTTTGCCTTGCCGGAATCCGAATCGCTTTTCGCCGCCGACTTGTAGCCCTCGCTCCGGTAGTCGGTGATGTAAAATCCGCTCCCCTTGAAGATCAGTCCCGCCCCACCGCCGACCCCGCGCTTCACGCGTCCCTTACCCCAGGGCTTGCGGGCGCAGAATTCGCGCGGACATACGGTCAGGGCGTCCGCCGACATGGATTGTTGGCACTCAAACTGGGCGTCACACTTCTGGCAATGATACTCGTACGTAGGCATCTCAGGCTCCCATGCCTTCCTCGAAGCTGCCGGCAGCCGCCGGCCAGCAGAGATGTTCTGCCGTGTAGCGGATGCCGTTCGCGCTGCAGAAATCCAGGTCCTTGTGGGCTGATTCGGCTTCCACGACCAGAGGAGCGGAGGCGCACTGGTGCAGTTTGCAATAGCGGTCCCGGTAGCCGACGTGCAGCAGCAGTTCCACGTAGCGCTGCATGTTCAGGTCCCCACTCGGGAGATCCGTGAACTGCATCGCCCGCTTCGGCCAGGACGGTTCCATGGACCGCAAGGGGAACCCGGGACGAATGGTGAAGTTTTTAACGTGCGCCGCGTAGATGTACGGACCGACTTTCAGGAAACGGGATTCCCAGCTTTCGCCCTCCCAGCAATGGGACGGGTCGGCATTGACCGCCAGACAGGGATCATTGTCACAGATCCGGACCAGCATGAGGAAATCATCGGCGGTCATTGCCCCGGTGCCCGGATGAATCTCGTGGCACAGCTTGATGTTTCGTTCGTTGGCCGCCTTGCGAAGTTTGGCGGTCTTCTTCACGAAACGCTCCTGCCCTTCCTGGATGAGGTCAAATCCACTGCCCTGCCAGAATCCCCAGGGATACCCGGAAGCCAGTTCCCAACCGAAGGCGACACCCCAAAACATCGGAAGGCTCTTCACGCCCAGCTCAGCCGCCAAATCCATGAGCTTGAGCAGGTACTTCTCATGCCAGGCCTCAATCTTGTCCGCAGGAAGCTTGGCCACTTCGGGAGCAATGAACGGATTCCCAGACCGCGTACCGGTCCAGGCGGAGGTGTGGACCCAGAAAGGACAGTGGGCGCTAATGCCGTCCAGACGCAGCCCACGGTCTCCGAAGATCGCCCGAATATCCTTGGCCTTCCGCAACCCGCCCTTGCCATCCCCCAGCATATAGTTGCTCGGCTGAGCACCCGCTGCCCCACTCGCCTTGGCGTAGTCGAGAAACTGTTCGAGAGACTTGGCCCCATGCTGGGCGCCTTCGATGGAAGCGTGGTAAGCGTTCGGCATAAACAGGAACAGCGCTCCGTGTAGCCAAGATCAGGGTGCAAAGGCAATTCGATTCCCTCGCCGGACACCGATTGTTCACTGCGCGCACCGAAACGGAACCACCTAAAATCCTCTCGTGCCGCACCCAGTGCTCATCACTGCCTACGCCACTACCATCGCCTGAGGATACCCGACACCGTCATCGGTTGCGGGGGTGCGGACGGCTTCATGCACTTCGATCTTCTCCCTGAGCTTCGCCAGGGCAATGTTTTGCAGTTGGCGGATGCGCTCCCGGGTAACCCCGAAGCTGCGGCCGATCTCGTCCAGGGTCTTTTCCCTCTGACCATTGAGGCCGAAGCGCTGCTGAAGGATCGTCAGTTCCCGGGAATCGAGTATTCCGAGGAAGTCGCCCACCATCCGATGGGTCGTCTTTTCCTCCAGTTCTCCGTAGGGACTGTTCGAATCCAAATCAGGGATGACATCACCCAGGCGGCTCGAATCATCGTCACCGAGCGGGGCATCCAGCGACGCCGTCTTAAGAGCCGACCGCTGCCAAAATCGGACCTTCTTCACCGCAACGTTCATCTCCTCGGCCAGCTCCTCATCGGTCGCCTCCCGTCCCAGCAGTTCCTGCAACTGATGAGCCACCCGACGCAGTCGCGTGACCTTGTCCACCAAATGCACGGGAAGCCGGATGGTCTTGGACTGGTTGGCGAGCGCCCGCTTGATGGACTGTTTGATCCACCACGACGCGTAGGTGGAGAGCTTGCCCCCCTTGGCGGGGTCAAATCGCTCAACCCCCTTCATCAATCCGATGTTTCCCTCATTGATCAGGTCGAGCAGAGGGAGCCCAAAGCCGTCGTAATCCCGCGCAATTTTCACCACCAGCCGCAGATTTGCCCGGATCATGTGCTCCCGAGCCTCCGAATCTCCCCGCTTGATGCGCGCCGCGAGGGCGTTCTCCTCCTCGATGGTCAGCAGTGCCACTTCCACCGCATCCCGCATATACAGGCTCAATGCCGACTTGCTCTCGTAGGGAACCGAGACCGAAGCCGCCGCAATGGGTTCGTTGCGGCGAACCTCCACCGGAGCGGCGCGCCCGGCTGCGGATTTTGCGGGGCCCGCAGCACGAGACTTGGGTCCTCGGGAACGAACCGAACGGCTGACGGCAACTTTCTGTGCAGCGGAAGAGAGCAGAGTGGTCATGTCGGGAGTGTTGGAAGAAAACAATGACGTTGGATCGCTTGAACAGCGGACAAAGCAATCACAACGAACGTTTCATAGCTCAGCCCTCCATCAGCGTCAATTGTTTGTCTAATTTTTGTTCTATTTCGTCTAACTAATGCCGGCACCCGCTTTCGGGCAGGGAGGAGAATCCTGTGGTAAGGCCGAAAGCGTGTCGGAATGCGCCTTGATCTTGGGGATTCCCGCAGGTTCTGGGGCTCCTGTGACCCTGGATGACTGAAGGTTCGAGTTGAATTTGTTTCGTTTCAGTCCAAATAGTGAGTCGTGCCTGAGACAATAGTTCGACATGCGATCAAAGTGGTTTCCCGGCGAACGGGTCTCAGCCCCCACGTGATCCGGGCGTGGGAGAAGCGCTACGGGACGGTCCAACCTCAGCGTTCCGAGGGAAACCAACGATTGTACAGCGAGGCCGACGTGCATCGGCTGACTCTCCTCAAGCAAGCGACGGACGCCGGATACTCCATCGGTAACATCTCCCACCTGCCTCTAGCCCAACTGGAGGCGTTGCTGTCACGGACGCCCTCATTGCCGACGGTGGAGGATCCCATGATCCAGCTGCCTCGGAATCCACCTTCGCGTGAGGGCATCCAGCTCGCAGAGGCGGCCTTTGCTGCGGTGACCCGATTGGACCCCAGCGGACTTGAGCAAATCCTGGACGAGGGGTCGGTTTCCCTGGGGCAAAGCGCGCTTCTCACGCAGGTGGTGGCCCCCTTGGTGCAGCGGATTGGTGAGGCCTGGAGGCAGGGCACTCTCAAGATTGCCCATGAACATCTCGCCTCCGCCGTCATCCGCACCTTTCTGGGACAGGTGGCGCGTCCGATGGCCCTGCATGATTCTGCTCCCGTGCTGCTGGCCACCACCCCCGCCGGTCAACTGCATGAAATCGGCGCCGCGCTCGCGGCGGCCGCCGCCAGTTGCCAGGGGTGGCGAGTGATGCTCATGGGTGCTTCCCTCCCGGCGGAGGAAATTGTCAGCACCGCTGTCCACAACCGCGTGCGCGTCGTCGCCCTGAGCATCGTCCATCCCGCCGACGACCCGCATTTGCCGAATGAATTGCGCCGCCTGCGCCGCCTCCTTCCCGCCCATATTCGGCTCGTGGTCGGAGGACGCGCCGTCGGGGCCTATCGGGAAACACTCGCCGAGGTCAATGCCACCGTGTGTGAGACGCTGGGCGAGTTGACTGCCGCCCTGGATCTCCTTCGTCAGGGTACCAACTGAGGGATCTGCTGCCGCTGCCCTTAAGAATTTTTCCACCGCAAAACGCCCGACTCCGAATGCTGACCCTCGAAGACCTCGCCTCGATCACCCGCGAATACGCCGACGACCTTTCCTGTTCGGTGGCAGAGTTTGAATTGGGCGGCCGGAGGTTTGGAGTCCCCGGGGTTCCAGCGCTCATGGGGGTCATCAACCTGTCGCCCGACTCCTGGTACCGCGAGTCGGTAACCTTGACCACGGAAAGCGCCATTCGCAGGGGACACCAACTTGCCGCCCAGGGGGCCGCCATCCTCGATCTCGGCGCCGAATCCACCCTGGCTCATGCCGCCCGCGCCGACGCGGTGCTGCAGAATTCCAAACTGATTCCCGTCGTTCGGGAACTCGCATCCACCGGACACCTGGTTTCGGTGGAAACCTACCATCCCGATGTCACGCGCGCCTGTCTGGAGGCGGGTGCCCGCGTTCTCAATCTCACGGGAACCGAACGTTCCCCGGAGATGTACCGCATGGTGGCGGATCACGATGCGGCCGTGATCCTGTGCTATGTGCAGGGAGCCAATGTGCGGAGCGTCGGGGACTTTGACGCGGGTCCCGATGCGCCGGCGCGCATGCGTGACTCGTTCGCCCGACAGATTGACGAGGCGCTGGCGAACGGCGTGCGGCGCCTCTGGATTGATCCCGGTCTGGGCTTCTATTACCGCAACCTGCAGGACTCCTCGGTCCGGATCCGTCACCAAATGCAGGTCTTCCTGCACACCTTCCGGCTCCGTCGACTTGGCTGGCCCACCTGCCACGCCCTACCCCACGCTTTCGAGTGCTTTGGCGAGGAGGTCCGTTCCGCCGAGCCGTTCTTCGCCGTCCTGGCCGCCCTGGGAAAGACGGACTTGTACCGCACCCACGAAGTCCCGAAGACCAGGGCCGTGCTCGACACTCTGGCACTGTGGTGACGGGAAACGGCCCGCATGGCCCGTGCCTGCCCGCCCATCGCCAATATTGCCTCTGGGGTGTTCTTCGTCCTCAATGGATCCCGCAACCGATCCTGATCGATGAACAACCCGCAATCCGACGCCCTCGTATTCTTCGGTGCCACCGGTGATCTGGCCTACAAGAAGATATTCCCGTCGCTGCAGGCCATGATCAAGCGAGGGCACCTCACGGTCCCGGTGATTGGAGTGGCCAAGGCCGGATGGAACCTGGAACAGCTCAAGGCCCGCGCGAAGGACAGTCTGGAAAAGCACGGCGGACTCGATCCCGTCGCCTTCGCCAAGCTCTCGGAACTTCTCCGCTACGTGGACGGCGACTATGGGGATGCCTCCACATTCCTCGCGCTGAAGCAGACCTTGGGAAACGCCAAGACTCCGGCTCACTACCTGGCGATCCCCCCGGTGCTCTTTGGCACTGTGGTGGAACAACTGGCCGCTGCGGGTTGCGCCGGTCCCGGGTCCCGGGTCATCGTCGAAAAGCCCTTCGGCACCGATCTGGCCTCGGCACAAAAGCTCAACCGCATCCTCTTGGCGCACTTCGATGAGGCGGGGATTTTCCGAATCGACCATTACCTCGGCAAACGCCCCGTACACAATCTGCAGTTCTACCGGTTCGCCAATGCCTTTCCCGAATCGTACTGGAACCGGGACCATATCGAGAGCGTGCAGATCACCATGGCCGAGGACTTCGGAGTCCAGGGCCGCGGAAAGTTCTACGACCAGACGGGCACCATCCGCGACGTCATGCAGAACCACCTGTTCCAACTGGTCGCCCACATCGCCATGGAACCGCCCCCCCGGCTCGACAGTGAATCCGTCCGGGACGAGAAGGTGAAGGTGCTCAAGGCGATCCCACCGCTGTCGCCGAAGGACGTCGTCCGCGGCCAATTCCGCGGCTACCACGACGAACCCGGTGTCGCCGCCGATTCGCAGATGGAGACCTTCGCTGCCCTGCGACTGGAGATCGACTCGTGGCGGTGGAAGGGCGTGCCGTTCTTCCTCCGGGCCGGAAAGCAACTTCCGGTCACCTGCACCGAGGTTTTGCTCCGCATGCGCCACCCGCCGACCATGTACGAGGGCTACGATCTCAAGCAAAACTACCTGCGCCTGCGGATCAGTCCCGACGTGCTGATTGCCATCGGCATCAACATCATGGCCGTCTCCGACGCCGCGGCGGGCGGCGTCAATGAGATGATCGCCAATCAGCATCCGGAGGCCGGAGAAATGGACGCCTACGAGCGGGTCCTGGGTGACGCAATGTCCGGCGACGCGACGCTCTTCGCCCGGGAAGACTACGTGGAAGAGGCCTGGCGAATTGTGGATCCAGTGCTCAAGGCCGGAACACCCGTCTTCGAATACGAGCCGCAAACCTGGGGACCCACTCCCATCGAATCCACGGTTTGTCCCCCGGGCGGATGGTGGAATCCCCAACTGACTCTCTGATGAACTTGATCGAAATCCGGATCCTGTCCGATGCCGACGCCGTGGCCCGCGCTGCGGCCTCCTTCATTGCCGCCGAAGCCCGTGCTGCCGTTGCCCTGCGCCGACGGTTCATCATGGCGGTCAGCGGCGGGAGGACCCCATGGCAAATGCTGCGGGCACTGGCGCACGAGGATGTGCCATGGGCTCAGGTCCATGTGGTCCAGGTGGACGAGCGGGTGGCGCCCTCCGGAGACCCGGACCGCAACCTGACCCACCTGCGCGAAAGTCTGCTGTCCCATGCACCGCTGCCCCCGGAACAGATTCATGCCATGCCCGTGGAGGCAGATGATCTGGAATCCGCCGCCCGGAGTTACTCCCAAACCCTGACCTCCATCGCCGGGACCCCACCCGTGCTGGATCTCGCGCATCTGGGACTCGGACCCGACGGGCATACGGCCTCGCTCGTTCCCGGCGATGCAGCCCTCACCGTCACCGATCACGACGTCGCCTTGACCGGAATTTATCAGAAGCGACGACGAATGACCCTCACCTATCCCCTACTCAACCGGTCGCGACGCATTCTCTGGGTAGCCACCGGCGCGGAGAAGGTGGAGATGCTCGCCCGGCTCCAGTCAGCGGATCGCACCATCCCGGCCGGCGGAATCCGCCGCGATGGCGCGCTGATCCTCGCGGACTCCGCCGCCGCCGGTTCTCCCTAATCCCTAGTCCCTAGTCCTACGCCCATGCGCATCGGTATCGCCACGGATCACGGAGGCTTCCTCCTCAAACAGGACATCGAATCCCGACTTCGCGCTGCGGGCCATGAAGTGGTGGACTTCGGCGCCCTGGCCTTGGACACCGGGGATGACTATCCGGACTACGTGGTACCCATGGCCCGCGCTGTGGTCGCCGGGAG
>JBDKKE010000549.1:0-28871 GCA_039796255.1 Verrucomicrobiota bacterium | reverse complement strand
GCACTACTGCCCCGGCTCCAATCAATGTACACCGTCCCACCGTCACTAGTCCGCACAGGGTCGCCCCGGGACCCACGTGAACCCCATCCGCAATCCGGCACTCGTGATCCACCCCCGCACGGGTGTTCACGATGACGGCATCGCCCAGCACCGCCCCAGCCCCAACCAGTGCGCCCGCCAAAATCTGACAACCTAAGCCAAACTGTGCGCTGGCGGCGGCGATGGCCCGGGGATGAATCACCGTCAGAATCCGACATCCGGCGCCGCGCAGGACTTCCTGCAGTTCCAACCGATCCGCCCCCCGATCCCCCCCAATGGCCACCAGCGCGGCGGGAAGTTCCCTTCTCGCTGAGGCCCATTCCCTAAATCCAGCCTCGCCCAGCAGAATGGGCACCCCTTCCAGGGGAGGCGCAACCTGAGGATTCCGGTCCACCAGCACCTCGATCCGATACCCCAGTGCGGGTAGAAAATCAGCCAGTACCCTGGCCTGCCCCGTGGCTCCCCACACAATGACCGGCGTTGACATGCGACGAGGCGACTGTGACCGGCAGGCGATTCCTTGTCAGCCGCCGTTCCCAATCCGGTGTGGGTACCTCTGCCGCACCGCCTCGCCCCATTCAGGTAGCGCGGCATCTCGGCTGGACACGTGCGGACCGTGAACGGGCCAGGAGATGTTGAGGGTCGGGTCATTCCAGCGGACACCGCAGGCCAGGTCGGGCTGGAAAAACTCCGACATCAGGTAGGACACCTCGCTTCCGTCCGCAAGACACTGAAAGCCATGGGCAAATCCGGCCGGCACATAGAGCTGGTGCGCACCGTCGGATGTCAGTTCAAACGACGCCCACTGGCCAAAAGTAGGGGAATTCGTCCGCACATCGACCACCACATCCCAAATGGCTCCGGCAGAGCAGCGGATCAGTTTGATTTCCGGCTTTGGTTCCGACTGCCAATGCAACCCTCGAATCATCCCCCGTCGCAGAGTCCGGGTCAGATTGGCCTGGGGCCAGCGGACATTCAGCCCGTGCGCCGCAAACTCCTGCTCGCAGAAGGTCCGGGCGAAGAAACCGCGATCGTCTTCTCGCCGTTCAAGCTCGATGACCCACACTCCGGATAACTGGGAGGGAAGAAACTTCACGGCTCTTCAAATCAGCCGAACCTCAGGCAGCGGGACGATGAAACGCCCCCCGGCCTCCCTCCAGGCACGCTGCTGGGACAGAATCTCCTCGGCAAAATTCCAGGTCAGCAGCAGGGCGTGACGCGGAGGCTCCGTCATCAACTGCTCCACGGGAAGGATCGGAAGGTGACTGCCCGGAGTCAGACGCCCCTGCTTGGCGGTGCTCCGATCCACCACAAAATCGATCCAATCGAGCCCCTGGCGACCCAATCCGTAGAAGTTAAGCAGCGTGCTTCCCTTGGCTGAAGCCCCGTAGGCGCAGAGCCGGTGTCCCTCTGCCCGCAGACTCCCCAGCATCTTCAGCAAGTCGTCCTTCAAACGCAGAACCCGGGCGCCAAAGTCGTCATAGTAGGCCGGTCCGTGGACCCCCTTCTCCTGCTCTTCGTTCCACAGAAGCGACACCGAATCCTGGACAGCATGGGCACCCTTGGGTCCGGCGAACAGCCGCAACGAACCGCCATGAATGGCCAGTCGCTCCACGTGAAACACCTCGAGTCCGTGCCGCGCCAACAGGGGAATGAGGGCAGTCAGGGTGAAGTAGAAGACGTGTTCGTGGTATATCGTATCGAACTCGACGTGCTCAACCAGGTCACACGCATAGGGAAATTCGAGCACGATCCGGCCGTCCGCTTTGACCAATGCAGCCAAACCGGCGACGAAATCATTGGTGTCCGGCACGTGGGCAAAGACGTTGTTGCCCAGGATCAGATCGGCCCGCCCGCGCTCGGCAACGACGGCTCGCGCCGTCTCGGCGCTGAAGAACGCGTTGAGGGTGGGAATTCCCCGTTGAACCGCGACCTCCGCAATGTTCCGCGCCGGCTCAATACCCAGACACGGCACCCCGGCGGCCACAAAATTGCGCAACAGATACCCGTCGTTGCTGGCCACCTCCACCACCAGGCTGCGTTCGTGGAGGCCCGCCTCCCGTCGATGGGTCTCGGCCGCGGCTGCGGCGTGGGCCAGCAGGGCGTCCGAAACGGAGGAGAAGTAGAGATACTCGCTGAAGAGGGAGACCGGCGGGACGATGTCGGTAATCTGCAGCATCCAGCAATCATGACAAACCGCCAGGCGCAGCGGGAAGCGCGGCTCTTCGGAGGCGAGATCACCGGGACGCAGCAGGTTGTTGGCCAGCGGCTGGAGGCCCAGGTCGAGCACCAGGCGTCCCCGGGTTGAACTGCAGGAGCGGCAGTGGAAGGAATTCATGAAATCCAGAAAAGCTGTGGATCGAGCCGGCCATTTTCCAAATGCCCCCGGAGGGTGCGCAGGCGTATCAGGGGCGATTGTCGAAAATCGGGATCCGCAAATCCCATTCGCTCCAGTCCGGCTTTCAGTCCCGCCACCGCCTCCGGCAGTCCGACGCGTGGTTGGTGTTCGGGTGCCAGGGAGCGGAACCGGGCGAAGTCCACCCGGTAGCTCCGCCGGTCGGGTGGCGCGGATGCATTCAACGAAACCTCCACTCCCGGAAAGGCCGCGGCAACCGCGGACGCCAGATCCCGCACCTGATGATTCCATCCATCGGACCCCGCATTCACCACCAGAAAATCCCCGCCGGTCCTCCCAGGCACTGCCGCCCATTCAATCGCCCGGGCCATATCCTCCACGTGAATCAAGGGACGCCACGGCGTCCCGTCACTCAGAATGGTGATTTTGCCTGTGGCCAGGGCGCTGGCCACAAAGTCATTCAGGACCAGGTCAAGACGGAGCCGTTCACTCCAGCCACATGCCGTAGCGAATCTCAGGCAAGTGACCTGGAAGCCGGGCAGCGCCAGCGCCGCAAGGTCACGCTCGAGCAGCACCTTGCTGCGGGCGTAGGCGGTCAGGGGATCGACCGCGGACAACTCGTTGCGCGCCCCGTCGGCGGCAAACCCGTACACGCTGCAACTGGACGCAAACACGAAGGAACTCACTCCCGCCTTTCGTGCGGCCTCCGCCAGAGCCAATCCCGCCCGATGATTGATGTCCAGGGTCACCTGCTCAAACTGATTCCCCATCGGATCATTGGAGATCGCCGCCAGATTGACCACCACGTCCACGCCGGCGAGCAGCTCGGAGGGAAAGGCCCGCATGTCGCCAAAGGTCTGGGAATTCAGCCGAGCCTCCGGAAGTGAGGCGGCACCGGTCAGGCAATGGGCAAAGTATCCGGCATCAAATCCCATCAGCTCGGCATCCGGCCATCGGGAACGGAGATGCCGGACCAGGACAGGACCGACATACCCCAGATTTCCGGTAATCAGAATGCGCACGTCCAGAGACACTGCCAAAATCGACCGTGTTGGGCAATCGCAAGACCACTCGCAAGACCACTATCGGGACGGACCCGGATTTGGATCGCGTCAGGCGGCCGGAGCATCGTCCATCTCCAGCCAAACCCAGCCGTCGCGGACCTGGACTGCATGACAGGCCACCGGTTGGTCGGGACGGAGGTCGCAGGCACCGGTTGCGACATCAAATCCCCATCCGTGCAGAGGGCAGTGCAGAGTCTGACCCTCCAGGTATCCGGCTCCCAACGGACCTCCGCGATGGGGACACCGGTCCGCCACGGCGAAAAAACGTCCGGCGACATTCGCCAGCGCGAATCGGCGTCCACGCACCTCAACCGTACGCGCCTGGCCCGGCAGCAGCGAGTCAACCTCGGCTATTCGAACCAGGGTAGGCATGGGCGACGGAACTCTGTCGGGGAAACCCGTGGGGGAGGATGCAGACATTAGTGCGGCGGAGTTGTCCCGGGATCAGCCGGTGCCTTTTTCTTCCAGGGCTGGCTGGGAAATTTCTCCGGGAGCTTGAAGGCCTGCGGCTTGGGTTGCGCCATCTGCAGCGCGGAGTCATCCCCCGCACCGGAAGCCAAAGCGGGGGTTCCGGGCGGCGTCATGTCCTGTTTCCAGGAGGCGATGCGCGCCTGAAGTCCGTGATGCTCGGCCGTCTTTTTGTCGCCCGACTTCATGTAGAACAGAGACAGATTGGTGTGCACCAACTGCTCGTGGGGCTTGAGCTTCTCGGCCCGATGCCCCTCAGCGATGGCGGTCGGGTAATCCCCCAGCCGGTAGTGGCACATGGCCACCGCGAGTTGGGCGTCGAAGTGGACAGAATCCTGCACCAGGACTTGCCGCAGTTTCTCCAGGGCGGAGCCAAAATCCCCGGTAGAATAGTCGAACATCGCGTCATCATACATGGCCTGCAGGTCGCTCACCTCGCCACACTGCTCCGGAAGGTCCCGAATGGCGAGCCGGCTTTGCCCACTTCCACCGTGCGCCGCGGCCTTCCAATTGCATTGACGCCATTTCTCATCCGGCGACTTTGGCTCGTCTGATGCGCGTCCTGGTTCAAGAAGTGGAGACCGCCCACACGCCGGATTCCCTGGCGGCGGCCATACGGCACCTCCCGGGGCTGGTGCTTCTGCGGACCGGGACCTTCGACGTGGCCAGCGCCCGCCATTCCTTCGTGGCGACGAGCCCCATGCTGACCTTCCGTTCCTCGGGACCGGACTGCCAATCCCGATCGGAGGACGGCCGGGTCGAAGCCCAGTTTGGCAATCCATGGCAACATCTGGCGCTTTTGCTGGAACGGTTTGAGTTGCCGGACGAAGTTGACCTCCCCTTCCCCCTGGGTGGCTGCTTTGGATACTGGGGATACGACCTCAAGCAATTCGTGGAACCTCGGGTGACCCGGCGGGCGGTGAATGATCTGGCCCTTCCAGATGCCCACCTGGGGTTCTATTCCAGCCTGGTGGTGTTCGATCATTCGTTGGGACGAACCTGGGTGGTGGCCACTGGATTGGATGCGGAAGGCAACCGCACCGAGGCCAGGGCCCGCCAGGATTTCCAGACCTGGCGAAACCGTCTGCAAACATCTCCAGCGGAGGAATCCTTTCCCGTAGCGCCAACACCGCTCCTTGCCGCGCCTCCGGTGAGTTCGCTGCCTCGCATCCCCTTTCTGGCCGCGGTGGAGCGGGTGCTCCGCTACATTCATGCCGGTGATATTTACCAGGTCAATCTCGCCCAACGCCTGAGCGTTCCCTGCCCCGTTCCAGGATGGGAGTTCTTCTCTCGGCTCACCGCCCGTTCGCCGGCCCCATTCTCTGCCTACTTCGACTGCGGGGACTTTCAACTCGTCTCATCGTCTCCGGAACTGTTCCTGCGCATGAGCGGCCGCCACGTCGTGACCCGACCCATCAAGGGTACGCGACCCCGCGATCCCGATCCAGTCCGCGATGCCCAGCTCGGCTGGGAACTGCGGCGCAGCGAAAAGGAAAACGCGGAACTGGTCATGATCACCGACCTCCTCCGGAATGATCTGGGGCGAATCTGCGAATACGGATCCATCCGGGTGCCCGATCTGATGCATCTGGAGCGCTTCGCCCAGGTCCAACACCTCGTCTCGACTGTCGAGGGCAGGCTCCGGGAAAGGGTTTCCCACAACGAGGCCCTCGCCTCCTGTTTCCCTGGAGGCAGCATCACCGGCGCTCCCAAGATTCGGGCGATGGAAATCATTGACGAACTGGAGCCCGTCGCGCGCGGACCTTATTGCGGGTGCCACGGCTACCTGGGGTTCAATCAGGAGAGCCAGTTGAGCATCACCATTCGGACCGCACTCATCCGGGACCAGACCGCCTGGTTTCACGTCGGCGCTGGAATTGTGGCAGACTCAAATCCAGTCGCGGAGTTTGAGGAGACCCTCGCCAAAGCCGGAGGATTCGTGGCCGCCCTGCACGCCGGCGAACCGACCTCCCCCGGCCGCCAACCTTCGGCCTTCGAAGCATCAACCATCGCCGCCCCGCCCCGTCCATGACATCCCCGCCCTTCGATTCCGTCGTGTGGATCGACGGGCGCCTCGTTCCCGCTACAGAGGCGACGGTCTCCATCTTTGATCGGTCGTTTCTGTATGGCGACGGCCTGTTTGAGACCGTCAGAATCCATCGATCTACCCCGCTCCATTGGGACCGTCACCTGCATCGGCTGCGCGAAGGGGCGAAGGCGCTGCGGCTGCAGATTCCCTACTCCGATGCTGAAATCACCGACACGGCCCAGGCGATGATCCGGCGTCAGTCGGCGACAGAGGCAATCCTCCGCCTGACCCTCTCCCGGGGCATAGGACGCCGCGGCTATTCCATACGAGGCGCCCATCAACCCCGACTGATCATCACCGTCCACGCCCTTCCTGATGTTCCCCCGGACGCTGCAGAGGGCTGGAAACTGGCGACTTCGGAGTATCGGTTGCCCGCCAGGGATCCACTGACCCGGTTTAAGACCGCCAATAAGTTGATCCAGGTGATGGCCCGCGCCGAGGCCGAGGACGCCGGTGCCGACGAGGCACTCCTGCTCGATACCGATGGCCACTTGGCCGAAACCGCGTCCGGCAACCTGTTCTGGATTGCCGATGGCGTGGTCTGGACCCCCCCGCTCTCCACGGGCGCCTTGGCGGGTGTGACTCGGAGCGTAGTTCTCGAACTTGCGCCCCGGCTCGGCCTCCAGTCCGGAGAAAAACTGCAGGGCTTGCCCACCCTGCTCAGGACCGACGGCGTGTTCGTCACCCAGAGTTCCCGGGGAATCATCTCCGTGACGCAAGTGGACGGCACCCCGGTGGCGGCTTCTCCGATCATTGTCCGGCTCCGGGAAGCCTATTGGGCGGAAGCGGCCAAATCCGGGACACCTTGACCCCGGGGGATGCGGTTGGACACGCTGTTCCCGATGCCGCTGTCCGAAAATCATCTCGCCGAACTCCGGAACCGAATCGGGGACGCCCAGATCCTGACCCAACCCGAGGATCTCATCCCGTACTCCTTTGATGGCACCGCAGCCCTGAATCAGATGCCGGCCTGCGTCGTGTTCGTGCGGTCGGCGGCGGAGGTCGCCGTGGTGCTGGAGCTTGCGCAGCGGACCCGGACCCCCGTGGTCACGCGCGGATCCGGAACAGGACTCAGTGGCGGAAGCCTTCCGGTTCCAGAATGCATCATCCTCTGCACCGTGAAGATGAATCGGATCCTGGAGGTGGACCGGGCCAACTTGACCCTGCTGGCCGAACCCGGGGTCACCACGATCCAGATCGCCGAGGCGGCCGCTGCGGTCGGACTATTCTATCCCCCGGACCCGGGCTCGATGAAGATCTCCACCATTGGGGGCAATGTGGCGGAAAACTCCGGGGGACTGCGCGGACTGAAATACGGCATCACCCGCAACTACGTGATGGGGCTGGAAGTGGTCCTTCCTGACGGTGAAGTCATGTTCACCGGCAATAAGTGCGTCAAGGACGTCGCCGGTTACTCCCTCAAGGATCTGTTTATCGGCAGCGAGGGAACTCTCGGAGTCATCACCCAGGTGCTGCTGAAGCTGATTCCCAAACCTCAGGCCAAGAAAACCATGGTCGCCACTTTTGGCGCGATGGATGCGGCTGCCCAGACCGTCAGTGATATCATCGCCGCGCAGGTCATCCCCTGTACGCTGGAATTTCTCGACCGCATGACGATCCGGTGCGTGGAGGACTTCGCCAAGATTGGACTTCCCCTCGACTGCGAGGCGCTCCTGCTGATGGAGACCGATGGTCACCCGGCCCAGGTTGAAGACGAGGCGCGCATCATGGTGGAAATTGCCCGGCGCAATCAGTGCCAGGAAGTCCGAGTTGCCAAGGACGAGGCCGAGGCCAATCAACTGGCCAGCGCCCGCCGAAGCGCCTTCAGCGCGCTCGCCCGGGTGGCACCCACCACCATCCTGGAGGATGCCACCGTGCCCCGCAGCGAACTTGCACGCATGGTACGGTTCGTGGAGGAGATCGCCCGAAAGTATCGCCTGCGGGTGGGAACTTTCGGTCACATGGGGGACGGTAATCTGCATCCCACCTTCCTCACCGATGAACGGAATCATGAGGAAATGGAACGGGTGCACGCCGCCTTCCGTGAGATTTTTGAGGAGGCAGTGCGCCTTGGCGGCACGATCACCGGCGAGCACGGCATCGGCGTCGCCAAAAAGGAATTCCTCGCCGGATTCCTGGGCAAGGCGCAGATGAGGGTGACTCGCGAGCTCCGGAAAGTTCTGGATCCGAACGGAATCCTGAATCCAGGCAAAATGTTTGATTGAAGCCAGTATTGCCGGGGCGCCTCCTTAGAAATCCAAGGGAGCGCCCCGACAAAATCGAGGATGAGCGGACAAGGGAGAACCGGACCTTGCCGCAGTTTCGAATTACTTGGCCTGGGTCAGCTTGATCGCAATCTGCTTGTCGATCTCCGCCGCCAGATCCACATCGGGCCCGCCGGCCGATCCCCGCACCTGAGTGGCGACCTCTGCGATACCAGCCTCAACCTCAGTCACCTTGACGTAGATCGTCTTGCTGTCGGCCTTGGCCGTCACCGTATTGTCGATCAGGTTCTCGCTGGTCAGCGTACCATTGAACGCCAGCACCTCCTTGGCCGCGGCAAACACGGTGGCTACCGGCTTACTGTAGCGGCTCACGATGCTATCCTTGGCAAACGGGAGACCAAACTTGGTCCGCCCCGTCTCAGTCGAGTAGCAGCCGCTGGAAACACCCACCACGGCGGCCAGAAGGGAAACAACGAGCAATTTCTTCATTACCCCGCCATGCAAACACAGCTGCCCCAACCGTCAAGCCCCGGCTGGTCGCGCGGGAAACACGAGCGGGCAAATCTTTCGCCAAATCGCTGACTCGTAGGGCACCTTGATTGACAAGCCCAGTAGTGCTCCATAACGTTTTCATGGTCCGGGCTGCGACACGTTTCTTCCGCGGGGTCCCCCACCCCCACCTCCTTGGCGTCCGCAGCCCGGGCTTCTTTCACGGGCGCTTTAGCGTTCCTGATTCCCATTCTTGAACTCGAATATCGGAGAAAGGTATTGACCCTTTCCCCCCCTCGCGTACAAGACCCGCTCTCGTTTGCGGGGGTGTAGCTCAATTGGTTAGAGCGCTGCCCTGTCACGGCAGAGGTTACGGGTTCGAGTCCCGCCACTCCCGCCATTCTCCGCAAACTGTGTTGATGCCGCCCTCTTCGCCCTACTGCGACAGGCGGTCGAGGATGTTGCGGGTGATTTGTTGAACCGCCTTGTCATCGCCGCGCAGCCCATGGGCCCAGTCGGTGGTGGCCGCTGTGAAGACCGTGCCTCCCCGGGTGTACAGGCCCATGCAGGCGGCGCCGACTCGTCCCTTTTCCCAGCGATCGTACCACTCGCAGTCATCCTCCTGCCACCGCACGGGACACGTCCCCAAAACCGTAAAGGTGTCCGGGGTTCCATCCCGATGGGTGGGGAACGGCAATCCGTCGCGCCATTCCAACTCACAGCCGTCGGTTTCGTATCCCACCACGGTGTCCGCAGCCCCAAACGTGCCACCCTGCTTCAGTCCGGTCCCCGTAAAAATCCAATGCTCCGGACGATGCACCGTGTACTCCGCCGGTTCGCCCATGAACTGGCCGTGACTGCCCCGATATCCGCCCCACAGAAAGCCAACGCCAGTGAGTTGGTTCTCCGGACGACGGACCAGGTGATGACTCCAGGCCGTCGACAGCGTGGAGAAGTCACGCGTCTTGAAGATTGGATCGGAGAAGTAATTCTGCTTCCAGCAGGTGAAGGCGTGACCGGCATCTTCGTTCCGAATCTGCCAGCACACGGCGTTGCCGCTGAAGAACGCAACATTGCCCCCTGCGGCCACGAACTTCTCCAGGTTATCCCGCATGGGGCCGCTCCAATACTCGTCATGCCCCACACTGAGCACGAGTCGGTAGGCTGACAGCAATTCGGGACGGTACTCGAGGTCATTGTTCACCGCATAATCCAGCACATAGCCGTTGCGCTCGGCCCATACGACAAAGGGCTGTTCCCAATTTGAAAACTGGGAGCCTCCAGGCCGCTCCACTGAGACGCGGTGACCCTGATTCTGTCCCAGGCCATTGTAGGCATAGACGCTGAATCCGCCCCAGTTGTTGTAGGCATTGTAGGTGTTGGCCGACAACTGCAGGAGAATCCGAGTTCGCTTGCCGGGTTCTGCGGACCGGACGACGAACCAGGCGTCGCTCTCCACTGTACGGCGTCCGCGATGGGTCCATTTCCCCCCGTTGTCCTCGGCGCGGAACCGTGCCACATAGTATCCGCTCCGCCATTCAGGGGCCACCTTCACCCGGAAAGCCTCCGGCCAACGGCAACCGTGAGACGACGCATTCTCCGGAACCGGATGCTCCCGTCCAGGAATGTCCTGGCGGCGCCAAACCGTCTCATTGGTCGCCCCCAGTCGGACAATCTCGACAGCGAAGGTCGGAGCGCTGGTGGAAACGTGAAGCGGAACATCTTCGCCGGGAACAACGCTGTGGTTTCCGGCATATCCCTCGACGAACAACGCTGGCCCCTCCGCTGCCCTGACTCCGGTGGCGAGGCCCAGCAGGAACCCGAGTGAAAAGAGGAGCAACCTGAGCAATTTCATGTGTTGAGGGAGATTGAGACGTTCTGGCGGATCCGTGAAGCCGGAAGGCGTCGGGATTTCCACCCCCGCATCCGCCTGTCGGTAACCGCGGCACCACGGTTCCATCTGGCGGAGCACTAGGATAATCATTCCGCCCCCTCTAACCCAGACGCGGCAACCTCCCGATTCCCCGTTGGTGAGAGGTCATCCTCAAGCAGGGAGTGAACCGCGTCGCAGCGCTTAAGACTCCCCCGCAGTCGGAATCCCCAGCGCGTCCCAGCCCTTTTTCCCCAACTGCCGAAGGGTCTCCAGGTTGCGATTCACGATGCGGTCGGCGTCGGCTGGTCCGGACACCGCAGCCGCCACCGAAGACTCGCGCAACAGGTGCAGCATCGGATACGGTGACCGGTTGGAGAAATTGGTGATGTCGTCCGCAGCCGCTCCCGCAAAACAATACTGGGGATGAAAACTGGCAATCTGAAGAATGCCTTCCAATTGGACGCGGCGCAGCAGCGCATCGGCCTCACCCAGGAACTGGTTAAAATCGAAGAAATCCCCCAGCACGTCCGGATGAATCACCAGCGTTGTTTCGATCACTCCGGGATCCGCCATCCTCAGGAATTCCAATTCAGCAGCCAGTGCATCCAACAGTTCCGACTCAGAAACCGCGCGGCAGACGAGGTAGCGGATCCGCTTTTGCCCGAAGACCGGCCCGGCGAACGGGCAAAGATTGAGTCCGATCACCGCCCGCTCCAGCCACCGCTGGGTACGTTCGATGACGAGGCCCTCGGCATCTGGACAAGGCCGCGCTCGAGGACATTCGCGATCCCCGGAAGTCACACCAGCGCCTCGCGCAAGGAGCCGCCCATTGGAAGGCCAAGGGGATACTGGTCACGGAACCGCTTCACAGTGGCGACGGTAGGGATCGACGGGAGCCCGTCAATTGGTCCGCAATGGAGCTTCCCCCGAGCGCGTCAACGAGTTCAAGCCAGCAGACCCGGGATGACCTCACCATGCACGTCGGTGAGCCGGCGATCCACGCCGTTGGATCGAAACGTCAACTGGGTGTGGTCGATGCCCAACAACTGGAGAATGGTGGCGTGGATGTCATAGACCGTCGTCGGACGATTACGATCGAGCGGTTTGTATCCCCAGGCATCGCTTTCACCACAGACGCCCCCCCCTCGAATCCCCCCGCCGCACAGCCAGTTGGTAAAGCAATAGGGATTGTGATCGCGCCCTTTGCCGCCCTGGGAACTGGGCATGCGCCCGAACTCGGTGGTCCAGAGAATGACCGTATCCTCCAGGAGGCCGCGCTGTTTGAGGTCCTGGATCAGCGCGGAGGCTCCGCGTGCAAACCCCATGGAGAGCGGACCGTGATCGCGGCGGATATCCTCGTGCGAATCCCAGTTGCGCCGGGGGAACCCGTTGTCATTGCCGGACCAGATTTGCACGAATCGAACGCCGCGTTCAATGAGGCGGCGGGCGACGATGCATTTGCGTCCGAAGGTGTCCCGTTCCTCGGCGGCATTGATCTCCTTGGGCCAGGTCTTGGTGGAGCGGTCAATGCCGTACAAATCGAGCAGGTAGTCCGGTTCCCGCGAAATATCGAGGGCCTCGGGGGCCGCCATCTGCATGCGGGCGGCCAGTTCGTAGCTGCGGATTCGGGCTTCCAGGCGGGCGTCCCCTTCCCTCGTCGCCGCATGCTCCTGGTTCAGGCGTTCCAGCATGGCGTGGGCCGCGGCCTCACTATCCAAGGACACAAAATCAGCCGCGGGTCCGGGAAACAGATCGGCGATCGGATTCGCGCGGCCGGGAAAGATCATGGTGCCGGCATGCTGTCCGGGCAGAAAGGCGGCGTCCCAGTTCTTGGGGCCGTTGGAGGCGAAGCCGCGATGGTCGGGAAGGACCACGAAGGCGGGCAAGTTCTCATTGAGACTGCCCAGCCCATAGCTCACCCAACAACCCATGCCGGGAAATCCCGGAAGCTGAAATCCGGTCGACTGAAGGTAGGTGGCCTGGCTGTGAATCCCCGTCTTCCCCACCATGTTGTGGACCATGGCCAGATCGTCGGCGACGGGGCCCAGATCGGCCACCACCTCGCTCAGCATGCGTCCGCTTTGACCGTAGGGCCGAAACTCCCACACCGGCTTCAGCCACGGGCCCAGGCCATCCTGAAACGCCTCCACCGGTTCGCCAAAGTCGCTCTTCTGACCGTCCCGCTTCACCAACTCCGTCTTGTAATCGAACAGGTCCAAATGACTGGCCGCTCCAGCCATGAAGAGCTGGATGACGCGTTTGGCCCTGGGCCGATGGTGACCGGATAATGGCCGCCCCGAAGCTCCAGCGCGGGCGGAGGAGGCGAGCAGTCCCTCCTGTTGCAGCAGTCCGCTGAGCGCCAGACCTCCCAAGCCTCCACCGGATCGCCAGAGGAAGTCGCGCCGGGACGAAAGGACGGACCGGGGTGTCTGGCGATGAAAGGGGGAATCAGCGTTCATGGCCTAGTCCACAAAGGAGAACTCGTTGAGATTATAGAGCACCCGGCAGTAGTTGGTGAGTCCGAATTCGCGCGTGTAGGCCACGAGTGCCGCCTCATCCGTACCGGATGGCAGTCGACCCAGGGCCTCCCGATGAGCCCGTCGCACCTGGTCCGCCGTATCGCCACCCCCGGCCAGGGTTCGGGACGCAAACTCACGGGACATGGCAATGACCAGGGAATTGTTCAAGACAGCGAGCGCCTGCAGCGGAGAGGTGCTTTCATTGCGACGCGCGACCTGCATTGAGGGGTCAGCACAGTCCAGGGTGGTGAGAAAAGGCTGCTGCTGGGACCGCACAATCCACCGATAGACCGATCGCCGGTGAGACGCGGGATCACCGGCGTCGTGCAGCCCATATTCGTAGTGGGGCGAGTGTTCCGGTTTGTCGACGACGAAGTCCCGGAAGCTGGGTCCACCCATTCTCAAATCCAGGCGTCCCGCGACGCTCAGGATGGAATCCCGCACGGCCTCGGCCTCCAACTTTCGCCGGTTCATTCGCCAGAGGAGACGGTTTCCAGAATCCACCCGCTCCGCGTCCGGCCGTCCAGCGGACGCTTGACGATAGGTGTCGCTGGTGAGGATCAGGCGGTGAAGTGCCTTCAAGGACTGTCCGCCGTCCCGAAACTCGACCGCCAGCCAGTCCAGCAGTTCCGGGTGACTGGGCAGCGCCCCCATGTGTCCAAAGTCATTCGGCGTCTCGACCAGGCCGCGTCCAAAGTGGTACTGCCAAACTCGGTTCACGATGGAGCGCCAGGTGAGCGAATTCCGGGAGTCGGTGAGCCAGCGGGCGAGCGCCGCCCGGCGTTCCCCTTCCCGGTGATTCTCCGGCAGATCAAAGGACGCAGGGAGATTGGGGACGCACCGCAGGGCGCCCGGCTCCACTTCACGGCCAGGCTTCTGCAGGCTGCCCCGATTGAGCAGATGAATGGTCCGCGGGCGGCCGCCCTTTGCGCCGGTGCCCGTAAAGGCGCCGGATCCGGTATGCACGGACGCGACGTAGGCCGTGCTTCGCGGGGGCAACCGGTCCAGCAACCGCTTCAACTCCGCCTGCTCTACCGCAACGGATTCCAGCGTCAGGCGCTCCTCCTCGCGGGTCGCGCCTGCGATGAGGTCGGCCCGTTCCTTCTTCAGCGTCGCGATCACGGCATCCGAGGCTGCGGTCATGCCCGGGTACGCACCGTCGGTCAGATTGACCCGCTGCCAACGATCGGGAGCCTCAATCGAATCCAGCGCCGTCACCTGGGAACCACGGGCGACATTGGTTCCGTCGCCCCCGATCGCCGAGACCTCGGCGAGGGCAAAGATAAAGTCGTCCTGCCGCGGCGCGAGCTTGAGGGCAGTCACCCGAATGAACCGGGCAGAACGCCCACCCAGATCGATGGTGAACGGCTTGAGGCGGGGATTGGGGAAATCCTCAGCAGAATGGTCCGCAATCACCACGGGATTCCGGAAGGAGTCGCTGTCCGCTGACTCCACCCGGAAGCGGACGGGAAATCCAAAACCTTCACCGATGCCGTTGAAGTCGTCGCGGCACGGATGCAGCACGACGCTGCCCAGCGGCACCGAACGTCCAAGGTCTACCTGGACCCATTTCGCCACTTCCTGCTTTTTCTCGATCTGGCTGTGGTAGCCGCCGTCGCCACCATTCTTCAGCGACTTCTCCCGGAGGGCGATGGCCTCCTCCAGTTTCACCAAGGGGACACCCACCCGACCCCGGACGGCCTCCTCCAACGTCCGGCGTCGCTCCACCACCGCCCCCTCCCGATCCATCAGGATCCGTCGTTCCCGCGCCACCTCCGGGTCGATGTCGTACTTCTGATCGGCCCGGTCCACCGCTGCGAACACTGCTTGAAGCCGGTAGTAGTCTTCCTGAGGGATGGGGTCGAACTTATGATTGTGACACTGGGCGCACTGGACGGTCAGGCTGGTGAAGGTCTGCAGGGTGTTCGCCACCATATCGTCCCGATCCAGATGTCGCGCGACCTGGCCATCCATCTTGGACTCGGGAACCTCGGCGTGTCCGATCAAGTCCCAGGGTCCGGCCGCGACAAACCCCAGTGCCTCGAAGCCATCGCGGCTGTTGGGAAAAAGAACGTCCCCGGCCACCTGTTCCTGGACGAATCGCGCATAGGGACGGTCTTCGTTGAGGGCTCGGATCACATAATCCCGATAGGGCCAGGCGTTGGGACGCGGCTGATCCTTGTCATAGCCATGCGTCTCGCCGTAGTGGACAACGTCCAGCCAATGACGGGCCCAGCGTTCCCCGTAGCGGGGAGACGCCAGCCAGCGGTCCACGAGGCGCTCGTAGGCTTGCGGATGGGCATCCGCGAGAAAGCTCTCGATCTCCTCGGGCGACGGAGGAAGTCCAGTCAGGTCGAAACTCAGGCGCCGAATCAGGGTCCGGCGATCCGCCTCAGGCGATGGCGCCAGCCCCTCGGCGGACAAACGCTCCCGAATGAAAGCGTCCACCGGGTGGGTGCCCGGCGCCTTCCCGGAGGGGATCACCGGACGCTCCAGGGGGCGGAGCGACCACCAGGCGTCGGCCGAGTCCGGGGCGGAATCCGCAGCAAATCCTTCCCCACAGGCGCCGGGCAAGAAGACCGCTGCAATGACGACAAGAAGGCGAACAGCGAACGGGCACAGTCCCAGAAGGCAGCGTGGGCTGGGCGAGTGGCGATTCATCGATGAGGAGCGGGACAGTGACGGAGCGGACGGTATCTGGACCTGCCTGATAAAAGGAACTTGGGCGGAAACGGCAAGGCCGAAGACAGAAATTGGCGGGCTCAATGCCATCTGGAAGGATTCACGAACCTTCAGACGGCGGGTCGGAACAACGGATTCAGGGGGAAGTCACCCGAGACAGGCGGGTGAGTTTCCGGGTCCCGCACTTGACCGCGCTCCCGGAGCCGGTTTTTTCTTCTTCGTCATGCCGACCTACGTTTACGAGACGATTCCAGGGAAGCCAGGCGCCGCCCCGCGCCGGTTCGAATTCAAGCAGTCCATGAAGGAAGCCCCGCTGAAGCGGGATCCCGAATCAGGTCTTCCCGTGCGTCGCGTCATCTCGGGCGGATTCGCCCCGATGATGGCGGGGGGCGGATCCGATGCCGCCTGTGCCGACGGTTCCTGTGCCCTTCCCTCTCCGCCGAGTCATGGCTGTGGCCCGATGTGCGGTTGCGCGGCCAACTGACGGAAGCCCCTCCCCTCGCCCCAGCGTTTGCTTCTTCGTCCCCACTCGGGTACTTCTCACCGACCAATATGGCTGCTGCCGACTCCCGCATTCCCGTCTCCGTCCTCACCGGATTTCTAGGAGCGGGCAAGACCACTCTGCTGAATCACATTCTGACCGCCAATCACGGCAAACGAATAGCCGTCATCGAAAATGAGTTCGGCGAGATCGGCATCGACAACGCACTGGTGATCAATGCGGATGAGGAAATCTTCGAGATGAACAACGGGTGCATCTGCTGCACCGTGCGCGGGGACCTCATCCGAATCCTCGGACAACTGCTCAAGCGCCGGGACCGGTTCGACTACATCCTGGTGGAAA
This sequence comes from Verrucomicrobiota bacterium, assembly GCA_039796255.1. GTDB lineage: Bacteria > Verrucomicrobiota > Verrucomicrobiia > Limisphaerales > UBA9464 > UBA9464. The sequence goes on along the minus strand of JBDKKE010000549.1, from coordinate 12,223 downwards.
CCACCGGACTGGCCGATCCAGGGCCCGTGGCCCAGACCTTCTTCTCCGACGAGGAGATGAAGGGGTCCTTCCGTCTGGACGGCATCGTGACTCTGGTGGATGCCAAGCACATCAGCCTGCATCTGGACGATGCCCCCGAGGCCAAGTCCCAAATCGCCTTCGCGGATCGAATCCTCCTCAACAAGGTGGATCTGGTGACCCCGGCGGAACTCGACGCCTTGGAGAAGCGGGTCCGGGGCATCAATGCCGTCGCCCAGATCTTCCGCACCACGCAGGCCAGTCTGGCGGCGGAACAGGTGCTCAACATCCACGCCTTCGATCTCGATCACAAACTGTCCGTGGACGGCGACTTCCTGCAGAAGGAAATGCCCTTTGAGTGGAGCGGGGCGTACCATCTCGACGCCGGTCCCTATCAACTGGTGCTCGAATCGGGACCGGACCCGGTGATGGGGGCCGTGCTGCTGCCTCTGGATGGCAACGGCACCGGCCACAGCCACGCCCACACCCACGAGGAATCGCACGGGCACACCCATAGTCATGGCCATGATCATGGCCATGAATCCGGGGACCACGATCACGACCATGAAGCGCAGGGCGAAGCGGACGGCGAGCATTGCCATGGCGGGTTGCACGACGCCCTTCACGGCGCAGAGGACCGTGCCACCGCGCTCTTCACCTATCCCGCCACCGCCGTGCGGTCGGGTGGCGAATTGCGTCCGGGATCCACGCTCTACAAACTCGTCCTGGGCGATGACCAGACCACGTTCCGTGTTTCCATTCCCGCACACGGCAACTACGCGCTCTTCACGCAGCACGGGTTGTCGGAGTTCTCCGGACGCCTGGAACGGGATGGGAAGCGGGTGGAGCCCGAACACACCCATGAGCATGGAGGCCACGCTCACAGCCATACGCATGACGAAACGGTGACCAGCGTCGGCTTCGAGGAACGCCGGGAGCTCGATCCCAAGCGACTGAATGCCTGGTTGAGCGAACTTCTGCAGACCAAGGGTCAGGACATCTTCCGAATGAAGGGCGTGCTGCTGCTGCGCGGTCAGGCGAATCGTTTCGTTTTCCAGGGAGTCCACATGCTGTTTGAGGGCAAGCCGGACCGGCCGTGGAAAGAGGGCGAAGAGCGGAAGAGCCAGATTGTCTTCATCGGGAGGAACCTGGACCGGGAGGCTCTTCAGGCCGGATTCCGGCGCTGCCTCGCCTGAATCGTTGGTCCTCGCAGCGGAGACTCCTTTCCCTTCCCCACGCGTGAGCAATAGCCTGGCGGTTCAACAACCGGTGGATTGGACCCGTCCCACCGGGGATTTCGTGGCCTCGGTCAGTTGGTCTCCGGACGGGCGATTCCTCGCTGCGGCCGGATCCGGTGGCCCCATTCTGCTTTTGGAGAGCGATTCAGGAACACCGGTGGTCGCCTGGCCCGGACATCAAGGCGGGACGTTTTGCGCCGCCTTCTCTCCGGCCATCCCGCGGGCGGCCTCGGTGGGTCAGGATGGTCAGGTACGATTCTGGGACCCCGCAACTCCTGACGCGCAGGTGTCCGTGCCTGTTTCCAAATCCTGGGTTGAGCACCTGCTTTGGGCTCCGGATGGTTCCGCCCTGGCCATCGCCGCGGGCCGCGAAGTGCGGATTTTGGATCCGGACGGAAAGGTCGCTCACACCTTGCCCCCCCTGCCAAGCACCGTGTCCGCCCTGGCCTGGCGGGTGGATTCCCGGGAGTTGGCGGCGGCGGCCTACGGACGCATTCAAGTCTGGGATGCCCATACCGGCGCAGCCCGTGAACCGATCGCCTGGAAGACCTCACTGATCTCGCTGGCCTGGAGTCCGGATCAGCGATGGATGGCGGCGGGAACCCAGGAGCAAAGCGTCCAAATCTGGGAACTGCCGGCCAAGCCCGGGGAAGAACTGGCCATGAGCGGCTACGCGGCCAAGGTGAAGAACCTGGTCTGGCATCGCGGCGCACGCTACCTGGCAACCGATGGCGGCAACGAGATCATGGTCTGGGACTGTGGCGGGCGCGGACCCGCAGGATCCACCCCCCGAATTCTGGAGGGACACCAGCAGCGCGTGACGGCTCTCGCCTACCAGCGCGACGGACACCTGCTCGCCAGCGGCTCCGAGGAAGGCCGGGTCCTTCTCTGGAACGCCGGAAAATCGAGCACTCCGGTCCGCCAGTTCCAACTCCCCGGCGCCATCAGTTGCCTGGAGTGGAGCCGCGATGGCCAGGCACTCGCCATCGGCTGCCGCAGCGGCGAGGTGGCGGCGGCGCGAATCACGCTGTGAACGCGTGATTCGCTCTCAGGTCGCTGCTTCCCGATCGAAGTCCGACCCGCCTCAGGCGATCGCCTTCTCCCGGTGGATGGAATCGGATCCCGTAACCACCGGCGTGCCGGCACCCAGCACCGGGCGCTTGCCCTTGTGCCACCAGAGCACCAGGGCGCTGGCGATGTAGATCGAGGAGTAGGTTCCGGTGATGATTCCTGCCAGGAAGGTAAAGGCAAAGTCGTTCACCGATCCGCCACCGAAAATGTACAGGGCCATGGTGGCCAGAAATACCGTTCCCGAGGTGATGATGGTGCGGCTCAATGTCTGGTTGAGCGCCCGGTTGAGCAACTCGCGGAAGGTCCCCGGGACGCCGAGCTTCAAATCCTCACGAATCCGGTCGAAAATGACGATGGTGTCGTTGATCGAGAACCCGATGATGGTGAGGAGGGCGGCAATGAACGTGGCATTAAACTGCCGTGATTCGATCCAGCCACCCGTCACCTGATTGCCCAGTCCCGTAAGAGCGTAAATGCCGATGGTCATGAGCACATCGTGAAGTACGGCCAGCACGGCACCGACGGCGAAGCTGAACTCGTACCGGAAGGCTACGTAAACCAGAATGCCGAACAGGGAAAGCAAGCCGGCGATGACGGCAGACTTCTGGATTTCCTGGCCCACCGTGGGCCCGATCTTTTGAAGTTCAATTCGGCGGTAACCGGCCTGAGGAAAGGCCTTATTGAGGGCTTCCTCGATGGCGCTGCTGGTGCCCTCCGCTGAGGATATCCGGAGGGATTCGGGCGAGTTACCACCGGCGCTTCGGCTGTATCCGATCGTCGCATCACCCTTGTTCAATTTGAGAACCTCCGCGCGAATCTGATCCACGGGAACTTTCTGGGCGAACACAAGCGACAACCGGTCGCCGCCGCGAAACTCGACCCCGAGCAGGTTGGAACCGCGCCCAATCACCCCGTATCCAATTCCCACAATGATGATCAGCCAGGAAATGGCGAAGGCGGGCTTGGCCAACTTCATGAAGTCAATATCCGTGCCGCGGATGATATGCAGCATGCGCAGTCCCCCGTTGAGCAGGGACGTCTTGGCGAGCAGGAAGTCAAAGATGAGGCGGGTCACCATCAGGGCCGTGAACATCGACACACACAGACCGACCGTGAGGGCGACGCCGAATCCCTTGACCGGACCCGTTCCGAAAAGAATCAGGAGCACCGACGAAATCAGCGTGGTGATATTGGCGTCGAGAATGGTTCCGAATGCCTTGCCATAGCCCGCGGCCAGGGCGCCGCGTACCGACTTGCCAGCGGCCTGTTCTTCGCGAATGCGCTCAAAGATTAGCACATTGGCATCGACGGCCATACCCACCGTCAAAACGATACCTGCGATACCGGGCAGGGTAAAGGTGACGTCGAGCGAGCACATGACCCCCAGCAGCACCAAGATATTCAGGAGGAGCGCCACGTTGGCCACCATTCCCGCCAGCATGTAGTACACCAGCATGAACGCGGCGACGGCAGCCACCGCGATGACGGCCGCCTGAATGCCGCTGCGGATGGAGTCGGAACCCAGGGACGGATCCACGCCGTTTTCCTCGACGACCTTGAGGGGCGCCTCCAGCGGATTCTCCAGAGCAGTGGCCAGTTCAAACGCCTCGCGCTCGGTGAAGCTGCCAGTGATCTGCCCGGCGCCCCCCAGAATGGGCGTGTTGATGTTCGGCGCAGAAATGACCTCACCGTCCAGCACGATGGCCAGGCGCTGGCCCACATACTTCTTGGTGACCTCGCCGAAGACTCCCGTGGCTTCCGAAGTCAGAGTAAAGTCAATTTCGGGGGAACCGGTCACCGGATTGCGGGCCACTCGGGCGGACTTGATGGACTTGCCTCCCAGCCCCTGTTCCGCCTGCCGCTTGACGATGATCGAGGCCGGGATCTCCACGCCTTCCCGGGTGCGCATGCGCAGCGGGAGAATCATGTATCCGGGCGGGATCAATCCGCTGCGCAGGTGCGCTTCGTTTTCGGGATCCACCATGCGAAACTCCAGGTACGCCGCCTTCTGGATCTGTTCCCGGGCGGATTCCTTGGCGGACTCCTCGAGTCCGGGCAACTGCACCGAGATGCGGTTTTCGCCGGCGGGCTGGATGACCGGTTCCGCCACGCCGAAGGCATCGACGCGCTTGCGCAACACCTCGACGGCCTGATCGACCAGGTAATTGTTGCCCACGGTGGAGGAGGGCGCGTTGGTGCGGCCGCTGAGATCCAGTTCCAGGACAAACTCGGTGCCGCCCCGCAGATCCAGTCCCAGCTTGAACTCACCAGCCGAGGCGCGCTGCACCCTGTTCAGGATGGCGCGGGCGGCCGTGCCGGCATTCCGGGAGGCCGAGGCCGGGACAAAGTTGGTGGGGAAATAGGCACGGATGTCGTTGGTGCCGATCGCCTGGAGCAGGTTCTGGTAATTGCGGTCCGGCGAGGCCTTCTCGAGTTCCAGCGCCTGCGACACGATGTTCGTAAACCGCGGGTCCGAGGTGGACGCGAGATCGTCGAACTTGGTGATCAGATTGCCGGCCTTGGGAGGCAAGATCTCGGTAAGAGACCAGGCGATGACGAAGACGACGAACAGCGCCTTCCAGAGATGGGAACGATTCATGAGTCGGACGGGCAAACAATGCGGCTCAGGCGCCGCGTTCGAGGATCTGGCTGACGGCACCCTTTTGCAGCTCCAACTTGGTGTCGGCGGAGCGGATGATGATGGCATCGTCGCGAACGCTGGTAATGATCCCCAGGATGCCGGAGGAGGTGATCACCTTGTCACCGGCTTTCAGCGTCTTGAGCAATTCAGCCTGCTCTTTGGCCTTCTTCTGCTGGGGCCGGAGAAGAAGAACCCAGAAAATCACGACCATGAAGACGATCATGCCCAGTTGCATGAGCATCTGCCGCTTCTGGTCCTCCGGTGAGGAATTGGCAGAAGGAGCGGACAGGGCGAGCAGCAAATGGACTGAGGTATTACCCATGGTTTCGTGACAAATGAGGGCAAAGCCTATGAACGAGGCGGGTTTTGGCAAGACCTCGCTGCCTGAAAACGAGGGACACGCGGTTCGTCACCGGGTGGCTCAGGCCCATATTTGGAGGCCGGAATGCAGACTCGGTCCCGCTTTCAGGCCCGATTCACAGGGCTCACATCGCCACCGCAGGGAGGAATCCCGGCTACAGAAACCCAGGACCTGGGCGCCGCAAGAATAGGGGTATTCGTTCCTGATTGGCCTCAACTACCGGGAGCTCCAACCCCGGAGAACGGCCGCTCGCGGCTGGAAAAGGGTGGGTAGGTCCCCCAGGTTCCCCGCTGTGCGTTTCGAGTTTGCCTCTGCGGGAAAGATCCTGTTTGGACCCGGTCGTCTGGCCGAGATTGGCCCACTGGCGCGGGAACACGGCCGGCGAGCGCTGGTGGTGACCGGGCGGGAGGCCCGGCGAGCGGAGGCCCTGTGCCGACATTTGTCGGACGCTGGAGTCGATTGGGTGAACGCGGTCATCCCCGGGGAACCCTCCGTTGCCGATGCCGTCGCCGGAACCGGACGCATCCGGGCCGAGCGAATTGACCTGGTCATCGGATTTGGGGGCGGGTCGGTGCTTGACGGCGCCAAGGCGATGGCGGCGCTGGCCACCAACCCAGGGGATCCCTACGACTACCTGGAAGTGATCGGCCGAGGTGGAAGTCTGTCGTCGGATCCCCTGCCCTTCATCGCCATTCCCACCACTGCGGGCACGGGCGCGGAAGTCACCCGCAACGCCGTGCTGGGCTCCCCGGAAAACCGGGTCAAGGTCAGCCTGGGCAGTCCACGGATGCTTCCCCGGATCGCCCTCGTGGATCCTGAACTTTGTCGGTCGGTCTCCCCGGAAGTCACGGCCACCACCGGACTGGACGCCCTGACCCAGTTGCTGGAGGCCTTTGTTTCCGTTCGTGCCACCCCATTCACCGACGCCCTGTGCCGCGACGCCCTTCCCCGGGTCGGACGTTCGCTCCATCGGGCGTGGCGTAATGGTCAGGATCTGGGGGCTCGATGTGAGATGAGTCTGGCCGCGCTCTCCAGTGGACTGGCCCTCGCCAACGCGGGATTGGGCGTCGTCCATGGATTTGCCGGACCACTCGGCGGCATGACCGGCGCCGCCCATGGCGCTCTCTGTTCCGCCCTGCTGGAACCCGTCACCCGGGTCAATCTGGCGGCGCTGCGCCAACGAATGCCCGCATCCCCCGCCATCGAACGTTATGCCGAGGCGATGCGCCTGCTTGGCGGACCCGATTCGATGCATCCCGAAGCGTTCCCGGATTTCCTGGCGGAATGGACTCACCCGTTTGCCCTTTCTGATTTGGCGGCATTGGGTACCCACGCGGACGATTTCGTCCCGCTCCTACCGAGGGTTCTGGCCGCCAGCAGCACTCGCGGAAACCCCATTGAACTGACGAACCACGAGCTGGACCGGGTTTTCCAGGCGGCCATGGGCTCCGGACAACGGCCTCCGCCACCGAGCCGGGAAACTCCCGCCGGGGTTCGCGACGTTGGCGAAGCGGTCCGGTAAATAAAAAACGCCGCGCTGGCCTGGGCCAACGCGGCGTTTTAAGGAATTCCAATGGATCAGAGAGAACCAGCCGGCGCTGCACCGGTCGAGGCCGACTTCTTGGCGCCTCCGCGGCTCTTGTCGGTCAGCGCTCCGAGAAACGCCGTCAATTCGTCGAGCTGCCCGGGCTTCAACTCCAGTCCCAGCTGCAGCCAGGCCATTTTCTTGACGGTGTCCTGCAGGGTCGCCTGTTTGCCATCATGGAAGTAGGGAGCGGTCAGGACAATATTGCGCAGGCTGGGCACCTTGAAGACCAGTTCGTCGTAGTCTTCCTTGGTCACCACAATCCGGCCCTTGTCGTCGATATTTTCGTAGGCATTCACGATCCCGACCTTCTTGTAGTTGTTGCCTCCCAGGAGCGGTCCGTAGTGGCAGGTCGTGCATCCGATGGTGAGAAACTGGTGAAGTCCCGCCAGTTCCTTGCTGGAGAGGGAGGCATTGTTGCCCTTGAGGAAGTCGTCGAAGCGGTCCCGCGTGATGAGGGTTCGTTCGAAGGCGGCCACTGCCCGGGCAAAATTGTCGTAGGAAATCGGGGCGGCATCGTCGGGAAACGCCTTCTTGAAGGACGCCACATAGGTCGGATCGGCATTCAACCGCTCCAGCACCACGGCTGGATCCGGCATGGCCATCTCAATGGGGTTCAGCACCGGACCCTTGGCCTGGTCCTCCAACGTTTCAGCTCGACCGTCCCAGAACTGGGCCACATGAAATCCGGCGTTCAGCACGGTCGGCGAATTGCGGCCGCCCCGCTTGCCGAAAGCCCCCGGAGAGGTGGGCTCGTTATCCACGCCGCCCTTGCCCTGGTCCACTGCATGGCAGGAATTGCAGGACTGCGACTGGTTCATCGACAGTTTCTTCTCGAAGAACAGCTTCTGCCCCAGCGACACACGGTCAGGGGTGTCCTTATCGGCTCCCGGCATCTTGTCCGGAATCGGCGCCAACAGCTCCAGGGCTTTGGTCCTCAGCGCCGCGGGGTCGGGAGTTTCGGCCGCGAAGGCCACCTGCAGGGATCCGGCCAGAAGACCGGCGAGAAGGAGTCGGGAACAATTCATGGTGTCGAAAGCAAAACAAGGGTGGTGAGCAATCCGGAAAGAATCCATCCCTTTTCAGTATTCTGGCCCGGAAGGGCGCCGGCGCAACTCAGCCCACCGAAGAATCTACGGTGAGATCACGGATCATTTCAACCCAACTACCGGAGCAAGTGACACGCGGCAGCGCCCCCCGCCCCGAGGTCCTGCAATTTCGGAACCTCCGTAGAACACCGTGCCTCGGCGACACGGCAACGAGGATGGAACGGGCACCCTGGGGGTGGATGAATGGGGGAGGGCACGTCGCCTCCCAGAACGATCCTCTGGCGTTTGGAGTCCGGATCCACCACCGGAACCGCCGACAACAGCGCCTGTGTGTAGGGGTGCCTTGGGTTGCGGGCGATCTGGCGCGCCGGACCGGATTCAACGATGCGCCCGAGGTACATCACCGCCACCCGGCTGCACAGGTGCTCCACGACGGCGAGATCATGAGAAATGAAGAGCAACGCCAAGCGCCGCTCGCGCTGGAGGTCCTGCAACAGATTGATGACCTGGGCCTGCACGCTCACGTCCAGGGCGCTGACCGGTTCGTCACAGACGATCAGTCGGGGCTCAACCGCCAGCGCCCGGGCGATGCCAATGCGCTGGCGCTGTCCACCGCTGAATTCATGCGGGAAGCGTTCCGCGTGGGCCGGCTCCAGTCCCACAGACTTCAGCAGGTCTCCAATGCGCTGGCGGCGGGCGGAGCGATCTGCCGCGAGACGGTGGATATCGAGCGCCTCCCCAATGCTTTCGCCCACCGTCAGCCTGGGATCGAGCGAGCTGTAGGGATCCTGAAAGATCATCTGAAACTGCCGCCGCCGGCTCCGCAATTCGCGGGACGACAGGGAAGTGATGTCCTCACCGTTAAAGCGTATGCGTCCGGCCGTGGGATCCACCAACCGCAGGACGGCACGTCCGAGCGTGGTCTTGCCACAGCCGCTTTCCCCCACCAACCCCACCGCCTCCCCTTCATCCACCGCCAAGGAGACTCCATCCACTGCCTTCACCGAGCCGGAAGATCCACCGAAGATCGACTGCTTCACCGGGAAATGGACGCGCAGGTCCTGGACTTCGAGGAGGGGCATGGGCGGCTAGGTATTCCACCACGGGCAGCGGACGCGGCGTCCCGGTTCCACTTCCAGTAACTCCGGTGGTTTTGTGGCGCACTCCGGACGCGCCACCGGGCAACGCGGCGCGAAATGGCATCCCGCCGGCCAATGGCCGGGCGAGGGCACCGTTCCCGGGATGGCGTGCAGACGCTCGGTCGCGTGTCCGAGTTCCGGCACGGACTTCATCAGAGCCCGGGTGTAGGGATGGAACGGGCGCCGAAGGAGGTCATGCGCCGGCGCCTCTTCCACCACCTGTCCGGCGTACATGACGGCAACGCGGTCGGCGAGATCCCCCACGATGCCCAGATTGTGGGTAATGAGCAGGATGGCCATGCCGAGGCGCCGCTTCAGTTCGATGAGCAGTTCGAGAATCTGTGCCTGAATGGTGACATCGAGAGCCGTGGTGGGCTCGTCGGCCACCAGCAGCCGCGGCTCGCTGGCCAGCGCCATGGCGATCATCACCCGCTGCTGCATGCCACCGCTCAACTGATGAGGATAGTCCCGAATCCGGGACTCGGGAGCCGGTATGCCCACCAATTTGAGCAGTCGAATCACCTCGGCGTCGGTCGCCTTGGCCGGCTGATGCAGCGTCAGGGATTCGCGAATCTGTGCGCCCACCCTGAGGACCGGATTCAGCGATGCACCCGGCTCTTGGAATACATAGCTGACCACTCCCCCCCGGATGGCCCGCAATTGACCGGGGGCCATGCCCAACACGTCCTGCCCCTGCACCCGAATGCTTCCCCCCGCATACCTCGCCGGTGGCGTGGGAATCAGGCGGGTGATGCTCAGGGCGGTGACGCTCTTGCCGCAGCCGCTTTCGCCCACCAGGCAGAGGGTTTCGCCGGCGCTGATGGTCAGCGACACCCCGTCCACCGCCCGGGCCCAGCCGTCATCGACCCGGAAGTCGATCTGGAGACCGCGAATTTCGAGGAGGGGATCGGCCATGAAGCAGGGAGTCAGTGGGCGGACTTGATGCGGGGGTCAACCCCGACCGCGGGACCATCCACGATCCGTTTTCCCAGAACAACCACGGTCGAGCTCAAGTTTGTCATCTCCATGGACGGGATACTGACGACTCTCGCTCGCTTCAACGCTTCGGAGGATGAATCACTCTCGCGCGACGGGAACCGGTTGAGTACCGTGCCTTCGTACTCTTTCAGACCGCTATGAATTGGCTTCGCGCGACCCTCCTCACGGCCCTGATCCTCACTGGCAGCAGGGCGTGGGCCCTGCCGGAGAGTGGAGACCGCGCCGTATCGATCGTCCTCTTGCTCCAGGGCGAACCCCTGGCCTCCACCGGCACCCTAGGAACTCAGGCGGCAGTGGCCCCTCCGGTCTCACCGGGTCGCCGGGAGTTGATCGCCCGACAGCAGGCAGCCTTGGAGGCGGAACTCCAGCGCCTCGGAGGTCAGGTGACGGATCGCTTCGACACGCTGCTCAACGCCCTGGTCGTCCGCATCCCGGAGTCGCAACTGGCGAAAGTCCGCCAGTTGACCGGGGTGCGGTCCGTTCGGCGTGAACGGCTGTTCCGTCCGCTGCTGACCTCCAGTGTCCCTTTTGTGGGCGCGCCGGGCGTCTGGAAACTCCCCACCGGAGGAGGGGCCGGTACGGGTATCCGCATCGCCATCATTGATTCGGGGATCGATTACCTCCACGCCGACTTCGGCGGCTCTGGGGATCCGGCCGCCTACCTGGCCAATGATTCGGACGTCGTCGAGGCCGGCACGTTTCCAACCGCCAAAGTGATCGGAGGATTCGATTTCGTCGGTGATGATTTTGATGGGAGCGGAGAGGGCGCAGCGGGCTCGACAGTGGCCATTCCCGACCGCGATCCGTTGGATCCCTCCGCCAACGGTCATGGGACCCATGTCGCCGGCATCGCCGCCGGATTCGGGGTGCTGACCAACGGACTCCCCTACTCCGGCCCCTACACCGCGGATCTCGATCTCTCCGGATTCCGGGTGGGTCCCGGCGTGGCTCCCCAGGCGCTCCTCTACGCCTACAAGGTGTTCGGACGCCAGGGCAGCACCACGTTCTCTGCCGTGGCCCGGGCCCTAGAGCGGTCGCTCGATCCAAATCAGGACGGAAGTTTTGGAGATCATGTGGACGTGGTGAATCTCTCCCTCGGATCGCCCTTCGGACTGGCGGGTGATCAGGAACCGGAGGTGGAGGCCGTCAATCGCCTGAGCCAGCAGGGCGTCATCGTGGTGATTGCTGCGGGCAACAATGGCAACACCCACTACGTCTGCGCCTCTCCCGGAGTGGCCGCCCGGGCAGTGACAGTGGCGAACTCCCTGGACGATGGCGCCACGTTCTCCATCATCCGCGTCACCGCTCCGGCGGCGGTGGTCGGCGACTATACCGCAGTCGAGGGCAGCTTTACTCCGAAACTGGCCACGATGGAGGCCATTACGGCACCGGTCGTCCAGATCCAGCCGGCGAACGCCTGCGACGATCCCCTGAACTCCGCCGAACTCGCGGGGCGCATCGCCCTGGTGGACCGGGGCACCTGCTTCTTTGTGGACAAGATTCGTCGGGCCCAGGCCGCGGGTGCCTTGGGCGTCATCGTGGTGAACAATGCGGATGGGGCGCCCTTTGAAATGGGTAAACAGGGGGACACCAGCGACATTCGCATCCCCGGGGTGATGATCTCGCGGCTCGACGGGTCGATCCTGAAGGCCCAGTTGGGCAAGGGACTCACGGTGACCCTGGCGGACTTCGCCGCGGTGGCCCATCCGGAACTGGCGGATCAATTGAGTGAATCGTCCTCCCGCGGACCGAGCGCGGAGGACGGGCATCTCAAGCCCGACCTCGCCGCCCCGGGGAGCGGGATCATTTCCGCCAAGGCTGGAGCCGGCACCCAGGGGGTGGCGCTTTCCGGAACCTCCATGGCTGCACCGCACGTGGCGGGAGCGGCGGCGCTGCTGAGGGAAGCGCGGCCGACGTGGAGCGTGGAGGACATCAAGGCAGTCCTCATGAACACCGCGGCGCCCACCCGCGGAGAACAACAGGTCGAGTACCCCGAGTCGCGCGCGGGAGGAGGTCGGCTCCAGCTTGAGCAGGCGTTTCGGGCACTCTCATTGGCCCGGGGGGAATCGGGCGAGGGCGATGTCTCGCTGTCCTTCGGTTCCCATCAGGTGTCCGCCCCGTT
>JBDKKE010000548.1:0-10919 GCA_039796255.1 Verrucomicrobiota bacterium | reverse complement strand
GCAACCCCTTTTCCCCTACTACGGAGCCACCGAGGGCGTCCTCAAATGCCCCGCCGATTCCCGCTCCCCAACCAAGATTCCTTGGCCCGTGAACGTGCCGCAGCCCGTTTCGGGCCAGCTCCCCTATGATGTGGACGGTTCTCACCGAAGCTATCTCGCCAACGGTTGGAACGACTATTTCAAGGAGACTCTCCCATCGGACGCTCTGGCCCGTTTCCAAGTCATCCTGAACACCACTCCACCCCAGTTCACTTGGGAATACTCCGTTCGTCTCGGTGCGATTCCCAGTCCCTCCGAAACCATCACGTTCGGTGAAAAGAAGTCCGCCTCGCCTCAAGCCTACATGGACTTCCTTCAGGGGCAGGCTGGCGGTGACGACATCAACCAAGTCGAACACGGCCGTCATGGCCGCAGTGGACCACGATCCGGACGGTCCAACTTCTCCTTTGTCGACGGCAGCGTTCGCTCATTGCGCTACGGTCAGTCCATAACACCAATCAACCTTTGGACCAGCACTGCCTCGTTCCGCAGCATGCCTCCGGTACCTTCCGATCAAATCAAGTAGGCGATGACAGCCGCTTTGCCGACCGGAGGCGGAAGCGACGGGACATCCGTGTGGCCTTCTGGTGGGGCGAACCTCCCGGTGAGTCGTGGGCGTGTGGAGGCACCACCACGTTGACCGCGGTTAAGCGTGCGGCTCGGCGGGAGCCTCGCCCTACCAGATGTGAGTACTCAGGAGTGGTCCTTGGTCATTCTTCATTCTTCACTCTGCCTTCTTCCTTGATCCTTTCCACAGAGCCTCCGGTGAGCCGTGAGCGTGTGGAGTTGCCACCACGTCGAGCGCGGTTGCACGTACGGCTCGGCGGGAGCCTCGCCCCACCCAAGGGCTGTCAGGGCGATGGATTCGGAAGGGACAGGACATCCGTGCGGTCTCCTGGTGGGGCGAACCTCCCGGTGAGCCGTGGGCGTGTGGAGGAACCACCACGTCAGCGGCGGTTGAGGCTTGAGCGTACGGCTCGGCAGGAGCCTCGCCCTACCGGCGTCAGCATGGGATTTAGAAGGGACAGGACATCCGTGCGGTCTCCTGGTAGGGCGAGCCTCCCGGTGAGCCGTGGGCGTGTGGAGGAACCACCACGTCAGCGGCGGTTGAGGCTTGAGCGTACGGCTCGGCAGGAGCGTCGCCCTACCCGAGGGGTGTCAGGGCGATGGATGACCTGTCCCTAGTGCCTTTGTAGGCCTCCCTTCGCAGGACATCATCCATCAACCCCGGGGCCAGAGAAGTCTCCTGTCGCCCGGGGTACGGAGACCGATGACTTTGTGGACCAGCACGACACGATCCGGATCGGTTTCGGACCAGAGCAACGTGGGACCGGACCAGTTCAAGCTGCGAATCCTCCGAAAGAACCTCATCAAGTCACACTTTGGGAACATTTTGATGACTGGCACGTCAGCTGCAAATGGGAAGGAGTGACGATCCTCTCCACTGACAAAAGATCCGGTACCCGGATCATCCCAGAGCCGAAGCGGAGGTTCGCATACCCAGCGAGTTCTCCCATGCGCTTCCTGTTCTACTCCCACGACGGTTTCGGACTGGGCCACACCTGCCGGAATCTCGCCATCGCCCGCGCCCTGACTCAACTCGCGCCCAATGCTTCGGTCCTCATCGCCAGCGGCTCAGACGATGTCACCCGGCTGGGTGTTCCCGACCGGGTGGAAGTTTTGAAGCTTCCCGGCCTGCGCAAACTGGCCAACGAATCCTACGGTTCCCGTTACCTCGGGGTGTCGCCGGATGCCGTTCGGCACCTGCGTTCGCGGTTGCTGCAGGGCACTGTGGAGTCGTTTCAGCCGGACGTGCTGCTGGTGGACAAACATCCCTTCGGGGCAGGCGGGGAGCTTCGTCCGGCGCTGGAAGCGCAGCGAGCCCTGAGACACCGGGCGGTTTTGGGGCTGCGCGATATTCTGGATGATCCCGCAACCGTTCGGGAGGAGTGGGAACCCCACGGTCTTCCGCAGGCGATTCCGGAACACTACGATGCGGTGCTCGTCTACGGCCAGCAGTCCCTCTTCGACACCGCCTTGGAATACGGATTCTCGTCCTCTCTCCTGGAGCGAACCCACTATTGCGGATACGTCGTCGATTCGCCTTCCCGTCAGACAGCCCGCTCCGCGATGGCTCGGACCTCGGGAAAGCCCCTGGTTCTCGCGACCATTGGCGGGGGGGAGGATGGAGCCGAATTGCTGGAGGCGTTCCTGACCCGTTCCGTCAACGAACCCTGGGAACGGGTGGCGGTCACCGGACCGTTGGTGTCGGCGAAAGAATCCCGGCGGCTGAAGGATCTGGCGGACCTGCATGGAATCGAACTGCACACCTTCATCCCAGGCCTTCAGAAATGGTTTGGGCCCGCTGACGTCGTCGTGTGCATGGGTGGCTACAACACCATCGCCCAGTGCCTGGCCGCCGGAGCCCGCATCATCTGCGTACCCCGAATCCATCCCCGCCGGGAGCAATGGGTCCGCGCCGAGTCTCTGGCGCTGCGCGGACTTCTGCGTCTCGTTCCCCCGGCTGAGCTCACTCCGGCGCGATTGAATGAGGAGATCCGCAACGCCCTGGGGTCCTCCCGATCCGCTCTCCGCGCCCGGGTCCGCGCCCAGGTGGACTTTTCCGGAGCCGACACTGCGGCCCGCCATCTGATGGATCTCGCTGCACCCGCACGCGGACCCGCAGCCGCACCCGCAGCCGCGTCTCGACCCATTCCCGTGAAATCTCTTTTCCAAATCGTCCCATGAAGTCCCCGCTGCATATCGCCTACGTCGTGAAGCGTTATCCACGCTTCTCCGAAACCTTCATCGTGAATGAGATCCTCGCGCACGAGGCAGCGGGCCGTTCGGTCGAGATCTTTTCCCTGTATCCGCCCAATGACACGCACTTCCAAAGCACCCTGTCGCGCGTTCGTGCTCCCGTCACGTATCTGACTGCGGACGGATTGCGCGCCCCGGATCTGTGGTCGGAACTGCTGAGAACCGCGACGGTGTTGCCGGAGTTCTGGCGAAACCTGGCCACGCTCCGGGGCACGGAAGCGCGGGAAGTGTTCCAGGCTGCCCGTCTGGCGCGCCTTGCCCGGGAACGCGGAATCGGCCTGCTGCACGCGCACTTCGCCACCACCGCCACCTCTGTCGCCCACGCGGCGGCCCGGTTCGCACAGATCCCCTACACGTTCACGGCCCATGCCAAGGATATCTTTCACGAGTCCGCCAATGACTCCGACCTGGAGCGAAAGCTCTCCGGCGCCGCGCGGGTCATCACCGTCAGCGACTACAACGTCCGCTACCTGCGCGACAAGTTTGGCCCGGCCGCGGGGCAGGTGAGCCGGCTCTACAACGGCTTGGATCTGTCCCGCTTCAACTACGAGTCGCCACGTCAGCGTCCGCGCCATATCGTGGCGGTGGGGCGCCTGATCGAGAAGAAGGGCTTCGGTGTTCTCCTCGAAGCCTGCGCCCAACTGGTCCGTCAGCACATTCCCTTCACCTGCGAACTGATTGGCGGCGGGGAACTAGAATCGGCGCTTCATGCCCAGATTCGCGAACTCGGCCTGGGCCAACAGGTCCGCCTCACTGGCCCGCTGCCCCAGTCGGACGTGATCGAGCGGGTGCGGTCGGCCGCCGTCTTCGCCGCTCCCTGTGTGGTTGGGGCCGACGGCAATGCCGACGGACTGCCCACCGTGCTGCTCGAAGCCATGGCCCTGGGCACTCCCTGCGTCGCCACCGACGTCACGGGAATCCCGGAGATCATCCAGGACGAACGGACCGGACTTCAGGTCGCCCAGCATGATGCCGCCGGACTTGCCGCAGCGCTCATTCGCCTTCTGGACGACGCGGACCTGCGGGTGGATTTGTCCCGTCAGGCACGGGATCTGATCGAACGGGAATTTGATGCCCACCGGAACACCGCGCAGCAATGGCGGTGGTTCGAACAGGCCATCCGCAGTGATTCCGCCGCCCCGGCGGATTTCCCCCTGCCGTCCCAACTCCAACCCGTCATCGCCTGATGAAAGCGCTGCGCCTTGCCTACGTCTGCGCGGACCCCGGAGTCCCGGTCTTCGGCCGCAAAGGCTGTTCGATTCACGTTCAGGAAGTGATTCGCGCTCTGCGCAAACAGGGCGTCGATGTTACTCTTTTTGCCGCAAGAACCGAGGGGACGCCGCCCCTGGATCTGGAGGATCTCACCATTCGTCCTCTGCCCTGTCCCCGCGGATCGAACCTGGCTCAGCGGGAGTCCGCCGCACGTGAAGCCAACGCCGCCTTGGGATCCCGCCTGGCCGGGGAGGGTGCCTTGGACGTCATTTACGAGCGCTACTCTCTGTGGAGCGTCGCCGCCCAACAGTTTGCCCGCGACCGGGGGATTCCCGGACTGCTGGAGGTCAACGCCCCGCTGGTGGAGGAACAGGCTGCCCACCGGGGACTCATCGACCGGGAAGCCGCCGAGGACTGCGCGCAAACCGTCTTCCACGCCGCCTCGGTGCTCCTGCCGGTCTCGGCCGAGATCGAGCGCTGGCTGCGGGAAACCACCCGGCCCGGCACCGCGATCGAAGTCGTTGAGAACGGCGTCGATCCAGGACGCTTTGCCTCTCCTCGAGCGACGCCTCCGTCCGATGGCACATTCACCATCGGCTTCGTCGGCACGCTCAAGCCCTGGCACGGACTTCCCGTGCTGGTCGAGGCGTTTGCCCGAATCCATTCCCTCATCCCGCAGGCCCGCCTGTTGATCGTGGGGGATGGCCCGGAACGTTCCTCCCTCGAAGCGCAACTCGCCCATCATGGGCTGGGTGAAACCACCCGGTTCACCGGAGCGGTCCCGCCCGAAGCAATACCCGGACTGTTGGAGGCCATGGATGTCGCCGTGGCTCCGTATCCGCGCCGGGAGCATTTCTATTTTTCGCCGCTCAAGGTGTACGAATACATGGCCGCCGGAAAACCCACCGTAGCCAGCCGACTGGGGCAGATCGCGCAACTGATTCAGCACGACGGGAACGGACTCCTTTGCGAACCGGGCGACCCTGCCGCCCTTGCCCACCAATTGCTCCGTCTGCACCGGGATCCCGCGCTTTGCCGCCGACTGGGCGACGCCGGCCGCGCCACCATCCTGCGGTCGCACACCTGGGATCAGGTGGCCCGTCGCATCCTCCACCTCGCCCGCACCACGCCTGTTCTTTCCTGATATGAAGTCTTCCAAGGGCGCTGAACGGAACGTGGGTCTGCGCGACCTGCTCCGGGAATTCCGACCGGAGCTTCGCAGCCAGCGCGGGCGCCTGGGCGCTGGCCTGGCCGCGTTGTTCGCCGAGGTCGGCCTGCGGCTGCTCGAACCCTGGCCGATCCAGTGGGTGTTTGATCATGTCCTGAGGGTCGGAACCGGCGCGGCGCCGGTGTCCTCCCGCTGGACCAATGTTCCGCCGATGGCCTTGCTGGCCGTGGCAGCGCTGGCGCTGGTGGCGGTCACTGGCCTGCGGTCCCTGGCCGCGTACGCCAGCACCATCGCCTTTGCCGTGGCGGGCAGCCGCGTTCTCTCCGGCGTCCGGGGCCGTCTCTTCCGGCATCTGCACCGGCTCCCGCTGTCCTTCCACAACCGAGCCCGCAGTGGTGACCTGGTCGTCCGGGTCATGGGCGACGTGGGGCTGCTGCAGGACGTGCTCGTCACCGCGCTGCTCCCGTTGATCGCCCGTGCCCTGATCCTGGTGGGCATGATCAGCGTCATGTTCTGGATGCAGTGGCAGCTCGCCGCACTCGCGCTGGCGCTGCTGCCCCTGTTCTGGCTTCGGACCGTCACCCTGGGCCGCGAGCTCCAGACCGTCGCCCGTCAGCAACGCCGCCGCGAAGGCGCCATGGCCGCGACGGCCGCCGAATCCTTCTCCGGCATGAAAGTCATCCAGGCGCTCTCCGTCAGCGAGGCGTTCACCGGATCCTTCCATCAGGAGAACGACCGGACGCTGCATCAGGACGTGAAGGGAAAGCGCCTCGCCGCAAGGCTGGAGCGGTCCGTCGATGTCCTCATTGCCGCCTCCACCGCGCTGGTGTTGTGGCAGGGCGCGCGCCTGGTGCTCGGGGGGGAACTCAGCCCGGGGGAACTGCTGGTATTCATCGCGTACCTCAAGGCGGCCTTCCGTCCGATCCAGGATTTCGCCAAGTTTACCTCCCGTCTGAGCAAGGCCGGAGCCGCCGGCGCCCGGGTCCTGGAGTTGCTCGAACTGCCTCCGGCGATTGCCGATCTGCCCCACGCTCGACCGATGCCCGAGGGTGCCGGGGAACTGCGTTGCGAGTGCGTTCAATTCAGTCATGTGCCCGGACAGCCGGTGTTGCGGGACGTCTCCCTGGTGATTCCCGCCGGCAGTACCGTCGCCCTGCTGGGCCCGTCCGGAAGCGGCAAGTCCACGCTGTTGGGACTGCTGCTGCGACTCCACGAACCCACCGCCGGCCGCATCGTGTTCGCCGGTCACGACCTGCGCGAGTACTCCGTGGATTCACTGCGCCGCCAGTGCGGGTTGGTCCTGCAGGAGAACGTCCTCTTCACCGGCACCCTGCACGACAACATCGCCCTGGGCCGGCCCGAGGCGACCCGTGCCGAGGTGGAGGCGGCCGCCCGCCTGGCTCAGGCCCACGACTTCATCCAGGCTTTCCCCGCAGGTTACGAAACACCCGTCGGCGAACGCGGAGCCACACTCTCCCAAGGCCAGCGTCAACGCATCGCCATCGCCCGCGCCGCCCTCCGCAACACCCGGCTGCTGCTGTTCGACGAACCCACCACGGGACTCGACCCCGCCAACGAACAGGCTGTGGTGTCCGCTCTTTGCAACCTGGCCCGGGGACGCACCACCCTCTGGGTCACCCACAACCCGCGCCATGCGGCGCTCGCTGACCACGTGTTCTCCCTACGCGACGGACGGCTAATCGCCGCGGCGGTGGCGGATTTGTCCGCTCCGGATCTGGATGCCCCGGCAGTCCCCAATCCCGAAGAGGAGGAGACCCATGCGCTCGCCCGCTGAACTCGATCTGGTACGCCGTGACGCCCGGATCCCGGGACTGGGCCTGCTGTTTGACACGCCGGCCCTGCTCGCCGCGCTCCGGACGCTGACCGGCTCGACCGGCCTGCAGTCGTGCCAATTCCGCTATCTCCGGTATAAGCCCGGCCGGAACTGCCTGGCCGCCTATACGCTGTCAGTGGACGGAATGGACTGGCCAATCTACGCCAAGGCCCACGCCGCCGATGCTCCGGGCAAACTCATCAAGGCCGCGCAACGGTCGGTGGGGAGCAGTCCGCTGGGACCCGGCCGGCTGCTCCTGCCCGAGGCGCGGATGGAGTTCTGCCTGTTTCCCCAGGATAACAAGCTCTCCTCCCTAGCCCGGTGGACCGATGTCGCCTGGCGCACGGAATTCCTGTCCCGCAAGCGACCCGACTGGGGCGTTACTGAATCCGTCGGGTGGCGGACGCTGGCCTACAAGCCGGAACGCCGCTGGGTCGCCGCCCTCGATCTGGGCTCCGGGCGCAGGGGAGTTCTCCGTCTGCACTCCGCGGAAACCTTCCCAGCCGTCCAGCCGCACTGGACGGCTCCCGTGTCGGGCAACGTCCTGCGGGTGGCGGCGCCCGTCCTGATCTCCCGTTCGCATCGTGCCGTCTGGTCCGATTGGCAGGACGGCACTCCGTTGGCCGACGAACTCCACGCGGGTGCGAACAGCGCCTGCTGGGAACTCGTGGGTCGAGCCCTCGCCGAATTCCATGCGCAGACCGGACCCGGTCTCGATGCCCCTCCGGTCCTGGACGCGGAGCGGTCCCTGGGGGACACCGGACGTCTCCTGGGATTCCTGCTGCCCGGGACTCAACCCCGCCTCGACGAATGCATCGACGCTCTCCGCCGCGCCGCGCCTTCCGCCTCTGTTCCGCCAGTGCGTCTTCATGGGGACTTCTCCGCCTCCCAGGTTCTGCTTGGCGCCCACGACACCGTCGCGCTGCTGGATCTGGACGAATCCCGGCCCGGCTCCGCCGCGTTGGATCTGGGTTCCTTCCTCGCCGCCCTGGATGTGGAGGTCCTCCGCGGCCTGGTGTCCGCGGGGCGGGTGGACGAGGTCCGCGAGGGCCTGCTCTGCGGATACGCCCGTCATCGATCAAAACTGGGCGTCCCCGAAGTGGAATATCACCGCGCGGTGGCGCTGTTCCGCCGCCTGCCCGAGTTCTTTCGCAGCGGGGATTCCGACTGGCCGCAACGGACGCATACTGCCCTGGAGATCCTTGCTTCACGATGCCAGTCCGTCTCAATGAATCAACGGAGGAGGGGCTTTCGAAGCCCTGTCTCTGATCCGGCCCTGCCTCAACTCGACACGGCTTTGTGCTGCGTCTCGATGGCTCCGCTGCTCACCGAGGCGATGGCTCGGGCGGGCCTGCCGTCTGACGGCCTAGTGCTGGAGTCCGCAGATCTGCGCCGACACAAGACCGGCCGGCGGGCACTCGTCGAATACCGCCTGCGCTCAACCATGCCTTCGGCGGCGGGGCCGGTGTTCCGGGTTCTCGGCAAGCTCCGTCGACGCGGACTCGATGACGCCAACCTCGGGTTTCTTCAACAACTGGGTCGGGGTGAATTCCACCGGCACAGTCCCGACGGAAGTTCCATTCCCGCCGTTATGGGAACCGTGCCATGCCTGGGGCTGTGGCTTCAGGAGGTTGTTTCTGGAGCCTCGCTTTCCGAACTCCTCGCCACGCCCCTGGCCCGCCCCACCGTCCGGCGTGCCGCCGACGCTATTCACAAACTTCATCGGCAAACCCTCCCGCTCCTGCGCCGCCACACCTCCGGACATGAACTCGGGATCCTGGAGGTTCATCTGGGTGCGGTGGCCGGGGATCGGCCGGAATGGCGACCCCGGTTGAGCCGGATTCTGGATCAATGCCGCCGCCTGGTGGCCGCACTTCCGGAGGTGTCTGCGGCTCCCCTTCACCGGGACTTCTATCACGACCAGGTGCTGGTGGATGGCGAACGCCTGTGGCTGGTGGACTTTGACCTTTTGTGCGCCGGCGATCCCGCTCTGGACGTCGGCAACTTCGCCGGGCACCTGCTGGAACTCGCGGTCCGCGAGCCCGCGCAACGGGCGCACCTCGAGTCCCTCGCCGCCGTCTTTCTCGGGCGCTACCAGGAGCTGGCACCGTCCGTGCCCTCCTTTGTGCTGGAGGCCTACACCACGCTGACCCTGGTTCGGCACATCAGCCTCAGCACCCGCTTCGAGGCGCGCCG
Source organism: Verrucomicrobiota bacterium (assembly GCA_039796255.1). Taxonomy (GTDB): domain Bacteria; phylum Verrucomicrobiota; class Verrucomicrobiia; order Limisphaerales; family UBA9464; genus UBA9464. Next base: position 1,650 of record JBDKKE010000548.1, on the reverse strand, counting down.
ACCGTTCACAGCGCACCTGCTGGACCTGTGCGAACACCGCCTGGGACGGGGGATCTCCCCGACCCAGTCCGATGCTTCCCAACAGGCCTCCGTCCCTTTCATCCCTTGCCCTCTCCCATCTTTCCCATGAATCGTTCCCTCGCACCCGTCGGTACCCGACGCCGCGCATCGCCCTCCGGATTCACCCTCGTCGAACTGCTGGTGGTCATCGCCATCATCTCGATTCTGGCCTCGCTCCTTCTCCCGGCCCTGTCGTCCGCGTCGGAGAAAGCGCGCTCCCTCACCTGCCTGGGCAACCTGCGGCAAACGATGCTGGGGATCCAGGTCTACGCCACGGATCATCAGGACTACCTCGTGCCGGCGGAGTACAATGTTCGCAACGGCGCCGCCTTCGAGGAATCCTGGGGTACGCTGTTGGTGAACGGTGGGTATCTCACCGCTCCCCGAGCAGAGTCTTCCAGCAGCCTTCCGCGCGGACGCTCTGTGTTCCAATGCCCGGATTCCCGACCGGAGGTATATTCGTTCAATCCCGTCTCGCGCGACGATCCCGAGGGAGGAAAGTTGTATCCGTTGAAGTCCGAAAGCACCGGCACCAAGTACTACGTGCATACGTCCTACGGATTGAACGGCGGACTGGGAGACTCCAAAAAGTGGCCTTTCGTCCGGCTGCCCAGCGACAACGGCGGCAAGCTGCTCAACAAACTGGACCGGAGCGTCTCCGCCTCCGCCATGCCCGCCACCTACGACGGCTGGTGGATCCACAACGGCAAGGACGAACGCATTCACGCCCGCCACGACCGCAACCGCCGTTCCAATGTCTCCTTCCTCGACGGACATGCCGACGGCTTCCGCACCTTCCAGATTCCCAGTGTCGAATCCACCAACGCCGCCACCATCCAGTGGCGCTACTGACGTTCGCTTTCCATGAATCGCCACCCCATCCTCGTCTCCCTCGCGGCGGTCCTGACCGTGGTTGGTTCCGTGTGGTTCACCTGGCAGCGCCATTTCCGGGCTCCGGACTTTTCGGTGCCGTTGCATGAGTCCGTGGGCAGCGTCCTCGCGACCGAATTGCAGCGGGAACTGCGGGGCCCGGGAGAGGTGCTGGTGCTGACCCTCGACGATGGGGCCTCACCCATCCTGGCCACCCAGTTGGCCGCCTTCCGCGCCGCGTTGGCCAAGTCCCCGCAACTGCGCATTGGCAGGGTGGTGGCGTTGGAATCCGACAAGAAGGGCAAGTACGGCCCCGGCAGTGGCCTTTCCTCCGGTAAGCTCGCCCGGGAGATCGCCAAGTTTCCCCAGGCCATTGCGGTGGTCTCGCTGGTGGGGCTCCCGTCACTGGATGACATCGAACTTACGGCCATGGGAAGCGTCCGGCCGCCCCTGTTCGGGGTCTGCCGGGATCGCCGCAAACTGGAAACCCTGGCGCGCCATCAATGGCTGCGCGCGGCCATCGTCCCACGCTTTGAGTTTCCCGCCCCCGGACCGGAGGAACCCCGGCTTCCGCGCGAGTGGTTTGATCGCCAGTTCCAGATTGTGACCGCGGCGGAACCCGCGGCTTCCGCCAGCCGTTGATCGGGACGCGGCGCAGGGGATAACCGACGGTGAGCCGTGGGCGTGTGGAGTCGCCACCACGTCAACCGCGGTTGCACG
>JBDKKE010000547.1:0-4608 GCA_039796255.1 Verrucomicrobiota bacterium | reverse complement strand
GGCCACACCTCCACCATGCCGCGCCATCCGCTCTGCGCCGCCACCAGCCAGAAGGGAACGAGCAGGGAGAAGATCGGCAACTGCCTTCCGACCATGGAGCTGAGCAACTGCAGGTCGAGGTTGGTGATGCGCGCCAGGGTCAGCAGCGGCGTGCCCAGGGCCCCGAACGCCACGGGTGCCGTATTGCCGATCAGGGCGAGACGGGCGGCCTCCAGCGGACGGAACCCCAGTCCAATCATCAGGGCCCCGGTGATCGCCACCGGCGCCCCAAAGCCCGCGGCCCCCTCGATAAAGGCGCCAAACCCAAAGGCGATCAGCAGCGCCTGAATTCTCCGGTCCCGCGACACTCCCGCCACCTGACGCTGCAGAACGGCAAACTGTCCGGTCCGCACCGACAGGTTATAAATGAACATCGCATTCAGGATGATCCATCCGATGGGGAAGAGTCCGAACGCCGCCCCATACGCCATCGCGGCGGCAGCCAGCGGCGGCGGCATGTGGTAGACCCCCAACGCCAGCGCGGAGGCCACCCCAAGGCCGGCGAGAGCCGCCCACTGGGCCCGCACATGCCAGAAGGCGAGCAATCCCAGCAGCGTGACCACCGGCAGGGTGGCAACCAGCGCTGACAACGTCAGGCTGCCGAGGGGATTGTAGTCATGGGACCAGGTCATGGGAGGGCCTCAATTTTTCGGAAGGACGGGCTCCATCGCGTCGCGCAGCACCTGGACCGTGTGCCGCACACGCAGGGACGATCCGAGGCGGCGCAGGTGAAGCTCCAACTGGGTCAGGCAGCCGATATTGCCCGACGCCAGCAGATCTGCCCCAGTGGACGCCACCGCATGCGCCTTGGCCTCGCCGAGGGCAGTGGCGATCTCTGGTTGATCCAGATTATAACTCCCCGCACTTCCGCAACAGAGATCTGCGTCGGCAATATCCACCAACTCCACGCCGGGAATGGCTCGCAACAAATCACGGGGCGGACGCCGGACTCCCTGGGCATTCGCCAGGTGACAGGCGTCATGATAGGCGATCCGGATCCGGGTTTCCCGCAGGGGTTCACGCCAGCCCCATCGGGCAAGAAAGACCGTGACGTCCTCCACCCGCCGACTGAAAGCCACCGCGCGTCCCTCATCAGCCGTTCCCCGCAGGATCATGGGATACTCGTGCAAGGCCGAACCGCATCCGGCGGCATTGGTCAGGACGGCGTCCACGTCGTGGGGAAACGCGTCCAGATTCCGCTGCGCGAACTCGCGCGCCGCCGTCAGATCCCCGGTGTGCCAGGAGAGTCCGCCGCAGCATCCCTGGCCGGGCGGGAGAACCACCTCGACGCCATTGCGGGTGAGCACCTCCACCGTGGCGGCGTTAATGTCCGGAGCCAGAACCTGCTGCGCGCACCCAGTCAACAGGGCCACGCGGGCGCGACGCTTTCCCTGCGCGGGAATCCGCTCCGGCCATGACCGCCCGGAAGGCAGAGTCTCCGGCAACAACTCCATCATCGGGCGCCACGACCTGGGCAGGGGAAGTCCCATTCGGCGGCCAAGCATCCCCAGCATTAGGGCGAACCGGAAGCGGGTCGGATAAGGAAGCACCTGCCCAACGAGGGCCCGTCGCAGCCATTCTCCCAGGGGCCGGCGCCAGCGGGACTCGGCGGCGGCGCGGAAGGGGCTGATGAGATCACGGTACGGCACACCGCTGGGACACGCCGGCTCGCAGGCAAGACAGCCCAGGCAGCGATCCACATGCGTCCGCGCCGCCTCCCAGGGCAACGTTCCTTCCAGGACCTCCTTCATCAGGACAATGCGCCCGCGCGGGGTATCCATTTCCTGCCCGAGCTCGCGGTAGGTGGGACACGCCGCCAGACAGAACCCGCAATGGACGCAACGGGAGACCGCGTCCGCCATGGCCGGCCCCAGAGGTCCGTGCCGGGAAGCTGGAATGGCGTGCAACATCAGGTGTCGAGGGACGGAAAGCGGTGCACGGGATCCAACGCCCGCTTCACTGCGGATTCAATCACCGGCCGCGGTTTTCGCGACCACCACAGGGGAGTATCGCCACGCAGGGTCAATCCCTCCAAACCCTGTTCAGAAAGTACCGAGTTCAGTGCTGACGCTTCGGACGCGGACGGCAGGGAGACCCAGGCGAGATTTCCGCCGGCCCCGACCTGATGCCGAAGCCCGGGGATGGCGGAGAGGTTCCGCGCCAGGGAAACAGTGTCCGCTGGCGTGACCGGAACCTTGACCAGCACGCCGTTCGCATGGGCCCACTGAAACTCCCTCAGCCCACGCCACACGGTCTCCGCTTCGCCCACCGATTCCCCGGGGAATTGCGTCAGAATCTCCCGCTCCATTTCCGCGAGGGCTTCGACAGGGCCCGCCAGCCGAACCCAGGCATCGCAGCTCTCGGGAGCACCCTCCAGCGCGTCGGGTTCCCATCGGGACCGACCGACCCGGGTGAGAATCCGCAGGCGCTCCTCGGGACTTCCGGCCCGGAGGCGCAGGGTGACGGTGGAGGCCGGGCGGGGAAACACCTTGAAGGTGATTTCGCCCATCACGCCAAACCGCCCCAGGCTGCCGCAGAAAAACTTCGGCACATCAAAACCGGCCGCGTTTTTCACCACCTTCCCACCCAACCGCAGCAGGCGCCCCATGCCATCCACAAAGCGCACGCCGAGGATAAAGTCCCGCACCCCGCCGAAGCGGAAGCGTCCCGGCCCGCTCAGTCCCGCCGCCACCGTCCCTCCCAGTGTCGCCCCGGCCTCCACCAGCGGCGGGTCCCACGGAAGATACTGGCCGCGCTCGGCCAGGACGGCGATCAGGTCGCGAACCGGCGTCCCCGCCCGGGCGGTGAAAATGAATTCGTCCGGCTCGTACTCCACGATTCCCGTCAGCCCCGCCATCGAAAGCGGGACGCTGTCCGCATCGGCAGACAAGCGCGGCTTGGTCCCGCCACCCAGGGCGAGCACCCGCGGCGTCGAGCGGACGGCGTCCACCAGTTCGGCGAGCGAGGCGGGTTTCAGGACGTCGTTCATTCGCGGCAGATGACGCCGGCCTTCTCCAGCGGATGCAGCCCGGAATGCCCGAGGGCGGGGGCCTCCGCCCCGGGGAACATCTTGCCCGGATTGGCAATGCCATCGGGATCGAACGCAGCGCGGATCCGCTGCTGGACATCGATCTCGTCTGCGGAAAAAAGCACGGGAAGAAACTCCCGCTTCTCCACGCCGATCCCATGTTCCCCGGTGATGGATCCCCCCATCTCCACGCACATGCGGAGAATCCGTCCGGCCACCTCCTCCGCCCTCGCCAATGCGCCCGTCTGGCGTCCGTCGAACAGAATCAGTGGATGCAGATTGCCATCGCCGGCGTGGAAGACATTGGCGATGCGAAGACCGGACTCGCGCGACATCTGCGCAATCCGCCGCAGGGCCTCGCCCAGATGTCGTCGCGGCACCACGCCATCCTGGACAATGAAGTCCGGGGACAGCCGTCCCACTGCGCTGAAGGCACTCTTGCGTCCCTTCCACAGGGCCAACCGTTCGGCACTGTCACGGGCGGGCTGAATGGCCACGGGCCGGCTGGCCTCGAGAATGGCCGCCAATCGTTCGCGCTCCCGGGCAACGGTTTCACGGGGCCCCTCCAGTTCCACAATGAGCACCGCCTCGCATCCGGCGGGATACTCCGCCTGAACCGCCGCCCGCGCCGCCTCAATGGCCAGGGCATCCATGATCTCCAGCGCCCCCGGGAGAAGTCCGCTGGCAATCACCGCCGAAACCGCGTCCCCCGCCTCCTGCAGACTCCGGTACCCGGCCAGCACCGTGTGGAAACACTCCGCCCGGGGCAGGAGCTGCACGGTGATCTCCAGCACGATGCCAAACAGCCCCTCATTTCCGGTGAACAGCCCGCACCAGTCGGGGCCGATCCGCTCCCGCGAGGCGCCGCCCCAAGCCACCACCTCCCCGGTGGCGAGGACCGCCTTGAGGCCCAGGACATGATTGGAAGTCATCCCGTACTTGAGGCAGTGGGCTCCCCCGGAATTGAAGGCCACATTGCCTCCCAAGGTGCAGATCGACTGACTGGAGGGGTCGGGCGCGTAGTGCAGTCCGAAGGGAGCCGCTGCCACGGTCACCTGGGCATTGATCACCCCCGGTTCCACCACGGCGACCCGCTGATCGGGATCAAGGCACAGAACGCGGTTCAGGCGGTTGAGGGCGATGACCAGGCCGCCGGCCACCGGAAGCGATCCGCCCGACAGACTCGTGCCGCTGCCCCGGGCGACGAAGGGCACGCCCAGGTCGCGACAGCATCGCACGAGGGCGATGACCTCCTCCGCCGTCTCTGGAATGGCGACGGCCAGCGGACGCGTGCGAAAGGCGGTGAGCCCGTCGCTCTCGTACGCGGCCAGCTCCACCGGACGGACCAGGAACCGGTCGGCAGGCAGGAGCGTGGCCAACCGCTGCAGGGCGACGGCGGACATGGACGCCCTACTTCAGGACTTCGCGCAGTGCCGCCAGCACCAGATCGACGTTGCGCGTGGTCGCTCCGTGCCCCATGAGTCCGATGCGCCACGCCTTGCCGGCCATGACTCCCAATCCGGCGCCAATCTCGATCCCGT
>JBDKKE010000546.1:0-10739 GCA_039796255.1 Verrucomicrobiota bacterium | reverse complement strand
GACTGAGCCGCTTCATGATCGAACGGTGCAAGCGAATGGTAGAGGCCGGACGTGATGTGTTCGTCCTGCTCGACTCCATCACCCGGGTTGCCCGGGCGTATAACTCGGTTCACGGCGGCTCCGGACGAACGATGACCGGCGGTGTGGACGCGCGGGCGCTGGAGATTCCGCGGAAGATGTTTGCCGCCGCCCGGAAAGTGGAGGAAGGCGGATCATTGACCATTTTGGCAACCGCCCTGATCGACACCGGCAGTCGCATGGACGAGCTGATTTTCCAGGAGTTTAAAGGCACAGGAAACATGGAGCTGATCCTGGACCGAAAGCTGAGTGAGCGGCGTCTCTTTCCCGCCATCGACATTCCCAAGTCGGGAACCCGCAAAGAGGAAAAGTTGTTTCCGGTCAGTCAGATCGATGCGATCCGCAAGCTTCGCAGAATGCTGACGGATCTGCAGTCGATTGAGGCGATGGAAACCCTCCTTGCCGCTTTGAAGAAGCACCGGACCAACGACGAATTGCTCGCCAAGCTTTCCTAGCCTGAGCAGGTCAGTCCTTACCGGTCCCAGCCAAAGGCGACACAGCCTCCAGGTCTGTCCACCACTGATGGTAGAGGCGTTCCAGGGTTTCCTGCGGGTCTTCTACCAGAAGCGCTTCACGAATTCGGGTGGCGAACATGGGGAAGGACAAGGGTGGAACATGAGGGACTTGTCGCAGTCGGACGTGTGTGCCGCGTCGGTGGAATTCTTCTAGAAATGACAGCGCTCCCGGGGCATCCAGGAAGCTGTGGAGTGCGTCCCGCCGGGCCTCGCGCATGAGAACATGGTCCGGTTCATGATCCGCGAGGACATTGAACAGGACTTCTGCTGACCATTGGAGTTTGCGGAGGGTTTTTTGCTGGCCGAAGTGGTTTCGATACACCATCAGGCCGGTCTGTGCGGCGGATCGAAAGTGGTACTTGAGTAGATCGGACCGCGCGAGAGAGGTCTCCAGTTGCTGAACGAATCCGTCCGGATTGAAGAGTTCTCTCCAGAGATCTGCTGACACGGTCAACTTTCCTCCCAAGGTAAGGACGAATCCATAGTCATCCGGAGAGGCGATGGTGTTTCCGGGACAGTGGCGGGCTAGTCGGAGGGCAACCACTCGGCTAAGGGCATCGTTGGCTGCCCGGCCCAGGAGTGAGTGGAAAAAATAGTGGTGTGGGATGACGTCCTGTACCAGAGCTCTGGTGGCGGGCGAGGGTTCTCCTGCGGCCCGCTCTGTCTTGGACCATTCCTCCGCCGAGAACAGGGAGTTGGCGATCTGCCGCCTGGGCGGAAGTGCGGACTTGGAGGTGGAACGATGGGAATCCGTTCGCAGCGTGGCACCTCCTGAGACCCCCGCCCCTTCGATGAATTCCTCAATCAGCAGACAGTCTCGGGTGGGAATCTCGCTCGCCTGATGCTGTGCCGCGTGAATTCGGAAGATCACCGTCGCGTTCTCCTCATCGCATTCCAATCGGCGGGCGATCCACGGAATCAGGGAGGGTCCCTTGCTGAACGGCATTTGGACGAGCCGGTCTTTGAACTCGCCCCTGAAGTCAACGATCTCCTCTCCGATGCGAGTGGAAAGAGGCATTTTGCCCGCCCCCCACCGGGGGATCGTAGGGACGGCGCCGTCAGCGCGGCGGACCCAGGCCTCCATCGTTCCCACACGATCCAGTCGGAGCGCCCTTCCACCAAGGGAGAAGACATCGCCGGGCTTTAGTCGCCGCATGAAGGATTCTTCTACCGTGCCAAGCGATGAACTGCCCAGGAGGATGCGGACAGCGCCGTCGGTGGGAATGGTGCCGATGTTCTGGAGAAAATCGCGCCGAGGAGCTCCGGCACGCGCCTCATACGTGCCACGCTCCAAGTCGAGTTCGATTTTGCCGAAGACCTCCTCGTACTGTTGGCGAAGCGCTCGCCCGCCACCCGCCAAATACTCCAGCACGTCATTAAAATCGTCGCGCGAGAGGTGGCGAAAGGGCCATGCCCGGGTGACGAGGGCGAAGGTCGCGTCGATGCGCATCTCGCCCAGACAACCGAGTCCCATGAGATGCTGTGCAAGGACATCCAGAGGCGCGAAGGGGATGCGGATCCGATCCAGGTGCCCGTGCCGCGCCAGCCGGGCCGTTGCCGCGCATTCAACGAGGTCGTTGACATTGGTGGCGATGAGCAATCCCCGGCTAATGTCCCGTAGGTTGTGTCCGGCCCGTCCGGTTCGCTGCAGGGCACGGCTGACACCCTTGGGGGTGGACATCATGACCACGAGGTCAATGCTGCCGATGTCGATGCCGAGTTCCAGGGACGTCGAGCAAATGACCGCCCTCAGTTCGCCGCGCTTGAGGCGGTCCTCGACGTCAAGTCGCAGATCCCGATCCAGACTGGCGTGGTGGCATTCGACCTGGGTGGCGAGTTCTGGAAGTTGTTGCTTCAGCCAATGGGTGGTGGATTCGGCGCCGCTGCGGGTATTTGTGAAAATTAGGGTGGTCCGATTCTCTCTCACCAAACGGGCCAGATCACGCATGAGGCGTTCACCTCCGAATCCGGCGGGGGGGTAGGGATTGCGTCGGAGTGGGGAGTAGACCCTTAGATCCATTCGCTTCCCGTCGGCTACCGTGACGATCTCATACGTTCGGTCCGCGCCGGATAGAAACCGTGCTGCCTCCTCCGCCGGATGTACGGTCGCGGACAGTCCGATTCGCTGCGCCGGCCGGATAGACCCACCTGAAGCACCCGATGGAAGGTCTCGGTCTGCGGGAGCGGCGGAGTGAATGGCGTCGAGCCGCTCAAGGCTGATCGATAGGTGTGCACCCCGCTTGTTCTCGGCGAGGGAGTGGATTTCATCGATAATCACCCAGCGCACCCGGCTCAGGGCTGGAACCCATCGTGACTGGCTCAGCAGTAGGGCGAGGCTTTCGGGAGTAGTAACCAGGATGTGGGGCGGGCAGCTTCGCTGTCGCTCCCGCACTGCCGCAGGGGTGTCACCCGTCCGCATGCCGATCCGGATCGGCGGATGTGGTCCGTAGATGGCTTCCAGCGGACATTGGAGGTTTCGGGTGAGGTCGTAGCCAAGGGCGCGCAGTGGAGAAACGTAGATGCAGTGGATCCCATCCGCGAGCGGTGCGGTGGCCTGTTCTGCGGTGAGAACGTCCAAAACCTCGAAGAATGCTGCGAAAGTCTTTCCTGTTCCAGGAGGGGAAACGATGAGGACGTTTTGTCCCCGCCGGATGGGCGGCCATGCGGCGGTCTGAACCGGCGTTGGGATGCCGAAGCTCCGCTGGAACCACGCCTGAAACGGCGACGGGGTCGACTCCATAGCCGGGGATCCTACGGCGACAAGGGGATGGGGCAATGGTGGGACTTGGGAATATGGACCGTTCAAAGTAGGCCATGATGCCCTGACAATGCTCTGCAGACAGTCGCGTAAGTCTTGCCATGCGACTTCGAGTGGTCATCCTGCTCGGGATTTTGAGGTTTGTAGCGATGAGTTCCTCTTCCCAGCGTGATGATGTAAATCCAGGCCTTTGGGGCTATGCGAACCGTTTGCTGGTGGGGTTGATCGTCCTCTCGCTGGCGGCGGCGGCGGCTCTGAGTTACCTCCCGTTGATTCAGCAGAATCGGAAACTGCGTCTGCAGTTGGAGGCGGCGAAGGCTCAGTTTGCTCTTTGGGATGGCGAGCTTCGTGACCTGCAGTCACAGGTGTACGCCCTTCAGCGGGATCCCAAGGCCGTGGAGCGGGCCGCTCGCGAGATGGGGATGGCCCGTCCAGGAGAGACTATCGTCAAATTCGAGCCCATGGCCCGATAGTTTTTGGGGTTGCCCTCAAAAATGCGGGGCGAGCCGGAATGGGATGGGGGTGGAGCCGTGGGGTTGAAATGGCTTCCAACGAAGCGTTCCCTTGATTTGCCGGGTTGTTTTCTTCGACACTCTGGTGCCGGCACGAGGTCCGGTCATTCCCTTTATCCATGGCTAAAGTCATTGCCGAAATGCTCATCGAGTCCGCTAAGCTCGAACTCCCGGATGTCAAAACCGTGCGCTTCCAGTGGCCGGAGGGATATGATCCCGGCGAGTTCAAAACCGGCCAGTTCATCACGGTGTACTGGCCGCATAAGCCGAAATACAAGCGGGCCTATTCGTTGAGTTCCTGCGCATTGGACCGAGGTTTCTACGAGGTGACTATCAAGCGGGACGGGAAGATGGGTACCAGCGTCGTGGACTGGGCGGACGCGGGGGATCGGATGTTTGTCATTCCGCCCACTGGCCGGTTTCTTCCGGTGTTTGATCCTCCGGGAAAGCACCTGATCTGTGTCGCGGGTGGGTCGGGAGTGACGCCCTTCCGCGGTTTTGTGCGGGAGGCCACCGCACGTGGCCTCGATACGCGAATCACCATCCTCTACACGGTTCGCACCACCCGGGATGTCATCTTCGCCGAAGAGTTCCGGGATCTGGAGTCCAAGAACCCCCATTTCCGGTTCCACGTCACCTGCACCCGGTTGACACCTGAGGATCCATGGACCGGTCGGCGAGGCCGCATTACCCCAGAATGGGTAAAGAGCTTCGTGGACGACCCGGCTCAGACCGTTTTTTACGCCTGCGGCACCAATGAGATGGTGGAAGGTGTCGAACATCTCGTCACCCGGGACCTTGGGTTGCCGAAGGAGCAGATGAAGACGGAGAAGTGGGGCTAACTCCCATGGGTTCTTCCAGCCTGAATATGCCCCTCCTGCGCACACCACTCTTTGAGGCTCACCAGAGAATCGGCGGGAAGCTGATTGAGTTTGGCGGGTGGGAAATGCCGGTCCAGTACTCGAGTATTGTCGACGAGCATCTCTGTGTTCGTCGATCATCGGGCATCTTCGACATCTGTCACATGGGCGAGGTGTTTGTTGACGGTCCCGCCTCCGCCTCGTTTCTTAACGCGACCCTGGGCAACGATATCCGCAAGCTTGCTATTGGTCAGGGACACTACACCCACCTGTGCAACGAGCGTGGTGGGACCGTGGATGATCTCTACGCCTACCGGCTGGCGCAGGAGTCCTATCTTCTGATCATCAACGCATCCCGGATTGAACCGGACGTGGCTTGGTTGCGGGCGCGGCTTTCCGCCTTCCCGACGGCTGCGGACGTTCATCTGGACGACGCCTCGGCGCGGACCGGTGCCGTGGCGATTCAGGGGCCGCGCGTGGTGGAGTTTATTGACCAGGTGTTTCCTGGCGCCTCGACCGCGGGAACCGCTGCGGTTCGAGTGACCGATCTTCGGAAGAATGAATTGGGCGCCTGGGACTTTGGCGGGGAACGGGTCTGGGTGGCGCGGACGGGCTATTCCGGGGAGGATGGCTTTGAGGTCGTAGCTCCGGGTCCGGTAATGCAGTCCCTTTGGACACAGTGTCTGGCAGTGGGGCACGTCGGCTGTCTTCAGCCCTGCGGGCTTGGTGCCAGAGACACCCTCCGGACGGAGGTGTGCTATCCGCTTTACGGTCACGAACTGGATGAGAACACCTCACCCATCGAGGCCGGTCTGGGCGTATTCATAGCCTTCGACAAGGGCGACTTTGTGGGACGTGAGGCGCTACTGCGACAGAAGACGGAAGGCGTCCGTCGAAAGTGCATTGCCTTCCGGATGACTGGAAAATCGGCGCCGCCCAGGCCTGGTTATCCCATTCATGGGGGCGGTCGCCCCCTGGGGACGGTGGTGAGTGGAACTCAGAGTCCCTCCCTTAACGTGGGGATTGGTCTGGGTTATGTTCCTCCCGAGTTTGCGGCACCGGGGACGACCGTAGAGATTGAGATCCGGGGACGGTTGTATCCGGCCGAGGTGGTCAGGAAGCCCATTTTTCGCAAAGGCTGATTGACCTTGATCACCTTCGCTTTCCACCCTTAAGCCGCCATGAGTTCGAATGTTCCAACTGATCTCCGTTTCTCCAAGTCGCACGAGTGGGTCCGTGTCAACGGGGATATCGCCACCATTGGCATCACCGACCATGCCCAGCACGAGTTGACCGACGTGGTTTTCGTGGAGCTTCCGAATGTGGGGCGCAAGGTGAAGTCAGGGGAGGCCTGTGCTGTCGTCGAATCCGTGAAGACGGCGAGCGACATCTATTCGCCGGTGAGTGGCGATGTGGTCGGGGTCAACAAGGCCGCCGTGGATAATCCGGCCTTGGTGAATACGGCTCCGTTCGGGGAGGGATGGTTTTTCCAGGTAAAGCTTTCGAATGCCGCCGAAGTGGAGGGTTTGCTGACTCCTGAGGCGTACCGGGCGCAGATCGGGGCGTGAAAGGATCAACTCCCGGAGCGAAAGCGATTCCGCTCCTGGCGGTTGTAGCGGTGCAGATCGTCCGCTGCCTCGTCGAGCACTGATTCGACCTGCCGGATGAACATCTCGCAACTGGATACCAGGCCACCGAACGCGGCGACGGTGTCCCGCTCCGCGTAATCATCGGTAATTACCAGGACATCTCCATAGGCCCGAAACCGATAGGCGGCTCGTTCAATGAGGTCATCTGCCGTTCTTCCCGACCGCGAATACAAGACCTCCAGGTTTGGATCTGAAAGCGGCTTCGGGGTTCCTGCTGGCGCACCCTGTCCATCGAAAAAAACGGTAATCGGTGTGTGTGTGGCGGCGCGGTATTCCCGCAGTCGAGTGGTCAGTGCTTCCCTGGCCGCGGCGGAATGGCGTGGCATGCCTGGCGCAAGCGCCGGCCAGCGATGAAGCAGGCTGTAGCCGTCGACGAGGATCCTGACGAGTGCCACGGGTTAATTCTGACGGGTTGACGGGTTCTGGGGAAGCGTCGGCGTTCCCAAGCTAATCCTCCGGCGTCAGCAGGTTCTCAAGAATCCTTCGTTCCCGCTTGGTGGGACGGCCAGTCCCCCGGGGACGCCGGATCGGGACGGGATGGAACGGATCATCCGGGGCGCGTGTTGGTAGGGGAGGGGTGATGTCCTCGGCATACTTCGCGACCTCCGGAGCTCCAACCCGGGTCACCGGATGGCCCACCACTCGGTAGGCACGGGTAGTGGATCCTGTGATCGCGGCGATCACTTCGCCGGGTCTAACTGGCCGCGCTGGCTTGGCCGGCTTTCCGTCGATACGGACGTGTCCGCTCCGCACTGCATCTGTCGCCAGCGTTCGCGTCCGGTAAAGGCGCACCGCCCAAATCCATTGGTCCAGTCGCATGGCGGAACCCGTCCTCAGGATTGAGTTGCCGCCACTTTCGCACATCGGCGGCAGAGTCCGAAGAACTCCAGTCGGTGGGTAATCTCCGCGAAACCATGGCGCCGGGCCAATGCGGCCTCCAGTTCGGGAGGAAAGCACTCTTCAATCTCAACGATGAGGGAACAGCGAGTGCAGATCAGGTGATGGTGGTGGCCATCCTCTCCTTCTGGAACCAGTTCAAACCGGGCTGCGCCATCCCCAAAATCGAACCGGCGGACGAGGCCCATTTCCTCGAGGGTGTGGAGGTTTCGGTAAACGGTGGCGAGGTCGCAGCCCTGGTCCCCCAGTGCCTCGTGGATTTCGCGGTTGGCCAGGGGATGCTGGTGTCGGCGGAGGACGTCCAGAATGGCTTGTCGCGGTCCGGTGATCTTGCGGGCGTGTTTCCGCAGTTTGTCGGTCAACTCACCCAGCGGCGTTTGCACCAATCGGTGGAGGTGCGGATGCGAGGGGCAAGGCTTGTTCATATCCTGCTCAATGTCGGTTGCGGCGGTCGCTGCCGCCAGTGGCTTCCGACGAGGGAAACGACGAAGAGGGCGCTGCTGGTCACCACGATCGTGGGCCCCCCCGGCAGATTTAATTGGAAACTTAGGATCAATCCTCCCACTCCGCCAAGGAGTCCCGCAGCCAGGCTCAGGATTGATTCCTGCCGGAGGTTGCGCGCCAAATTGCGTGCGGTGGCGGGTGGAATCACCACCAGTGAAGTGACCAGAATGATTCCCAGAAGGCGGATGCTCATGGCGACCACAAGGGTCAGAAGGACCACAAAAACCAGGTTCAATTTGCGGACCGGCAGTCCGGTAACGTGGGCTAGGTCAGGATGGACAGTCAGCAGGGTGAGCGGACTCAGCCACACAAAGAGCAACCCAAAGACGACCATGGCGAGGATGAATGCGAGTACCACCTCCTCGGGGCCGATGCTGAAGATATCCCCGAATAGGTAGCGGTCCAAATCTCCCCGAAACCCACGCAGCAGGCTGTAGCCAATCAATCCTGCCGCCATAAAGGTGGACATCAGCAGGGCCATAATGGTGTCTGACAAAAGATCCGTCCGCTCACGCAACCAGAGAATCAGGAGTGCGACCAGCAGGCTGACACCCACCATGACCCAGGTGGGATCTCGAAATCCCAGGGCGAGTCCGAGGGCCACGCCGGCTAGACTGGAGTGGGCCACGGTGTCGCTGAAGAACGCCATGCGGCGGGCGGTGACAAAGACTCCTAGGAGGCCACACAGGGGTCCCAGCAGAATCGCGGCGAGAAACGCGCGCTGCATGTAGGGTTCGGAAAACATGGATCGAGGTCTTCGGTCGGGACTAAACCTGCGGCTGGGGCGGGAGTACGTGATGGTGTCCCGGACCATGCTCGTGATGGTACGGGGTGACATGGATTCCGTACGCCTGGCGGAGCGAATCGGCGCTCATCACCTCTTCCGGGGTGCCTTCGCAGCAGATCACCCCGTTGAGGGCATAGACCCGGGCGGCGTGCCGGTAGACCATGGAAAGATCGTGGGAAACCAGCACCACGGTGAGACGGTGACGTTGGTGGATCTGGGTGATGAGTTCGTAGAAGGAGTTTTCTCCTGGAGTGTCCACGCCTGCTGTCGGTTCATCAAGTAGGAGCAGTTCGGGGTTTCCCAGGAGGCTGAAGGCGATCAGAACCCGCTGGAGTTGGCCACCGCTCAGTCCGGCGACTGGTCGGTCGAGCAGGGGGCCCAGTTCAAACTCAGGCAGGACGGCTCGAAGCAGTCCGTCCGTTTTTCGCCGTGATTGCCAGAACCAGTGCCGGGTCTCCCGGAGCTTGAGGCATAGGAATTCCCGCACGCTCAAGATGAAACTCTGGTCGAGGGCAAGGCGCTGGGGAACGTAGCCTACCCGGCGGAGAACTTCCGCAGTGATATGCCTGCCGAAAATCCGGATCTCGCCCGACTCCGGTCTCTGAAGGCCGAGGAGGCAGCGCAGCAGAGTGGTCTTGCCACATCCGTTGGGTCCGATCAGGGCGACGACCTGCCCCCGAGGTACGTGAAAATCGACGCCCCGCAGGACAGGGGTATTTCCCAGGGTGACGCGGAGGCCGCGAACTTCCAGCGCGAGTCCCCCCGGATGGAAGTGAATGTCCGGCATGGCTACTTCAACGAGGATTGCAGAACCCGCAGATTGGCTTGGAGGTTGTCCTCATAGAATGAGGGCCCGAGGCGACCTGTCTCCAGCGTATCCAGCAGGGCAACCGTGACGCCGAGGTCGCGCCCAAGCTGTCGGGCAAGTCGGGGATCAAACTGCGGTTCGGCAAAGAGGACCCCTACCTTCCGGCTGCGAATGACGGCGGAGAGGTCGGCCAGGTAGCGGGGCGACGGGGAGGTTCCCGGGACCTCCTCGATCACTCCCACCAGGTTGAGTCCGTAACGACGGCAGAAGTAGGGGAAGGCATCGTGGAAAGTGATGACATCCTTTTTCGGCAGTTTGGCCAGACTGGAGCGGATGTCGTGATCCAGGAGCTCCAATCGTTCGATGTATTGGGCGGCGTTGCGCGCGTAGTCCGGCGCGTGTTCCGCATCCATCCGCTGCAGGGCAGTCAGTAGGTTGGTGACGGCAATTTTCGCGAACTGAGGATCCAGCCAAACATGGGGGTTGGCTGAACCGTGACCGTGATCCTGGTGTGATTCCGCAGTTCCTCCTTCCAGGTGCAGTTCGGGGATATTGTAGATCAGTAAGTTGGTCGGAATCCCGGCCGCCACCTCAATCACCTTACGAGCTGCGGTGGGATCAGTGGCCAGAATGGTCCTGGAAAACCAGGACTCCAATCCCAGACCGTTGAGAAGGATGATGTCCGCTGCACGGATCTTCCTAAGATCCCGCGGTCGAAATTGATACTCGTGTGGCCCAATGTCTGCAGGAAGGAGATTGTCGACGTCCGCAAATGCTCCAGCGACGTTGGTGGCCCAGGAATAGAGGGGAGGGATCGAGGTCAGAATGCGGGGGCGCTTCCCCTCGGCCGCCACCCCAGGCAGTCCTAGGATCAGTAACCAGAATCCGATCCAACGACCCCAGCAGCAACGCATGCCGCAAGGTTGGCCGATTTGCGGCGCGTTTGCAAATAGCACCACCATGAGGGAAAGAAAAAACCCGCCGGCAAAGCGGCGGGTTGGTCCGGTAGCTGTCAAATCACTTCATCATCAGCATCTGGCGCGCACGTTTGATCGCGGTGGACAGGCGGCGCTGATAGGCTGCTGGCAATCCAGTGTATTTGCGGGGGAGGATGCGTCCGTTCTCGGTGACGTATTGACGGAGAAGGGCGACGTTCTTGAAGTCAATGGCGTCGATGGTGAAGTCCACCTTGGGCTTCACGCGCGGAGTACGCGAGGACGTGCGACGTTTGGACTTCGTTTCGTCGAGCTTGGTCTTGCGAGGCATGGCTTACTTGATTTCGCGGTGCAACGTATGCCGCCGAAGGGCGGGATTATACTTCTTCTTCTCCACTTTTTCAGTCTGGAGCTTCTTATTCCGAGAGGTCTGGTA
>JBDKKE010000545.1:0-10622 GCA_039796255.1 Verrucomicrobiota bacterium | reverse complement strand
CCTGTGGAGTCACCACCACGTCGACCACGGTTGCACGGACGGCTCGGCAGGAGCCTCGCCCTACCGGACCAGGAACCTGTCATTTTATCCCGAAAGGTACAGAATGAACCTGTCACTTTATCGTCTCTTTATGACGGCATCCGCCCAACGTTAGCGCTGTTTCAGGGCGGGGGCTGCTGGGGAACCTTCTCCAGGGTTTCCACCTCGAGGCCCTGACGGCGGAGGCGTTCCAGGATGGCCTGGTAAACGTTCTCCGGCAGCGACGTTTCCCGGGCCAGCACCCAGACCAGGTCACCACCCCCATTCGAGACCACCGCCCAGCCATAGTCGGGATCCAGCTCCAGGATCAGATAATCGGCGGTGAACGGCCAGAACAGGCGCACCTTCCACCTCGCATTGCTCTGCGGATCGGTCACCCACGCGACGCCATTCCACCGTTTCTCAGGCGCATCGAGCGACCGCCTGCGGAAGACGAAGATGTTGTCGATCCGTCCATCCGGCCGCCGCGCGTAGATGTCCGCCGTCGCGACCTTGCCCTTCTCCAACAAGTTGGGGACATGGGAAATGACATTCCACCGCCCCATGAACCGGTCCAGGTCGACGCGCGGAACCGTCTGGAGCGGCTGGGGTCGGGTCGCGGTGGCGCACCCGACCGGCAGTGCAGCCAGAGCCAGGGCCAGCAATGGAAGGAACCGCGCAGGAATGTTCACCCATCCATCATGCACCCCCTCTGCGAATCTTCCAGCGGCGTGCCCATGAACTTCCGGAAGTCCGGCCGTGGGACGCCGCCCCTGATTCCCCCAATGGCCGGCTGACGATTCCCGGGCGGGTCCGCTCCTGATTGGGAATGCCTTCGAAGAAGTCCCTCCGCGGCCGCGTTCTCCTCTTCGTCACGGCCCTGCCTCCCTGGACGGCGTCCGCGCCCCGGGTCCTGGGGGCGCCGGTCAACGATGACTTCGCGGGCGCCCTGGCACTGCCCGCGGCCCTTCCCGTAGAACGGGCCTCCACCAAAGCGGACGCCACCACCGAGCCCTCAGAACTCCGGCCGTCCTTCACCGAAGGAACCGTGTGGTGGACGTGGACCCCCGCCACCGACGGCTGGGTGCGCATCACGTCAACCGCAGTTGCGCGGACGGCTCGGCAGGAGCCTCGCCCTACCGGACCATGAACTGGTCATTTTATAGGTTCATGGGTTGGAATTCCCGGGCGCAATGAAACTCCCACTGCCTGTGGAAATGAAAAACGGCGCCTCTTGTTCCGGCAGCTTGCAACCCGAGGATTGCGGCCGCGAACACCGAGGCGCCGTTACTGGCAAACGGATGGCGAGCGGGAGGTGACGCTTCGCCAGGGCACATTCTTCCCGTTACGGGTAAGTCAGGCGGTAGAACGCGCTGCCGTCAGCGGGGGTGCTGTAGGATTTCTGGCCTCCGGCTTCCGAGATCCCGCTGGTGATGGGTGTCCAGACCGGGGTGGTGAGACTCGGTGAGGATTGGAGAACAAAGGGAATCGCAGGCCACGTCAGGGTGACCGAGCTTCCCGTGAGACTGACCGCGAGGTCGGGCTCGGCGGTCGTGGCGAGGAAGTTATCCCAGGTGGCATCGGCGCCGACCGCGCAGTCCTCGTTGCTGGCAACGATCAAGCCCACCAGGCCTGCGGGATAGGTGTTCTCGGGATCCGTGCCGGGCAGAACAATGAGAGGGTTGGTGATGTCCGGCAGTTCATAGACCCGGGCTTCAAAGTTGTTGCCGCTGCCCGCGAAGACAAATCGGTAGCTCTTGCCCTTGGTGAGATGCAGTGCACTGGGAACGGTCTCAATCTGTGCAACGGCGGCCTCGTTCACCAGGAGGGAGATATCAAGATCCCCATTGGTTTCACCGGGCAGCACCCCGTTTCCTGGCTCCCAACTAAAGAGGTATCCCCCGGTGGTTCCGAGTCCCGGGGTGGTGATGCGCGCCGCGACACCAAACGCCTGACGGACGGTGTCGTCGAAGTCCACCAGGTCGGCGGAGACGTAGAAGTTTTCGTAGCCGCCATTGCTCACAAAACTGCCGGCGCGGGCGGGGCCGGCGTCGCACTCAGCGGCCTGCTGGGCCGGGGCGATAATCCGATAGTGGCCGTCCGGGAAGGTGAAGGTCGCCGGAGGCGCGGTGACGCCGCCGATCGGGTCATAGTGGTCCCACGCCGGGTTGGCGGTGTCGTTCCCGTCATTGAAGTCGTCGAACACCGTCGAACTCGTGGTCGCCGCGGCGGGAATCAGGAGCAGGTAATCGAGTGAGACCAGCCGGGCGTCCTTGCTCTCGGTGCCTCCCATCGTCAGACGGAGCGTGTTGGTGCCGGAGAGATTGACCACGGCGGGCGCACCGCCGGAGGTGAGCGGTTCGTACCGGTAGTTCAGGCGCATGAGATGGTTGCCTACCTCGAACGTTCCCAGGCGAACCGTGGTTTGGTTGGTCGCCGTGGAATCACCGGTTACCTGATCCAGATAGGCCGTTGTGGAACCAAAACTGCCGCAGCGCAGGTACACGTTGTAGTTTCCGGCAGCGAAGTCGCGGGTGTAGTTCATCCAGTCGCCAGGGGAGGTCAGTCGAACCACGTATTCCAGCACCTTTGCCGCCGTGTACTGGGAACGCTGTGTGTCATTGATGCGATAGGGATCCGTCGCCGAAGTGACGGCGTCCACAATGTCGCCCGCCTCATCGCGCCCGCCGATCAGCGCGGAACCCTGGGTGATCTGAACCCGATCTTCCGTACGGTATTCCGCGAGCGCCGCATTGAAGGTTCCGCCGGGCTTGAAGTAGTCCACTTCGGGGGTGCCCAGGAGGTTGTAGTACCCAACGCCGTTGCCGCCCACCTGGGCTCCATTGGTGTCCAGTCCGGAAACAGGAATCCCTCCCAGTTGATACTTCCCGCTGTCGTAGTTGTAGTCCTCAGCTTCAATGGTCCGGACCGGCGCCGTCCCCACGTAAGCGTCGGTGAAGGTGTCGAACCAGAAGGTGTTGGTGGAGCGAAGCGTGCCGGTGGTGTCCTGCAGTTCAATGCGGGCGGCGTACAGTTGATTGGGGGCCAGTGTGCCAGCGGCGGCGGTGAAACTGGCCGTGGAGCCATTGGCAGGGAGGGGAGCCAGGGACGCCGAGACGTCCGCCCCGTTCAGAAAGAACTTCGTGGCGGCCGCGTCAATTTGGGCGGCGGTGAAGGTCCTCGCCTGGAAACTGATTCCGGAGGCGACCGGGTGGAAGTTGGCGAACCGGCTGGCGGGAGTCCGGGTGACCACCATCGGCGTGCCCTCCACCGGGTGCGCCAGGGCGGGTGCCGGGGCAGGATTGGAGTCGGTCGCGCCCGCGAAGTAGTTGTCGATGGTCACGTCGGTGACCCCGACCGTGCCGTTGCGGCTGAAGGATAGGAAACCGCACAGCCCCGTGGAATAGGTGGCGTCCTCGACATGGAGCGTCACCAGCGGCGTGGTGAGATCCTGAAGATCGTACACCTTGCCGGTGTAGGCGGTGCCCACCCCCTGAAATACCAGGCGATAGGAGCGTCCCGGCTCCAGGGTGATGTCTGCAGCGGCCTTGGTGGCCGCATCAAATCCGGGGGCGATGGAATTGATCTGGAACTGGCCACCCTTTCGGTCTCCCGGATTCTCGCCGTCCTGGGCCACGTCGTAATTCAGAATCATTCCGGTGCCTTCCGACAGGCCGTCGGACCCACCCAGGGTCCACTGGCCCAGCAGAACCACGGCCTGGTCCTTGATGGCCCAGTCCACCACATCCAGGGCCACGTAGAAATTGGTGTACACATTGGTCTGGGCGATGGCCGCCGCGGCGGGTGCGGCTTCAGGAACCGGATTGGCCTGGATGCGCAGTGCCTTGCCGCTGCCGGAGGGGACAAAGGTGTAGCTCTGGGGGAAGAACTGGTACGCCGTCCACTGACTGCCGAGCGTGCCGGAGTCGAAGTTGTCGGACTGTGCCAGGGCGTCCGACGGTCCGCCCAGCAGTGCCAGCAGGGCCAGCGCCGCCATGAGGGCGTCAAGACCGCTGCGGAACAGGGGGAGTGAGCTCCGGCAAGCCGGACGGGGATCGAGGTTCAAACGAGGGTGTGTCTTCATCGGGAACGAGAGGATTGGGGCATCAGTTTCAAAGTGATTCGCAGAGGGAAGTGCGAACAAATGACTGCTGTCCATGGTGATGGGGGCGGCACCGGATGGTGATCATGTCCCGCTGCCTGAACCCGCGCGCTCGGGGCAGTTTCGGGATATGTAGGGACAGTACTGACGGCTTCCGCCGCGGTCGAGGAGGGATTGCTCGGGAGTCCTCTGGGTCGGGAGCGCTGAGGCGCCCTGGCAGGGTCTCCGTCCTGGCCCAGACCAGGCTCCCCGGGGCCAACCTTCGCCCTCAGCCACCCACTGGGCGGGATTCGCGCCATCGCCGCGAACTCCGTCGCCTTCCGAGCCTGATCCAGGTGCCGCTCCCCGACCCAAGTGCCCAGCCGAGTCCCCTCGAGTTGCCCACAACCAAATACCGATCCGCAAACTCCACTCGTTCGCCAAATCGACACAGAGCCCCACTGGCGGGCGCGGGCCGTCCACCCCATTCTTCGACTCATGGGACCCTTTGAGATTTGGCCAGACCGCCGACTTCCGATGACCGCCCTTCTCGTGCTTGGGCTTTCCTCCGGTTCGAACGGTTTCGCGGCGGGAACCAAGCCGCCCAAGCGGCCGTATCTGCACGCCCCTTCGGTGGAAACCTACGCCACCCATGATCCGGAAGGTCTCACGATCCTCTCCAATGGACGGCACCTGCGACCCGAGGGCCGCCACTTCCCGCTGCCGCGGAATCCCCATGGACTGGCGATGAGCCGGGATGGAGCCCTGCTCTTCGTCGCCACCGACAGCACCGGCACTCTGGTCAGCAACTGGCGCGGTGCCGAGCCGGGCTTTAAGGTCATCCAACCGCCGAACCCGGCTGGGAAGAAGCAGCGCAGGACGACGGGCGGTGCAGATTTCTCGCCCGACGGCCAGTGGCTCTGGTGGAGCGCCGGCGAGGACGGTGGAGTGAACTGGTTCGAAACCGCGACGGGAAAGCAGGTCGGGCAGGTCGACCTTAATGTGGAGTTGGGCGGCCGCCGGTTTGAGGACAGCTTCGTCGTGGACGTCCGCGTAAGTGCCGACGGGCGCCACGTCTTTTGCGCCGATGTCGCCAACTTCCGCGTCGCCATCCTCGATGCCGCCACTCGCCAGGTCGTCGGCTCGACTCCGGTGGGGCGGTATCCGTATGCACTTGCCATCGCCGGCGAGGAGGTTTGGGCCGCGAACATCGGGGTATTCGAGTATTCGCCAGTCCCGGCCACCACGGATCCGAAGTTCGACCCCCGCGGGATCACGCGCCCCCCGTTTGGTTTTCCCAGCCGTGAAGCTCGGGACGGAGTCACATTCGAAGGCCGCCGGATTCCCGGACTGGGCGAACCTAATGTGCCGGAATCGTTCTCGGTCTGGGGCCTCGATGTCGCGGATCCCAGCCGGCCGAAGGTGACCGACCGCCTGAAGACGGGCCTGCTCATGGGCGCTCCCGCCGAGAACGGCAAAACCGTCGGCGGCAGCGCGCCCAATTACCTCGTCGCCACTGACAACGCGCTGTTCGTCTCCAACGGCAACAACGACCTGATCGAGCGGATCGATCTGCGCACCCGGGCCGTGACCGCCGCACGGCGCCTCACGCCATCACCGCTGGTTTCGGGGCTCCGCGGTGTCAGCCCCGCGGGCATGGCCCTCTCTGCCGACGGAACCCGCCTGTATGTCGCGGAGATGGGCCTGAACTCGATTGCCGTCCTCGACACCCGCGACCTCGGCGTCCTCGGCCGCATCCCCACCGCCTGGTATCCGTACCGGATCGCGGTCTCACCCGATGGCCGATCCCTGGCCTGCATCTGCTTCCGCGGTTTCGGCAACGGTCCCAACGCCGGGACGCAGGTGCCCAAGAGCGACTTCCTCGGCATGCGCGGCGTGTTGAGCGTCCTCGACGTTCCGGCCGACGCCGAGTTGCCCGCGCTGACGGAGCGGGTGCTTGCCTACAACGGCATCACCGACCACGAGGCGGATCGCTCCTCCATGTCCTCGCCCGTCGTCCCCACCGTCGCGGGCAAGGCATCCGAACAGATCAAATACGTGGTCTTCATCACCAAGGAGAACCACACCTTCGACGCCGTCTTTGACCGCATCCCCGGGGCACGACATGACCCCGCGTTGCTCCGCTGGGGCCTGCACCAGACCATCCGGCAGGAGGGCCAGCCATCGCTGACGAATGTCGCCGTGATGATCAACCACAACGCCCTCGCCCGGCAGTTTAGCGTCAGCGACAACTTCTACATGGAACCGGAGGCCTCCGGGGTCGGGCACCGCTGGCTGGTAGGCGTGCAGCCCAACAACCTCATGCAGATGACCTACTCCGTCGGCTGGTCGTTCAAGAAGGACAGCTCCGCGCCAGGCCGCCGCTACTCCATGGGGTCGAACGGTTCGCTGATTCCGGAAGACTACCCCGAGGCCGGCTCGATGTGGGACCACCTCGACCGCCACCGCGTCCGCTTCCGCAACTATGGCGAGGGCTTCGAGTTCCCCGGGGTGTTGGAGGATGAGGACGAATCGCCCACCGGCGCACGCGAGGTGGTCAACGTCCCGATGCCCAAGGCGCTCTACGACAACACCTGCTTCGGCTTCCCCATCTTCAACATGAACATCCCCGACCAGTATCGCGCCCACTGGTTCATGAAGGACGTGGACCGCCGCTATCGGCACGGCCTGCGCCGCTTCCCGTCGTTCATCAACATCGCGATCTGCAACGACCACGGGGCCGACCCCAAGCCCGACAAGGGCTACCCCTACCTCGCTTCCTGGATGGCCGACAACGACCTCGCCCTGGGGCGCATCGTCGAATACCTCTCCCACACGCCTTATTGGAAGAACATGGTCATCTTTGTGACACAGGACGACTCCGGCGGCGAACCCGACCATGTGGACGCCCAGCGCAGCATCCTGCTCGCCATCGGCCCGTGGGTGAAACGCGGCCATGTGTCCCACCGCCACACCACCATCGTGAGCATGCACCGGACGCTCTATGAGATCTTCGGCCTGCCACCCCTCAACCTCTTCGATGCCTTGGCCAACGACCTCTCCGACTGCTTCACCACCACTCCGGACTTCACTCCCTACACCGTCCGGTCGGTCGATCCGCGCATTTTCGACCCCGAAAAAGCCAAAGATCCGAAGGACCCCGACTATGGCGCCGCCCGTCGGATGCGCTCGATCCAGATGGACGACGACGACGAGATGGAGAACGTGCTGGAGAAGGGGGCCAGGGAATCGGGTCCCCGCTAGCGGGATGAGCCGCCGGGCCGCCGGTTGTCCGCCAGCGTCGCCGAGAACGCGGGTGCCCCTCGGCCAGCACCTCCCTCTCGATGCCGGGGTGGCGATCCAACGCGCCGCACCTCAGCACCTCAGCACCTCAGCCAGATCCAACCCTTCCGTCGCGGCGCCAGCCAGAGACGCACATCGGAAGCCGCCCGCCCTGTCACTCTGTCACTTCACTGTCGCCAGCAGCACGGGCTGGGCTGCCTGTGATTTCACCACGCCGCCGGACTGTTCGCGAGTCACGACAAACGCGGTCGGCGACAGGATGCGCAGTTTGGCTTCGATGGGCACCACCACGTCGCCACCCGCCACGTCAAAGACGCCGCCATCCACCGGGAATTTGGCGTCCCGCAACGGATCCACGATCCAAAGTTGATACTGTGCCATCCGGGGGTCGTTGACCCGAACGCCGCGCAGGCGCAGGAACCCCTCCTGCCGGCCGGTGCTCCAGACCACCTCGCCCCCTGCCTGCCCTTCCTCTGCGGAACCTGCGCTGAACGGCACCCGGATCACGTCGGGCGCGGCTTCGACCCGCTCCAGACGTGCCGCCAGGTCAGGACCTGTGGAGGCCCCCGATCTTCTTCCTGAATCCAGCCAGAGGGAGGCGGCCAGGGCAAGGGAGGCCGCCGCCGCCAACCAACCGGACCACGCCAGTGCCGAGCGACGGAAAGAGGGACGGACAACCCGGCCGTCGTCCTTCGCAAAATCCGCGACTCCCCGGCGCAGCTTCGCCTCCAACCCCGCCGGCAACGCTTCGATCGGGCGCTCGAGGATCAACCCAGCGTGGGCCGCCGCCGCCGCCCGTTCCCATGCGGCCGCCTCGGGAGGCGAAACCGGGCCCTCAGTCAGTTCGTCCACCAGCGGTTGCCGGGGTTCAATTTGAGATTCGTCGCCATTCACGGGATCACCTCCGATTCCAAGGCCTGCCGCAGCCGGCCCAGTCCGCGGCGCAGCAATGTCTTTACCGTCCCCAGCGGCATCGTCAGCCGGGCGGCAATCTCACCGTGGGAAAAGCCGTCCCGCAATGAAAGCTCCAGCACCCGCTGTTGCTCCGCCGGCAGCGCCCTCAGGGCGGCGAGCGCCCGCATTGCTTCGTCATCCGGCCCCTCCAGCGCCATCGGCTCGGCCGCCACCTCGGTTGCGTCGTCCAGTGGGGTCACCTCCGGCTGCCGCGCCCACCGGCGTCGGGCGTCCAGCAGGCGGCGCCGCGTCAGGGTCATGATGAAAGTCACCTCCGAGCCCAGCGCGGGTTCGTAACGGTCGGCCTTGCGCCAGAGTTCGATGAAGATTTCCTGCACGACATCCTCCGCCTCCGGCGAGTTCCCCAGGAACCTCCGGGCCGCCGCCCACACTAAAGGCCCAAACTGCCCGAGGCACTCTTCCATGGCCGTCCGTTCGCCGGCGGCCACACGTTGAAGCAGGACGGGTTGGTTCACGAAATCAGAAGCAGCCCCCGGATGCCGGCCAGGCATCCAGGGGCGGGGTGACGCTACGAATCCGGAGACAGAAACACCACGTGGATTAACGAAAGTGGCATCGGCCGCCATTCGAGTGGGAAACCGGGGTGAGGTGAGGTGAGGTGAGAACCGTGGCCTCAGTTCAGCCGCGCCAGGGTGGCATCCAAAGCCCGCCGCAGCGTCCAGGCCTTGTCTTCAGCGCCCTGATTGTCCGCCCGATCAAGAGCCCGGCTCAGCTCGGTCTTGGCGGCGACGGACACCTGGTCATCCGGCAGCCGGATCAACGCCGTCGCCGTGACCTCGTAAATGGCCGCGCATGCGCTGCTCTGGCCGTGGTTGAACAGCGGGGTTCCCCGCTCGATCGCCAGAGTGACCAGATCCTTCGGCGGCACCGCGCTCATCATGCGCTGCGCGTCACCCGGCATCAGGACGGTATCAATCACGTGAATCACACCGTTGCCCGCCAGCAGATCGGTCGTCAGCACCTTGGATCGATTGATCTGCAGCCGCCCGTCCACCAGCGAGATCCGCACTGGTTCCCCGGCCAAGGTGGGAGCCGTCCCGACGTTCAATGCCTCCTTGGCCAACACCCGGCCGGCGACCACGTGATACTTGAGCACTTCCTGCAGCTTCGACTGGTTCTCAGGCTTGAGGAGCGTCTCCACCGTGCCTTTGGGCAGCTTGGCGAACGCCGCATCCGTCGGGGCGAACACGGTAAAGGGCCCGTCGCCCTGAAGGACGTCGACCAGGTCCGCCGCCTTGAGAGCCGCCGCCAGCGTCTTGAACTGGCCAGCCGCCACGGCGACCTCGACGAGGCTCGTGCCCGATTTCATGGGGTTCTTCGACGTCGCCTTCGTGGCGCAGTCGGAAGCGGAAGCGCCATAGAAGAGCGCAGCAGCGAAGGTGGAAGTGATGAGGAGCGATTTAGTTTTCATGTGCGTTCTCGGTTTCAACAAGTTTCAGCCCGACGGGCTGTCACTGGAGAGTTCGCCGAGACGCCGCGACTGGATTCAAAATCTTCCGTGAGAGACTATGAACCTGTCTCTTTAACAGGGGCGCGAACACTTCGTGCGTCTCCCCGCAGTCAATCGCGCTGCCAGTGCTTTGAGGTCGTGCTTCTTCCGCACGCCGTCGATCCGTTCAGGAAGCCTGTTCGGGGTGCAGCCGAAGCACGGGACGCCCAAGATCATGTCCACCGCGTCGTTGCCGCACGGCTCCTCCTGTAGCGCAGACGTCCCAGTCTGCTGTATCGCAGGTTTCCTAACCTGCGCGCCGCACGAACTCCCGACGCGCCGGTCATGGTCACGCCATGCCGATTCGGAGATCGGCGGTACAGCAGGTTAGGAAACCTGCGCTACGGCGCACACCCGGCGCTGGATTTTCCGAAGTTGATTCCCAAGAATTGCCCATGCACCCCGTCCCTGCAGACGACTCGAATCCCGGTCTGGAGCGCACGCGACATCAGCTGTGTGCGGATGGCGTTAAAGACGCCGATACCAATCCGCTTCGCTCCGGCGTCCACAACCGTGGTTACCTTCCGCACGTCAAACGCGAGGGGGCTTCCTACTTCGTTACCTTTCGTCTGTCCGATTCCTTACCAAAAGAGGTGCTGCTTGGTTTTGAGATGGAAAAGGCCGCCAGGCTGCGCCGCATCGGTGTTCATATGAATGGGCTCAAAGGCGGGCGTAGAGACGTCGAAGGCGAGTCACAGCGAGGGTTTCCGCGAGGTTTGTGGCGAGGGCATGGCGTAGCCAGCGGAGGAACTTGAT
>JBDKKE010000544.1:0-11173 GCA_039796255.1 Verrucomicrobiota bacterium | reverse complement strand
CACAGCAGGGCCAGTCCGACCATTCCCACCAGGGTCCCCTCCCCCAGAAAACACAGCCATGCCAGCCACCACGGTCCCTCAGCCAGGCGCTCGGCCATCCAGTGACGGTACGCCCGTTCGCCCATCGAGCGCATGAGCCAGGCGGACTGAAGATTGCGGGCCGCCACCAGCAGGCTGGTGGTGGTGAGGGAGATCGCCAGCAGAGGCCAGGCGGCTGTCAAAAGCACCACGAGCAGGTTGACCGGCAGGCCCAGACGCCAGCCCAGTCGGCGCGCCAGAGGATTCCCCTCCAGCATCAGGTGCGGCGTCGCCAGATAGGTGGACGACAGATCGCAGGTGCGTCCGATGGCGAGCAGGCCGGCCAGCAGCCACCATCCGGAAGACCCGAAGGGAACAAACTCATCGAGGGCGGAGCGCAGCATGACGGGCCGGGTTCCGCGGTTGTCGCGGGTATCGCGTCACTTCACTTCGAGCCGTAGATCTGCTCGGGAGTCTCCAATCGCGGTTCAGTGACCGTCCAAGACGTCCCAGCCGCCCCCGTGCTGCGAAAAAAACAACTGCGGTATCCCTCATGGCAGGCCGCCCCGGTCTGCTCGACCTGAATGAGCAGCGTGTCTCCGTCGCAGTCGAAGGACAGATCCTTCACCACCTGCACATGCCCGCTGGACTCACCCTTCATCCAGAACTTCTTCCGTGACCGGCTCCAGAACCAGGTCCGTCCAGTCTCGACGGTTTTCTCCAGCGAGGCGCGGTTCATCCAGGCCATCATCAGAACACGTCCGGTGGCCTGTTCCTGCACGATCGCCGGGATCAGACCCTCAGCGTTCCATTTCAGTTGATCGTAGAAGTTCACGGAAGTGAGAGGGGACTTTACTTGGAGGCCAGGAGACACAGCAGGGAATTCATATCACGAAAGCGCCGGGCGCACCGGGATTCCCTGGCGCCCGAGAAAATCCTTCACCTGCCCGACGGTGAACTTCCCCGAGTGGAAGACTCCCGCGGCCAGGACTGCGTCAGCCCGCCCGGCCAGAAGGACCTCCGCCATGTGCTCCAGCGTGCCCGCACCGCCGCTGGCCACCACCGGCACTCCGACGCATTCACTGACGCGGCGGGTGATTTCCAGGTCAAACCCCGCGTGGGTGCCGTCCGCATCAATTGAATTCAAGACGACCTCCCCCGCGCCCATGGCCACGGCGCGCTGCGCCCAGTCAACGGCCTCAAGCCCGGTGGCCTCACGCCCACCCTTGGCAAAAACCTCCCAGCGATCCGGTCCGATCCTGCGCGCGTCAATCGACACCACGATGCATTGACTGCCGTATTTCTCCGCCCCCTCCCGAATCAGTTCGGGTCGGGCCAGGGCGGAAGAGTTAATGCTCACCTTGTCGGCCCCGGCGAGAAGCATCGCGCCCATGTCCTCCACCGTCCGAATACCCCCTCCCACCGTGAGCGGCATGAAGCAGCGATCCGCTGTCCGCTCAATGACGTCGATGATCGTCGCACGCCCCTGGGAGCTGGCGGTGATGTCAAAGAACACCATCTCATCGGCGCCCTGCTCATTGTAGCGAACTGCCAGTTCCACCGGATCCCCCACAACGCGCAATCCGCCATCCTCAGCCCTCCCAAACTGCACCCCCCGGGTGACCTTTCCTGCATGGACATCCAGACAGGGAATGACGCGTCGAGCGAGCATGGGAATCGCCTTTGGGAAACCGTGGTCAGAGAGAATAAAAAGCCCGCCTCGAAGGCGGGCTCCACCATTGATTGGGGCAATGAATCAGGCCGGCCCGAACTTGCCGTCGGTGTTCTTGATCTGCTTGTCGGTGTAAAGCAGCGTGTTGAGCGAGTTCATCGGGCTCTTGGCCGTGAACTGATATCCCAACTTGGCGACGGCAGTCAGAATGTCCGGCTTGGAAAGTGCCTTGGCCTTGGTCACGGTAAGAACCGCCTCCTTCAGCGACATGGAATTCTGCGCGCGCTTGCCACCGCGGCGGGGTCCGCGGGGGCGTCCCAGCGCCTTCGCCACAGGGGCGGATTCCGAGGCGATGGGAGCAGCAGCCACAGCCGCATTGGCCACTCCAAGAGCCGCGTTGATGCTGGTGAGTTCGTCCTGAAGTTGAGCTTGCCGCTTGAGGAGGGACTCACGCAGGACGACGAATTGTTTCAGAGGATCACGTTTCATTACGGATGGGCATCTTATCTTGGAACGATGCTATGACAAGCAATTATGATGATGCTTGACACACCCCAAACAGGGGAGTCACCACGCCTGTGTCATTTCCAATTTGATTACATTCGAAATCATAAGATTGACTGTCGCGGGGAACATAATCCCGGGCACGGTCGCCCGGATCTTCTACTTGACGGATCCACGCGGTCGATTTTCTGGGGAGCGCACGCGGGGGCGCACGCTCCCCAATTCATCTGCAGGTTCCGGCTTAGAGCCCCGAAGGCTTCCGCCGGGAAACCCGGTGGTGGCCCCGGTGGCCGTACGGATCCCCAGTTGACCCGGCCATGGAACTGTTCTTTTGTCTCCTGCGTATGAAGCAGCGACTCAACGTTCTTGCCGCCGTGGGGATCACCGCGTGGCTGGTGTCCGGATGCGCCTCGGGCGTTCAAAACCCCTCGGGGGTCCCGGTGACGGTGCTGAAGCCCGATGAGCAGGGATTCATTGCCGGTTCCGGTATCGAATCGCAGGACCTGGTGGCAGTCACCGACAAGATGGCTCGCAGCCTCCTGGGCACCCCCGAGATTCAGAACTTCACCCCCGCCCCGCCCCGCATCGTGCTGCTGCCGGTGGAGAACGAAACCCGGTTCCCCATCAACAAGGACATCTTCACGACCCGCATCCGCGCCCTGTTGAATACCCAGGCGCAGGGCAAGATGCGCTTCCTGGCGCGGGACCGGATGACCTCGCTCGAACAGGAGCGGGCCCTCAAGCAGGAGGGAAAACTCACCTCGAACACCAACCCCAACGTTCAGGAGTTCAAGGGTGCGGATTTCTTCCTCACCGGCAAACTCCAGGGAATGACCACCCAGGCCAAGGGTGGAGTGAGCGACTATGTGCTGTACACGTTTCAGCTCATTGATCCCCGCACCAGCGACATCCTATGGGAAAACTCCGCCGAGATGAAGAAGCAGTCGGTGGAAGACGCCGCCTACCGGTGACCTTCCGTCTGCTTCATCTCACCACAGGGCTGGTAATCCTGCTGGGCCTTGCCGGTTGCGCCTCCATCAGCCCCGAGGAGCAGGCCAGGCGCAACCGCATCCTGACCCAGTATGAATCCGGCCTTACCGCGCTGAGGGCCGGCAACTACGAATTGGCCCGCAACGACCTGGATGCGGCCCTGCTGCAACTCGGTTCGAACACGGCCGGTGACGCCTCCGCCCGCGAGTCGCGGGGCTACTTCAATGCGGAGTCGGTAAAGTCATTCCGGGGCGAACCCTACGAACGGGTGATGGCCTACTATTACCGGGGAATTCTGTACTGGATGGACGGCGAACCGGACAACGCCCGGGCGGCCTTCAAAAGCGCGGCGGTTCAGGACGCCGATCCGGAGAATGGAAAATATCAGTGCGACTGGGTCCTGGTCGACTATCTGGATGGGTTGGCCACCACCAAACTGGGCGGCGATGGAAACGACCTCTGGCGCCGCGCCGAGACCAACGCGCGACTCAACCGTCCCTCCCCCTACGACCCCCAGGCAAACGTTCTGTTCTTTCTGGAGATGGGCCAGGGACCGGTCAAATACGCGGCGGGCGAATACGGGGAGCAGTTGAAGTTTCGTCCGGGAAGCGCCCCGGACCCGGTCGCCGTCATCAAGGTCGCCGATCAGACGGTGAAAATCGGACCCTTCGATGATCTGACCTATCAGGCCACCACTCGCGGCGGGCGCGTCATGGATCATATTTTGCAGGGCAAGGCGGTGTTCAAGGGCACGACCGCCACCCTCGGCACCGCTGCCATCATCGCGGGCAGTTCGGTGGCCATCGCGGGCAACTCCAACACCTCGCGCAATGTCGGCATGGGTATCGCCCTGGCCGGACTGGTCAGCACGGTGGTGAGTGCCGCCACAACACCTGAGGCGGATACCCGCCAGTGGAAGAACCTGCCCAACCTGCTGGCCTTTGCCTCCCTGCGGTTGGCACCCGGCGATTATTCTGCCACCATCGAATTCCAGTCGCCCTCCGGAAAGGTCCTTGTCACCCGCGAGGCCCGCTTTCAGGTGGTGACCGGACGGGACACCGTGCTCTTCCTCAGTGATCGCAACACCTGACTCCGACATGAAATCCGCACGCACTTTTTTCGCGCTGACGCTGGCCACCGGCCTCCTGTCCGGCTGCGCCAGCCATCAGGGGGCGTACGCCCCGGCCGACAGCAGCCAAAGCAGCCAGGAAATGTCCGCCAAGTTTGCGTTGATGGATCCCGGCGCGCAGCGTTCCGTCACCAGCAGCGGACTGCAGGAAACCCGCCTGGAGGACGGACGGTTGAAAGTCTCCTGCGTGCTGCAGAATCGCGAGAACCGCCGCATCCAGGTCCAGGTTCAATGCGTCTTCAAGGATGCCACGGGATTCTCCACGGGAGATGAAACACCGTGGGAGAATGTCATTCTGACCGAGAACGGAATGGAAACCCTCAACTTCACCTCCCTCAACAACAAGGCCGCGACCTACACCGTCCGGGTCCGCCAAGCCCGCTGAATTCCACCATGAATAACCGTCTCCTCCTGCTTCCCATCGTCGCCACGGCCTTCGTGGTTTCCGGCTGCCAAAGCCACTCCCGTTCCTCCCGCGAATTCGTGGTCAGCCTGACCAGCGCCACTCCGGTGTCCTTCACCGGACATCTCAAAGTCGACGGCAAGCTTCAGGCAGTGTCGGGCACCACTCCAGCCGAGTACACGATCCCGGCGCACAGCCTCTCCTGCGATCTGGTGCAGGGCCCGGAGAACGGCCTGCTGACCGTGGAGATTCGCACCGGCACCACCTCGGATCATCTGGACCTGGTGGCTTCCACCGGCGGTCCCAACACCCCGGTGAAGGGAACGCTCCCGTCCACTACGGGCTGGTATTGGCCCTGAACAGGATCCGGTCGACGCCCAGAATGATCGAATCGCGATAGTCCGTCCCGAGGGATCCTCCTTCCGGGCCTGTTCGCCCGAGAGATTTTGATTCCGCGGTCGACCGCTCCCCGGCTCAATGGCCCGCGTGAATCTCGTCGGAGTAATCCCTGCGCGCTACGCATCTACCCGTTTCCCGGGCAAGCCCCTGCACCTCATTGCCGGACGTCCGCTGCTGGAACGGGTGGTGGAACGATGCCGCCTGGCCCGATCCCTCTCCGACGTGGTGGTGGCCACCGATGATCCGCGCATCGCCGAGGTGGCCCGCCATTTCGCCCGGGTCGAGATGACCCGGACAGATCATCCCAGTGGAACCGATCGCATCGCTGAAGTAGCCGGCCGGCTGAATGCCGATGGCTACGTCAATGTCCAGGGGGACGAACCCCTGATGGACCCCGCAGTGATTGATGCGGTGGCGGCGCTCCTGGAGACCTCCGACATGTCCACCGCCGCCACCCCCATCCGGGAGGCTGCCGAGTATGAGAATCCCAATGCGGTGAAGGTGGTGTTATCCGCCAGTGGACGCGCCCTGTATTTCTCCCGCCGCACCATCCCCTACCTGCGCGACCACGCCACGGCGGCGACCCACGTCCAGCTCTCCGCGTTTCCCTTTCTCAAACATTTGGGCATTTATGGCTATCGGCGCGAAACCCTGCTGCGCCTGGTTTCCTTCCCCGTATCCCCCCTGGAGGCGGCGGAGAAGCTGGAGCAGCTCCGGGCTTTGGAGAACGGCATCCCGATCGCGGTGGCCCGGGTGATGCATGACAGCATTGGAGTGGATGTCCCCGCCGACGTAGCCCGGGTGGAGGCGCTGCTGGCAGCGGAACACTGATCCGCTTCGATCCGCGCGGACCGCGAATCAACCTCCCCTCCCTGCGACACCGGATCCCCAGTCTTTTCCGAAATGAGTTCCGAGGCTGACCGACAACGACACGCCGAATTGGTGGAGGAAATCCGCCGGCATGAGCACGCCTACCATATCCTCAACCGGCCGCTGATCAGCGATTTCGAGTTTGACCGCCTGGAGCGGGAACTGCGCGAGCTCGAAGGGCGTTTCCCAGAACTGATCACAGCCGATTCTCCCAGTCAGCGCGTCGGTGGCGCGCCGGTAGCCGGCTTTCAATCGGTTCGCCATGAGGTGCCGATGATGAGTCTCGACAACACCTACTCGCCGGAGGAGGTCCAGGCCTTCACTGCGCGGGTGCAGAAGGCTCTCCCGGAGGAGACCCTGGAGTGGACGGTTGAACCCAAGGTGGACGGTCTCTCGATCTCCCTGCGCTACGAGCAGGGGCTGTTTGTTCGCGGCGCCACCCGGGGAGACGGCACCCACGGCGACGACGTCACCGGAAATCTTCGGACCATTCGCAGCCTTCCACTCAAGCTCGCGGGCGCCGCCACACTTCCCCCGGTGCTGGAGGTGCGCGGCGAGGTTTACCTGCCCCTGGCTGGATTCCAGCGCCTCAACGCGGAGCGCGATGCTGCCGGCGAGGAACCCTTCTCCAACCCCCGAAACGCCGCCGCCGGTTCCCTCAAGCAGTTGGATCCCAGGATCACCGCGGGACGTCCACTCGCCCTGGTCACCTACGGAGTGGGCGCCATCACTGGGGCCATCCCTCCCGTGGACCAGCATGCCCTGCTCGCCTGGTTGCAGCAGATTGGGCTTCCCGTTCCCGAACGGGTGACCCTGGCCACATCGCCGAAGGACGTCCTCGAGGCGATACAGGATCTGGACCTCGCCCGCAGGGACTTTGGCTACGAAACCGACGGGGCCGTGGTCAAACTCAACTCCCTGGCGCTGCGGGAACGTCTGGGGAATACCGCCAAAGCTCCCCGATGGGCGATGGCCTACAAGTACCCGGCGGCACAGGCAGAGACCCGGTTGCGGGGCATCACCATCCAGGTGGGACGAACCGGGGCCCTCACCCCGGTCGCTGAACTCGAACCGGTCTTCCTGGCCGGCAGCACCGTCGCCCGCGCCACCCTGCACAATGAGGATGAACTCAGACGCAAGGACATCCGGATCGGCGATGTGGTGGTGATTGAAAAGGCCGGGGAGGTGATCCCCGCCGTGGTCCGGGTGGTTCCCGAGAAGCGCACGGGAACCGAAGCCGCGTTCATCTTTCCCCGAGAGTGTCCGGAATGCGGAACTGCCGCCGCCAAGGAATCCGTTGTCGGCGGCGAAGGCGCCGTCTGGAGATGTCCCAACCCCGACTGCCCGGCCCAGATCCGCGGACGAATCGTTCACTGGTGCCGGCGCGGGGCGATGGATATCGAGGGAGCCGGCGAGGTGCTGGTGACGCAGGTGGTCCAGGCGGGCCTGGTGCGCGACGTCTCGGAACTCTACCGCCTCAAGGTGGAGGAAGTGGCAGGTCTGGAACGGATGGGAGATAAATCCGCACTCAATCTGATCGAGGGCATCGCCGGCTCCCGACAGCGCGATCTGTGGCGACTTCTGTTCGGACTGGGAATCCTCCATCTCGGCGTCGGTGGCGCCAAGGCCCTGGCCCGCGCCTATCCGGACCTGGACACCATTGCCCGCGCGACCGCGGCTGAACTGATCGAGGTTGAGGACATCGGGGAGGTCATCGCCCGCAGCGTGGAGGAGTGGTTCTCCGATGCCCGGAACCAACAATTGATCCAGCGGCTCCGCTCGGCCGGTCTGAATTTCACCTCGTCCCTGTACCGTCCGCCTGCCGCGACGCCGGCGGGACCGTTCTCCGGAAAGACCTTCGTGCTGACCGGGACCCTGCCCCAACTGACCCGCGAGGAGGCGACAGCCCTGATTGAGGCGAAGGGCGGCAAAGTGTCGTCTTCGGTGAGTCGCAAGACGGACTTTGTGCTGGCCGGGGACAACGCCGGATCAAAGCTCGAAAAGGCCCTCGCGCTGGGTCTCACCATCCTAGACGAGTCGGCGTTTCGAAGGCTGGCAGAATCCTGAGTCCAACGCAGGCCTGCGCGCAGCCTTGCGGAAGGCTCAGGGGCTGCGGGGACGAATGCGGAAAAACCCCCCGCCGGTATCCGGCAACTCCACGTTCCATTCACGGGGCTGCGCAGGAAAAAAAGGTTCATTCCCGGAGACATCCTGCCAGGTCCACAGCGGTCGCTCGATGGAGGGGCTGAATTCCAATTGAAGGCTCCGATTGGCCGGCTGCCGCAGATGGAGCCGTAGTCGCCCGTCTTCCCGCGTCAGTTCCAGAAACTCCGGGACCGCGGGCCGTGGATCTCCCAGTTCGTCAATCCAGCGTTGGATCAACTCCACGCCCTCCGGGTCGGGAATCGAGGAGGAGAGCGGGGGCATCTGTCCGGGCCCGCGAACCGCCAGGCGTTGGTAAAGCTGCGAATGAAAGGGATCACCGGGAATCAGCACCCGGTTGTCCGGGTCACCGCGATTGTCATTCAGACGACCGAATAGCACGCCGGTCAGAGACGTGGGCTCCGGCAGTCGCAGGTCAAAGAAACCACCACCGCTGCCTCCCTCGCGATGACAGGAGGCACAGTTCACCGCCAGCCAGGAACGGGCGCGGGACTCGAGGCTGGCAGTTTCGTCGGATGGCGTCACATGCGCCCGCAGAGACCGAATTGATGAGGGCGGATTGACGAAGTAACCCGCCGAGGCGAGGGCCAGCACCTGATTGGTCGGTCCGTCCGGAGTGGATGCCTCGCGCAGCAGTTGGGCCGTGTTGAAACTCAGGGAGAATCCCGCCTGGGGCGTGTGGCAGGAGAGACATTCAGCACGCCCCGGATACCGCCAAACCTGTGAGACCGGAAGTCCCTTCACCGTCCGCTCAAGCACCTCCTCCGCCCCCTCCTCTGGAACCAGCACCGCCGTCCCTGCCGCGTTCCACCGGTAGGTAAATCCATGAACTCCCAGGCTGTTCCGCACCAGGAAGCGTGTTTCCAATCGCCGTTCCGAAGCAGGAACTCCCTCCGTCATCTCGATGGAGAAGTGCTTGATCCATACGGTGCCGGCCGGTGCATCCCACGTATTCTCCTCTTGAAAGCGCAGGAACTGGGCGGGATCCGGCACACAGAACCACCGCCGCTTGGCGGCCCCGTCCGACCAAAAGGGCAGGTTGACCGAGTAGGGCACGAGTCCTGAATTGGGCGTCAGGGTTTCCAGGTCCGCAAAGGCCCCGGTCTCTTCCAGTGTCGGCGGCAGCGGAGCGCCGGAAAAGACCGGATCGTAGACCAGGCGCAGGATCCGGTTTCCCCCCAGGTGGCAGGCCAGAAGATCCCCGTTGCGGGGATCCACGCCGAAGGCCGAGATCCCGGCTTGCCCTGTCAGTCGGGTCACCAACGGCGCCTGTCCCTCCCGACGGCGGAGTGCCCAGACATTCCCCGAGACGTAGTCGGCAAACACGTACGCCCCGAACAGCGGTGCCATACGACTTCCCCGGTAGACGACGCCTCCCGTGATGGAGTTCCCTCGCGCGGGACCCGAACCATGCGAGTAGGTGTGTACCGGGCCCACATAGCCAAACGCGGGGGCGGTGCGGAACCCCGCGGGCTCTCCCGCCCTGGGCCCGCGTAGATTCCCTTCCCGGAATGCCCAGCCGTGATTGGCCCCAGCCCGGCTCAGGGTGACGATTTCCACCGCATCCTGCCCAACGTCTCCGACCCAGAGTTCACCCGTGGCCCGGTCGAAGGACATCCGCCACGGATTCCGTAATCCGACCGACCAGAACTCGGTACGCACCCGTGCCGGATCCACCGGCCGTCCCAAAAACTGATTGGCTCCGACCCACGGATTGTCGGCGGGTATCGAATAGTTGGTGGTGTAGGCGAATACCTGAGCTGGATTGGCGGAATTGCGGTTGGGAGGCAGCGAGCCCGGGCGGCGGTCGACATCGAGACGCAGGATTCCCGAGAAAAGTTCCCGATCGATCCGCTGACTGTTGCCGTAGTCGTCATTCGCCCCGCCTTCATCACCGAGGGAAACGTAAAGATAACCGTCCGGGCCAAAATGGAGATCGCCGCCATTGTGATTCGATGCCTCGTCGATCTGACGGAACAACGGGATCTCCGAGGCCGGATCCGCGAGGTTCGGATTCGTGGCCGAGACGCGGAACTCGCTGAGAACCTCATGGAGGACGCGCACCCCGGGTGGCCCGGTGCGTGCGGTTCGGAAGACAAAGAAACGCCCGTTCTCCGAATAGCGCGGATGAAAGGCCAGGCCGAGCATCCCCTGCTCTCCCCCGGACACCGTCTGGCCGGCGATATTGAGAAAGACTGTCCGGGTGGGCTTGGACAGATTGGTGATCACGCTGATGCGCCCCGCCTGTTCCACAATGAACAGCCGCTGGTCATCGCCGGGCGGAGTCACCAACGCCACCGGGGCCGTGACGCTCAATCCCAAGGCATCCACAAACCGGTATCCAAAACCTCCAGGCACCTGGGGAACCTGGAGGAGAGTGCCCGCCTCCCGGGGCGGCACTCCGCCGGAGACGCGGGCGTTGAGGGCGAAGGCCAGCAACAGCACTCCGAACAGATCACGGACACGATGTGGCATGGGAGAAGATTGGCCCATGATTCGCGTCAGTAAAGGAACGATCCGGTGGACCGCCCAGACCGGATGAAAACGACGCCTTCAACCATCGCCGCCTTTCCCTGTCCGAGGAGCACCGCTAGGATTCGTGTCGAGTGAAGCCAATCCTGTTCCAGTGGGGCGACCTGTCTCTGCATTCCTTTGGAGTAATGGTGGCCTTGGGATTTCTCGCCGGGTTGTGGGTGGCGGCCCGCAACGCCCGCCGGGCCGGCCTGCCGGGGGATGTGGTGTACGATCTCGCGCCCTGGCTGGTCATCGGCGGACTCCTGGGCGCCCGCGCCCTGTATGTCGTCAGCTATTGGGACCGCGATTTCGCCGGACGCCCCTTCGGCGAGGTCTTCGCGGTCTGGAAGGGGGGCCTGGTATTCTACGGCGGACTGATCGCCGCCACCGGCGCCGGCCTCTGGCGGCTTCACCGACTGCAACTGCCGGTGTGGACGCTGACCGACTGTCTGGCTCCAGGCATTGTGGTCGGCCATGCCTTCGGTCGGATTGGATGTCTTCTCAACGGATG
>JBDKKE010000543.1:0-4964 GCA_039796255.1 Verrucomicrobiota bacterium | reverse complement strand
ACGGTACACGGATGACGAAACGTGGGATGTTGTGACGGGTTCCGGCATGTCGATGCTGACCTACTTGACGGCTCCGTGGTCCCTCGGCCTGATTTTCCAGGTTTTGACTGGCCGGCGTCCCTGGCGCTATCTGCTTGTGGCGGCGGCTTTGCTCTTGTTTTCCAGCAGTTGGTTCTACGACGGATACTTGTTTTGGCGGGATGGTGCCTTTTCGACGCGCTGGGCTGGGAACCTGATGCTGTCTCCGATCATTTACGTGTGTGCTGGACTGCTTTGGAACCTGGAACCCAAAAGTCGCTTCGGCTTTCGCTTTTCGTTTGTGAGGGCGGATTGGCCAAGTCGTCCGGTGGATACCCGGTTCACCCCGCTCATCGCGGTATCGATTCCGCTGATGGTGATTGCCGCCTTTGTGCTGGTGGCCTTTGTCCGCTGGTAAAGAGCTATTTGGAGCCTTGAGTGGAAATGAGCCATTGAGTGCGGCACCCATTTGAGGTCGAGGTCGGAACCGTGTGGGTGTCACGGTCCCAAGGCCAGCGCTTCCGGCAGACTGGGCGACTGCCCGAACTGACGGTTCACGCCGCGCAATCGATAGACTGCGCGGGTGAAGTCGAAACTCCGCGGAGGCTCGGTGAGGAAGGTGAGTCGGCGGGGCGCGAGCGCGGCGGCGACTTCGGGGAGGTCGGTCACCCGGAGCACATTCAGGAGCGCGGGACGCTGCCAGTGCGAAGCGGGTGGGGC
Source organism: Verrucomicrobiota bacterium (assembly GCA_039796255.1). Lineage (GTDB taxonomy): Bacteria > Verrucomicrobiota > Verrucomicrobiia > Limisphaerales > UBA9464 > UBA9464. The sequence continues at coordinate 4,226 of JBDKKE010000543.1, read as the reverse complement.
GTCGAGCACGACCTGGCTGATCCGTTCGTCGAAGAGCGCTGCGTAGAGCGCCAGCGCTGCCAGATCCCGCTTGCCATGGAGCACCACGCGCGGCGGCTTCAATCCCTCCTCCGACAACGCCCACTCGACGGTGCGGAGGATGTCCCAAACCTGCATCGCCGCCATGGTGCGCCCGAGCCAGGCGGCCGTGCGTTCAATGTCCGTGCTCTCGGCGGCGCTGAGGCTCGTTTCGGTGAAGCGCGGTTGCAGCACCAGCAGGTGGCAACGGCCGAGCAGCGGCGACACCTCGTCGAAATCACTGCCGTAGACGTTCTCTCCCGGTCCCTTGATGCGAATGACCAGGGGCACCGTGGGCGCAGTGCTTTTTGGGGAGAACAGTTGCGCATAGACCCTGATCCCCGGTTCGGTTTCGAAGGTGACCTGCTTTCCTTCGGCGTACCGGCCAGCCCATCCGGCCGGGCCGCCGACGCGTTGCGTGGCGAACGGCGCGGCCTGGGTCGGAAACCAGCGGAATACCCGGTCGCGAAGCGCCGGGACGAGTTCTGCGCGACGCCGGTCCCAGGCTCTGGCGGAACGCGGAACCTGGAGTTTAACCGGCGAGGTAAATTCGTGCTGGATGCGAAAGTTGGCGGCGTCGGCGGGAAGTTCCCTCAGGACGGCCAGCAATTCGGGTTCATCGCGTGGAGGGGAGTTTGTGCCGGTGACGGGTGTGGAGTCGCCTTTGAGCCATTGGCCCATCCATTCGCGGCTGGAGTTGAGGAAAAGCGGCGGGTCGCTGTGACCCACGTCGTCATCCACCTCGCGGATGCGATCCGCTGCGCCGAGCAATTCATAGATCCGCTGCCCGCGCTGGAAGACCTGGTGATAGCCATCGGGCGGGAAGATGGTGTCGCGTTGTCCGCTGGTGATGAGCAGCGGGCGCGGCGCGATCAGGGCGGCGACGACCGGGAAGTCCCACCCGAAGGCGTTGTGATAGTAGATGCAGTCGCATTGCCCGCTGGCGAGCCAGTGGGCCGCCTGCGAGCCGTAGGTGAACGTCGAACACGACGGCGCCGCGGCGGCAATGCGCTCGTCGAGCGCGGCCAGATACCAGGTGATGGCACCGCCGCCAGAGATGCCCGTGAGGCCTACGCGCTTCATGTCCACTTCGGGCCGGGTGGCGAGCCAGTCCAGGGCCCGCATGGCATTCCAGACCTCGACTCCGGCGGGTGTGTAGCCGAGCGAAAGCCAGTGCCACATTGCGAGATTATGCGTGCCGTGATGGATGCCGGGGACCTCACCGAACTCCAGAGTATCCAGCGCCAGCACGCAGAAGCCATGGGTCGCGAACCAGATTGTCCGGTCCTGATACTGTGTCTTGGCCCCCAGCGGATGCGCGCTGTGTCCGCAGAGGTAGAGAATGGTTGGCGCAGACCGGGTGACGTCCTTGGGCACGTAGAAATTGCCTGTGACGTAGAGGCCGGGACGGCTCTGGAACACGACCTTCTCGATGCGATACCCGGGCCGGTCGAGCGTCCCGGTCACTTCCGCGCGAAGCGGTGTGCGCTGGGGTAGCGGTTCCAGTCCCAGCATGTAGGACAGTTGGTGGCGCAGTTCCGGGCGTTGCCGCTGCCAGTCGGCTGCGGAGCCGACATCCGCCAGACAACGTTCCGTCATCGCCGCCGCCAACTGCCGGAGCTGGTTGGTCGCGGCGGCATGACGGGCCTGGGCATCCTGCGCGGAACCACGGGCGCCACTGGCCAGCAACGCGAAGCCGAGGAAGATCCGGGGGAAGGGGTTCACGGAACGGAAGGCTGGCTCCGATTCCGCGAGAGGTAAATCGGAACTCCGTTATCAACCGTTGAGTTCCCGTCGTGGAGATGCACGTCAACCCGCGCCGGATCTGCCATCCGGGCTATCCTTGGTTCCTCGTCTGAATCGTCACGCCGTGGACTTCGTCGCCTGACTCCGCCGCCGATGCGCGAGCAGATTATCGGCGGTGTAGAGGGCGAGCGCGGTCCAGATGAAGGCGAAGCTGGTCATGCGCGAACGGGAGAACGGCTCGTGATAGACCCAGATGCCGATGACCAACTGCACTGAGGGAGCCAGGTACTGGAGCAGTCCGAGGGTGGACAGCCGGATGCGGCGCGCGGCGTAGGCGAAGAGGAGCAGGGGCACTGCGGTGACGATGCCGGCGCTGAGCACCAGCACGTGAGTCCAGCCGTCCACCCGGCCAAGAGCGCCCGCGCCCGTGTGGTGCTGCCAGAGGAGAAATCCAATGGCGAGCGGCGCCAGCAGCAGCGTCTCCACCGCAAGTCCCGGTATCGCCCCCACGGGCGAGCGCTTGCGCAGCAGGCTGTATCCGCCCCAGGTCCCGGCAATGATGAGGGCGAGCCAGGGCGGCCGTCCGGCCTGGAGGATCATCAGAGCGACGCCGGTGGCAGCAATGGCGATGGCGGTCCACTGGGCCTGGCGCAGGTGCTCCTTCAGTACAAAGTGGCCGGCGGCGACGTTGACCAGAGGAACGAGAAAATAGCCGAGACTGGTCTCGATGATCTGTCCGCGGCTGACGCCCCATACATAGATCAGCCAGTTGAGGGTGAGCAGCGTGGCGCTGAGGAAGAGCAGGCCCATCTGTCGTCCCGGACGCAGGGCCGTCCGCAGATCGCGAAGCCCGCCCTCCATGACTGCCAGCAGCAGGACCAGCAGGACCAGCGACCACACATGACGGTGGGCGATCAACTCGATGGGGTTGATGCCGGAGAGCGGCTTCCAGTAGAGGGGCACCAGTCCCCAGAGAAAATAGCACACGCCGGCAGCCAGCGCGCCCGAGCGCGCCTGCCATCCGTTGGGATCCGACGAAGAACTCACCCGCGCACCCTCCGGATCTTCCGTCCAGCGTCAACGTTTCCGAATTTCCCGCCGGGGTGGAATGCCTCCCGATTCCCCTCCGTGTTCATCCGCGCCCATCCGTGGTCAAAACTTCCCCCTCCCCATTCCCGGCATCCGTGGTTCAACGGAAGCGAAGGGAGTAGAGATCGGCGTCCTTCATGACGAAGCGCAGACGCACGGGTTGTCCGGAGAAGCCTTCAAGATGGGCACCCTCCCTCCAGGAAACCACGCGCTCAATCTCGTCCCCCACCTGCTCGACCGCCTCGGCGAGGGTGAATCCGGGGATGGGTTCGCCGCTTTCCCGCTGGAGCTCGACCTTGAGGCTGCCGGCCGCGCCGGTACTGAAGTTGAGGGCCAGGTCGCGTCCGCTGAAGATCAGCGGACGGGTGATCCATTCGCCGCCGCGATAGGGCGCATGAACGGACACGAAGCCGTCGGTGCGCAGGGTGTAGCGAACCAAGTGCCCGCTGGGTTGGGCGTAGTGGGCCTGCTTGTAGAGGGACATCTCGGCAGGACCGGTGGGGACCACTCCCAGCGCGGTGAGTCCGGCGCGCGAGGCCCAGTTGCCGAGGTCGGGGCCGGGACGGATGAAGCCCTCCATGAACAGCCGGGTGTAGCGGTTGCCGCCGCGCGTGGTCATGAACACCGCTTCGGCTGTATCGCTGACGTAGCCGGGATCCACGCCCAGGGCGCGGGATTGTTCTTCCGTCAGCACCCGGCGCCCGGGCAGGAAGCGCATGGGGGTGGCGATGGAGAGGTGCGGCGCGCGGAAATAGGGGTGCGTCTGACTGGTGTAGAGGTGTTCGCGCGGGGTGTCACCGAAGTCCATTTCCACCGGATCCGTCCAGTTCAGGAAGTTGGTGGAGGTGGCGCGGCTGATGGTGCGGAACCCTCGGAAATCGCCTCCGGTCCAGGTGCGCAGATACAGCACATAGCAGCGTTCGTTCTCCGACCAGAAGGCGACGTTCTGTGAGTCAAAGGCGCCCCGGGTGATCAGCGCCTGTTCACGGAGGGGCTTCCAGTGGAGGCCGTCGCCGGAGACGAATCCGTACAGACCGCGTTCTGAAGTGCCGGCGAGGGCCTTGAGGCGTTCGTATGCCGGCACCCCAGGACGGGTGTCGCGGAAGGGCGAGAAGTTGTGCGAGAACGGGGCCTGTCCGGCGAGCACCACATTGTTGCTGTGCGTGCCCTGGACCTCAAAGAGCCCCAGCGCCGGCTTGGAGAAGGCGATGCCGTCCGAACTCTCCGCATAGCAGGTGACCTCGTTGGTGGATCCATCCTGTCCGGCAACCGGGGTGCCGCGGTAATAGCAGCGGAAACGGTCTCCATCCTGAAACACGGTCACGTAGGCGCTG
>JBDKKE010000542.1:0-6458 GCA_039796255.1 Verrucomicrobiota bacterium | reverse complement strand
GAGGTGGAGTTGGCCCAATGGATGCCCTGGAGTGGACCGCTGCCCAATGACGCCGTCTCCCCGCCGCCCCCGCGCCTGGGACTGGCGTATGCCGTTGCCTTTCAGCTCCTCAACCTGGTGGAGGAGACGGCCGCCGCTGACATGCGGCGACTGCGCGAGGATGCCGAGGGCGCCGAGGCCGAGCGGGGATTGTGGGCCGATCAATTGGCGGAATGCCGTCGCTGCGGTGCTACCGGGGAGGATCTCGCCGCCATTCTGGGGCAGGTGGAGGTGGAACCGGTTCTGACGGCGCATCCGACCGAAGCCAAGCGCCGGTCCGTTCTGGAACAGCACCGGGCGCTGATGCAGTTGCTGGAGGAACGCGGGGGAGGGGAGATGACAGGGCGCAGCGGCGAGCGACTGCGCGTTGAGTTTCGCGCCGTCCTCGAGCGCCTCTGGCGCACAGGTGAAATTCTCCTGGAGAAACCGTCCGTTGCTGATGAACGCCGCAACGTCCTCAACTATCTCCGGGACGTGTTTCCCGAGGTGCTGCCGGAGTTGGATCGCCGTTTCCGCGCGGCGTGGGTGGGTGCCGGGTATGCCGCCGGTTTGGTGGGCGAAGCCGCAGCACTGCCGGCCCTGCGTTTCGGATCCTGGGTCGGGGGGGATCGGGACGGCCATCCCGGAGTCACGGCCGAGGTGACGGCGGAGACGCTGGAGCGACTCCGGGCCAACGCGCTGGTGGTGCTCCACCGACAATTGACGGCGCTGGCCGGTAAATTGCCCCTGTCGGAATTGATTCAGACGCCTCCCGCCATTCTGGGGGAAGTGCGGGACCGGGCGATTGCGGCGTTGGGCGAGGCCAGCCGCGCGGTGCTGGCGGCTCATCCCGGGGAACCGTGGCGCCAGGTTTGTGAACTGCTCGCCGCCCGCCTGCCGGTGGATGTTCGTCCCGGGCAACTGGCGCAGGTGCATGAAGGGGATGGCCGCTACGCCCGCGCATCCGAGTTGGCCGCAGATCTCTCGGAGGTTCGCCGATCCCTGGTGGCGACAGGTGCCGGACGTTTGGCGGAGCATGACGTGGGTCCGGTCCAGCGCGCGGTGGAGGTTTTTGGATTTCACCTCGCGCGGCTGGACGTCCGGCAGAACTCCGCGTTTCACGACCGGGCGCTCCGACAGTTGATGTCCGCCTCGGGGCTTGACGGATCTCAATGGGAGGAATGGCCGGAGAGGGATCGCCTGCGCTTACTGGAGCGCGAGCTGCGCTCACCGCGCCCGTTCCTGCATCCGGTGGCTTCGGCGGGACCGGAGGCGGATGCGGTCCTTGGAACCTATCGTGTCCTTGCCGGACACCTGGCGCATTATGGCGACGGGGGCCTGGGCAGTCTCATCGTCAGCATGACCCGGCAGGTGTCCGATCTGCTCCTGGTGTATGTCCTGGCCCGTGAGGCGGGCCTCCTGCGGCTGCTTCCCGAGGGACTGGTCTGCCTGCTGCCGGTGGTCCCGTTGTTCGAGACAGCGGACGACCTGGAGCGGGGGCCGGACATTCTCCGGGCGTTTCTCGAACAGCCCGTGACCCGCGCCAGCCTTGCAGTCCACGCCAAACGGGCGGGCCGCCCCGGACGTCTGCGCCAGCAGGTCATGGTGGGCTATTCGGATTCCAACAAGGACGCCGGAATTCTTGCCAGCCAGTGGGCGTTGCAGCGCGCGCAGGCGCGTCTCGCGCAGGTGGGACGTGAGGTCGGGGTGGAGGTTCAGTTTTTCCATGGACGTGGCGGGACCGTCAGCCGGGGAGCCGGTCCCACAAACCGCTTTCTCGAAGCGCTCCCGCCCGGTTCGTTGGGGGGGGCCATCCGACTGACTGAGCAGGGGGAGACCATCGCCCAGAAATTCGCCAATCCCGGCACGGCGCTGCACAATCTGGAACTCCTTCTCGCCGGAGTGACGGCCACCACCTGGAGACACCGCAATGCGGAGGCCACCCCACCGCTCGCCGCACCCCTCGTGGACCGACTTGCGCAGTCCTCAATGCAGGCGTACCGCGCGCTGCTCGAAACCGACGGGTTCCTTGCCTTTCACCGACAGGCGACTCCGATGGATGTCTTGGAGAATACCCGCATCGGTTCCCGCCCGAGCCGGAGGACGGGGCGGGCCAGCCTTGCCGACTTGCGCGCGATTCCCTGGGTGTTTTCGTGGACCCAGGCGCGCTTCTATCTCACCGGATGGTATGGCGTGGGCACGGCCCTGTCCGGATTGGAGGATGCGGATGTTGAGATGCTGCGCGGACAGCTCCGCGCCTGGCCCTTCCTCCACTACGTCATCACCAACGTGGAGACGTCCCATGCCAGTTCGGATCTTGCGGTCATGCGGGCCTATACGGGCCTGGTCGAGGATGACGCGATTCGTGAGCGCATCTGGAACTTGATCGCGGCTGAATGGGAGCGGACCCGTGATCAGCTCACCCGTCTGCGGGGCGGGGCGATTACCGGACGACGCCCCCGGCTTTCACGGACCCTGAATCTTCGGGCGGAGGCCCTAGGCGTTTTGCATCGGCAGCAGGTCGCGTTGCTGCGTCGCTGGAGGGCGAGCCAGTCGGCCGGCGATGACTCCTCCGCCTCGGTACTTCTGTCGGAACTCCTCCTGTCGGTGAATGCCATTGCCAGCGGTCTTCGCACCACCGGGTGACTCCCCCAATTCTGGCAGAGAAATCAAACACCTCTCCGTCGGCAGCAGAGATGAGAACAGCGCCTCCTGCGCACCGAATGCTTTCCATGGGCGGAGGTCGCAGAATGACCCTTTCGAAGCGGTTTTGCCTCAATCCCTATCCGTGTTTATCCGTGCTATCCGTGGTCAAACTTCCCCTTCCGCGGTTCGGAGAAACCGCGGCGGCCGCCAGGCGTGCGTAGCCTGTTCAAAGGCGAATCCATAGGCCAGCAACGCGGGTTCACTCCAGGCGGGGCCCATGAAGGAAAGCCCCACCGGGAGTCCTCTCACATAGCCCGCCGGCACCGTGAGGTGAGGGGTGCCCGCCACGGCCGCCAGGGAGGAACATCCACCGGTCCCTTGGTCACCGTTGACAGGGTCGATCAGCCACGGCAGGCCGCTGGTGGGACCAATCAGGGCGTCCAGACGGTGAGCGGACAACGCGGCCTCCAATCCCTCGACGCGGGCCAGGCGGATGCACCGTTCACGGGCCTCGCGGTAGGTTGGGTCACTGAGGGGACCCTTGAGCTCGGCCTGGAGAAAGGTTTCCTGGCCAAAGTGGAGGAGTTCCCGGTCGCGATGCCGCTCATTGAAGGCGATGATGTCGGCCAGTGAATGAACGCGGACGGACTCGCCGCGGGTCGCGAGGTAGCTGGCCAATCCCGCCTTCAGCTCGTAAAGCAGCACCTCGAACTCCGCGCCGCCAAACTGGTGCAGCGTGGGAAGGGAAACCGGATCGACCAGCACTGCACCCAGGTCACGGAGACGTTCCAGGTGGCCCTCGATGAGGACGTCCACGTCTGGGTGCGTTCCGAACCAGGACCGTACCACTCCCAACCGCGCCCCACGCAGCGCGTTCCGGTCGAGAGAGGTGGTATAGTCGGTCTGGCGGTGCCCCTCTCCCGCGGCGGTCGCCGGATCCGATGGATCATTGCCTGCCATCACGCCGAGCAGCAGTGCGGCGTCGCGCACCGAGCGCGCCATCGGACCGGCGGTATCCTGGCTGGCTGAAATGGGGATGATTCCGCTGCGGCTGACCAGTCCCAAGGTCGGCTTGAGGCCAACCAGGGAGCAGGCGGAGGCCGGGGATACGATGGAGCCGTCCGTTTCCGTGCCAATCGCCGCCGCGCAGAGACCCGCAGCGACGGCCGCCGCCGAACCGGAACTGGAGCCGCTGGGGGAACGGTTCAAGGCATAGGGATTGAGAGTCTGACCCCCGAGCGCGCTCCAACCGCTGGAGGAATGGGAGGATCGGATGTTGGCCCACTCGCTGAGGTTCGCCTTGCCCAGAAAGAGCGCTCCGGCTCCTCGCAGGCGTCCGACCAGAAAGGCGTCGCGCGGAGCGAACGTCCCGGCCAAGGCCAGCGATCCAGCCGTCGTGGGCATCGAGTCTGCGGTGTCCAGGTTGTCCTTCAACAGGAGGGGGAGTCCCTGCAGCGGTCCCCGGGAGGCTCGGGAAGTCCGCTCCGCATCCAGCCTCCGGGCGTCTTTTGTGGCGGCAGGATTGAGGGCGAGGACCGAACGGATCCCGGCTCCCTGGCGATCCTGGACGGCGATGCGTTGCAAATAGGCGTCCACGAGCTGCCGGCAGGAGAGGGTGCCTGCGGACAGGGACGCCGCGAGTTCGCTGGCCGGAGTGATGGCGAGGTCGGGAACCGGATGGGAGACCTGCCCCGGTGTGTTGGCCGCCTTCAGGGCCACAGCGCCACTTCCGGCGACTGCCAGCCGTTCAATGAAGGTGCGTCGCTTCATGTCCATGTCCATGTCCCCCGCATCGGGCCCACTGGACCCAATATCAGAACGGATGTCCACCGCTGCCCGTGATTTCGGTGCACACCATTGCTCAAGTCCTCAGGTTCCGCAGTAAGTGCGGTAGGGGGGCGCGCCTGGAGGCGGGGGATTCATCAGAGAGTCGGGTTTGCCGGAGGTGTCATAGGGAGTCGCCAGGGCGTCCAGCAGGCGATGGAATGGAGTCAGGTCCTTGTTGGCGGTGGCCGCTTCCAAGGCCGACTCGACTTCGTGATTTCTGGGAATAACCGCCGGGTTGTGGGCGCTCATGACGCGGAGGACCTCTGCGTGGGACAGGACTTGCCGGTCGAGGCGTTCGATCCAGCGTCGCTGCCATGCTGTGAAGGTGGCGTCTGCGGGCAACGAGGGTTCCGGGGCGGGTCGCAAGGGCAGGGTTCGGAAGGTATGGGTGTAGTCCGCCCCAGTCTGGTGCATCCAGTTCAGCAGGTCCTCAATGAGAACCAAGTCGGTCGTTTCCTCGGTGACGAGTCCTAATTTGCCGCGCATCCCGGCGAGCCAATGCCGTTGAAACCGGTCGGGGAATGTCGCGAGGGCGTCGCTGGCGAGGGCGAGGGCCGTTTCTGGTTCTGAATGAAGTATCGGAAGCAGGGCTTCAGCGAACCGGGCAAGATTCCAGGCGGCGATCTGGGGTTGTCTCCCGAAGGCGTAGCGGCCTTGCCGGTCAATGGAGCTGAACACCTGCGTCGGGTTGTAGGTGTCGATGAAGGCGCAGGGGCCGTAGTCGAGTGTCTCGCCGGACAGCGCCATGTTGTCCGTGTTCATGACCCCGTGGACAAACCCCACCCGCATCCAGTGGGCGATCAGCGCTGCCTGGCGTTCCTGAACCGCCTCCAAGAGGCCAAGGGCGAGGTTCTCGTCGTTTGTCCGTTCGGGAAAATGACGCTGGACCGTGTATTCAGTCAGCGACCGCAGGGAGGGAGTGTCTCCCAGTGCGGCGAAGTACTCGAAAGTGCCGACCCGGATATGGCTGGCGGCAACACGGGTCAGAACGGCACCCGGGAGCGTTTGTTCGCGGAACACCGGCTCGCCGGTGGCGGCTACGGCCAGGCTGCGGGTGGTGGGTATGCCCAGGGCTTGCATGGCCTCGCTGATCAGGTATTCGCGCAACATGGGCCCGAGGGCGGCGCGCCCGTCGCCACGGCGGGAGTAGGGGGTGGGGCCTGGACCCTTCCACTGAATGTCGTAGCGATGGCCCGCCGGACCGAGATGCTCGCCCATCAGAATGGCCCGTCCATCTCCCAGGCGGGCCAGGTTGCCGAACTGGTGCCCGGCATAGGCCTGCGCAATCGGATCGGCTCCTTGAGGAATCTGGTTTCCAGCGAAGAGCGCGGCCGCATCCGCACCGTTCAGCGCGGCGGGGTCGAGTCCGAGGCTGCTCGCCAGGGACGAGTTGAACAGGACCATCCGCGGCTGGGAAACGGGGGTGGGTTGAACCCGCGAGTAGAACGAATCGGACAACCGTCCATAGGTGTTGTCAAAGTTCCAGCCGGCGAGGGGAGTGAGGGATTCGGACACGGGGAAATAAGCGCCTGGAGGTGGTGATTTCAGAACCAGGACACCGGGAGTGTGCCTCACCGAATCCAAACGGAAAGCCTAGGACCGCACGGGTATCGGCATCAGAGGGAGGGAATAGGTGTCCCGCCGATTCCAAAACCCCAGGCGGGACACCTGATGAGCGGCCAAGGCCGTCCGACTTCGGGGTGTCCGCTGCATTGACCCCCAGTGTTGCGAAAAGGTTTCAGGGAAGATCATTCGGCCCACGTCCTCCCGGGTCTCTGGCTTTTGCCTCACCGAGATCTTGCCCAGTATCCCCGCGTTGGGAACATGTGCGCCCCCAAAACCGCCGCGGGATGGAGAAATCCCTCGAATCAGGAACGTCACAGGGACATGTCGCCATCCTCGCTTCAGGCCCTGCAGGCCCGGCGTCGCCTCCGGTGAATCAATATTCTTCGATTTGATGGCTTCTG
>JBDKKE010000541.1:0-7283 GCA_039796255.1 Verrucomicrobiota bacterium | reverse complement strand
AGAATCTTGTTGAGCGCGGTGCCGACGTGCACGTCGCCATTGGCGAAGGGCGGTCCGTCGTGGAGCACGAACCGCTCCGCGGCGGCGCGGGACTGCTGGATCTGCGTGTAGATCCCCTCGGCCTCCCAGCGGGCAAGACGTTGCGGTTCGCGCTGCACCAGATTCGCCTGCATGGGGAACTCCGTGCGCGGCAGGTTCAGCGTGTTTTTGTAATCCGGCTGGTCACTCATTGCGGGCCTCAAAAGAGCGCGCACGCTACCGGTCGGCCGAACCCTCGGCAAAGGGCAAAACGGACGAACCCCCGGAGGGTCGAGCTTTGCGAGTCCCCAATCTACCCCCCGCGGCCTCACCCGTCTCCTGGGGAACTCCACGCGCGCAGGGGAGAAAGATGGGGACTCGCGAAGTTCGTCCCTCCGGATTGTCTCCGTGGGAATCCGTGAAATCCGTGTCCTCCCTCACTCGTCTCCTCAGCCGGGGTCCGTTGACAGGAGGATTCGGTATATACACCGTCATCACGTCATGACCGTTACCGCCAAAGTGTTCCAATCCGGCAATTCGCAGGCGATCCGCCTTCCAAAGGCCTGGCGGCTGACGACGGCCACGGTTCAAATTGAAAAGACCGGCCGCGGACTCCTGATTCTTGACCCCAAGGCCGAGGTCAAACGAGTCCGGGCGCTGGCCAAACTCTACGGCTCGTGCCCGGAGTTCCCCTCGATCGAACCGCTCCCACTTCCGAAGACGTGATCTATCTGCCGGATACCAACGTCTTCTCGCGGTATCTCCGCGGCGGGGACGATCAACTCAAGTCACGTCTCGAGGCCAACCTGCGTTTCTGCCGACTGTCCTCGGTGGTGCTGTCTGAACTGGAATACGGCGCCGCCAAGCGGCCCGATCTTCCCGGGCTGCGCAAACGGGTGTCACAATTGCGCACGATCATCGGGGATGAGGCGGATTACACCTGCGCCGACGCTGAGCTCTATGGCGCCATCCGCGCCCACCTTGCGCGGCTCAAACCCAATGCCCAACCCATCGGGCCCTACGACCTGATGCTGGCCGTCCAGGCCCTCCGACGGGGAGCCGTGCTGGTCACCCACAACACGGGCGAGTTCTCCCGGGTTCCACAGCTCGTCCTGGAAGACTGGCAGGGTTGACTGCCTTCAAACGAAGGGTCCCGCAACGCGATGCCTCTCGCCGCGTTCCCCGGTAGCTCCATCTCCCATGGGGAGGAATATGGGGACTCGCGAAGGGGAAAAAGTTGGGGACTCACGAAGGGGAAGAAGTTGGGGACTCGGATACCTCATCCCTCCCTCCGTTTCCGTGGGAATCCGTGAAATTCGTGTCCTCCCTCACTCGTCCCCGCCGCCGCCGCCATTTCCATTCCGCCGCTCCCATTTGCGCGGGGCGCGCTCCGGCAGCGCGGTGTCCGCCTTGGCGTAGTAGGACGCCGGACCGAAGGCGGCGTTGGCGGCGTCCTCCAACTCCATGGACGGCGCGACGGAGAAATGTTCATTGGCCTCCAGAAACACCACGGCGCCCGTCGGCATGCGGATGCTCAGGAACAGCGGCACGCTGCCCCGGTGAGCCTCCACCAGGGTGCGGACGCCTTCCAGGCGGGCGCGGTCCAGCTCCGCCGCCCGCAACCGCAGGTGGACCTGCCGGGTGAATTTGCGCGGGGCGTCGGTGAGGGGGAGGATTTCCTGGGGGAACAGTTTCGGACGGTCCTCGCCCGTGCTGACCTCGGCCGTGACCAGCAGCGCGGCCGTGACCGTGAGCAGGCTGCGGTACTTGTCGTAGTTTTCGTTCATGAGCAGCAATTGCGCGCTGCCCGTGAGGTCCTCCACGGTAACCATCGCGTACTTCTTGCCCGACTTCTTGCTGACGCCCTCCTGGACCGCGGTCACCAGTCCACCAATGCGGGCCATGGAGCGGTTCTCCAGCGTGGCCAGATCGGCGATGGTGTGCAGCGCATAGCGGGAGAGCAGCATCTCAAAGGGCTGGAGCGGATGTCCGCTCACATACATGCCCAGCAGTTCCTTTTCGGCGGCAAGTTTCTCGGAGACTGGCCACTCCTCCAGGACCACCGGTTTTGCCGAAGGTTTGACCGGCGTGGTGTCGAAGGCGTCGAAGAGGGAGACCTGGCCCTTGGCCCGATCCGAGGCGAGGGAGGTGGCGCGGCTGACGGAGCCGTCCAGCAGGGCCATCATCGTGGCACGATTGGCGCCGAGGGAATCGCAGGCGCCCGCCTTGATCAGGCATTCCAAGACCTTTTTGTTGGCGGCCCGCATGTCCACACGCTCGCACAGTTCCTCCAGCGTGGTGAAGCGCCCGCCCTGCTTTCGCGCGTCGAGAATGGACTGCACGGCGACTTCACCGACGCCCTTGATGGCGGCAAGGCCGAAGCGGATCCGGCGGCCTTCGGTTGCGCCTGCCTCCTGGGGAACCGCAGCGGCGGCAGGGGCGAAACTGACGTCGCTCTCGTTGACGTCCGGTCCCAGCACTTGAATGCCGAATCCCTTGGCCTCGGCGATGTACTGCGCGAGTTTCGCCAGGTCGGCCTGGTCGTTGGTCATCATCGCGCAGAGGAACTCCACCGGGTGGTTCGCCTTCAGGTAGGCGGTCTGGTAGGCGACGATGGCGTAGGCGGCGGCGTGGGACTTGTTGAAGCCGTACCCGGCGAACTTTTCCAGGAGGTCGAACACCTCGTTGGCCTTGGCCGCGGCAATCTGGTTGGTGGTGGCGCAGCCGGCGACGAAGGCCTCGCGCTGCTTGACCATCTCCTCAAGCTTCTTTTTGCCCATGGCGCGGCGCAGTAGATCGGCGCCGCCGAGGGTGTATCCGGCCAGGATCTGCGCCGCCTGCATGACCTGCTCCTGGTAGATCAGGATGCCGTAGGTTTCCCGGGCGATGGGTTCCAGCAGCGGATGCGGATACTCCACCACCTGCTCGCCATGGCGCCGGCGGATGAAGTCCGGAATCAGGTCCATGGGACCCGGCCGGTAGAGTGAAATCAGCGCCGTGATGTGCTCGACGCTGGCGATCTGGAACTTCTTGCACAGGTCGCGCATGCCGCTGGATTCCAACTGGAACACGCCCAGGGTCTGCGCGTTGTTCAGCAGCAGGTACGTCTTCGCGTCGTCCAGGGGCAGGGTGTCAAGATCGGGCGTAATCCCGGTGGAGCGGTGGATCAACTCCACCGTGTTGCGCAGGACGGTCAGCGTCTTGAGCCCGAGGAAGTCCATCTTCAGCAGCCCCAGCTCACCCACCGGATTCATGGCGTACTGGGTGACGATGCCCCCGTCCTCGTCCTGTTTCAGGGGCAGCAGGTTGACCAGCGGCTGCGCCCCGATCACCACGCCGGCGGCGTGGACGCCGGCGCTGCGGACCTGGTCCTCCAGGATGAGCGCGTAGTTCACCAGTTCCTCGGTCACCGGTTCGGACTCGTAGGCCTGGCGGAACTCGCTGTTCTTCTCCAGCGCATCCTTCAGGCCCCACTTCACATCGGTGATCATCTTCGCCAGCCGGTCCGACTCGCTGAAGCTGAGTCCCATGACGCGGGCCACGTCGCGCAGCACCGACTTCGCGCCCATGGTGCCGAAGGTGATGATCTGCGCCACGGCATCGCGTCCGTACTTGTTGCGCACGTACTCGATCACTTCCGCGCGCCGGTCGTCTGCAAAGTCGATGTCAATGTCGGGCGGACTGACCCGCTCCGGGTTGAGGAAACGCTCGAAGAGCAGTCCGTACCGGAGCGGATCCACGTTGGCGATTTCCAGCAGGTAGGTGACCAGCGAGCCGGCGGCCGAACCGCGCGCCACGCAGGCAATGCCCAGGCTTCGCCCGTGCCGGATGAAGTCGCCGACGATGAGGAAGTAGGAGATGTATCCGGTCTTCTCAATGACCCCGAGTTCCAGTTCCAGGCGTTTCAGCAGAACCTGGATGCCGGGGTGGGAAAGACCGGAGGGATCGTCCGTGGTCACGGACTCTTCCTTCTGACCACTGACCACTGATGACGGATCACTGATGACTGATGACGGATCACTGACCACCCCCCCCACGCCACTGACCAGAAAGTCTAATTTCTTCGGATCCTCCACCGACTCGACCACAATCTCACTCCCCTCCACCCGCGCGGTGATGCCGTACCTCTTTTTGAGGCCGTCACAGAGCAGGAAGCGGAGATAGCCTTCGCGGGTCCAGGTCTCGGGCGGTTGGAACACCGGATAGTGCTCGGCCCCCTTGCCAAACTTGATTTCCAGATGGCACTTGTCCGCCACCTCCAGCGTGTTGCGCATGGCGTCCGGCACCTCGGCGAAGCGGGCCGCCATCTCCTCCGCCGTGCGCAGATAGAACTGCGATTCCTGATAACGCATCCGCTTGGCGTCGCTGATCTGAGCCTGCGTGCCGATGCAGATCAGACAGTCATGGGCCTTCCAGTGACCCTGTTCGACGTAGTGCACGTCATTCGATGCCACGCATTTCAGCCCGAACTCCTGCGCCCACGGAATCAGGGCGCGGTTCACCTTGGCCTGTTCCGGAATGCCGTGGTTCTGCAGTTCGAGGTAGTAGTTGTCGGCCCCTAGCGTCTGCTTGAACCAGTCGATGGTGTCGCGCGCCTTGCGCTCATCACCCTTGAGGATGGCCTCCGAGACCTCGCTGGCCAGACAGCCGGAGAGTCCGATCAGTCCACCCGAATGCTTCGCCAGCAGTTCCTTGTCGATGCGCGGCTTGTAGTAATAGCCCTCCAGGTTGGCGGCGGTGACCAGGCGGATCAGGTTGTGGTATCCCTCCAGGTCCTTGGCCAGCAGCACCAGATGGTGATAGACATCGCGCATGCCCGAGCCCGGTTTTCGGTCCAACCGGCTGCCCGGGGCGACGTAGACCTCGCAGCCCAGGATGGGTTTGATCCCGTGCTTCTTGGCCGCCTGGTAGAACTCGATCGCCCCGAACATGTTTCCGTGGTCGGTTTGCGCAATCGCCGGAAATTTCAGCGCGGCGGCCCGCGCCATGAGCCGATCCAGGCGGCACGCTGCATCGAGCAGGGAGTACTCGGTGTGCAGGTGCAGATGGACAAACTCGGCCGCAGACATGGACGGGAACGATTCGGTCCGCACCGCGGCGTGTCGAGGAGCGATTGTTCGCCAACCGCGGCCTCGACAATTTCACCCGTTCTGACACCTCTCAATCACGAATCCCCCACCCGCAATGACGACTCACTCTTCCTCCGCCTCCTTCCGGGCGGCGTTCACGCTCGGTCTCACGGCGGTGCTGCCGTTTCTCAACGCCACCGACTCTCCCCAATGGCGCGGACCCAGCCGCGATGGCAGCGCCGCCGAGACGGGCCTGCTCCCGCAGTGGCCGCAGGAAGGCCCGAAACTCACCTGGAAGGTCACCCACTGCGGCTCCGGATACTCCACCCCCGCCGTGGCCGGGGACCGCATCTACCTGCTCGGCAATGAGGGTTTGGAGAACGAGTCGGTGCTCGCGCTGTCGGTGACCGATGGTTCGAAGGTGTGGTCCACGCGACTGGGCAAGGTGGGCAAGCCGGATCAGAAGCCCAGTTTCCCGGGGGCGCGCTCGACGCCGACCGTGGTCGGTTCCGCGCTGTATGCGCTGGGGTCGGATGGTGACCTCGCCTGCCTGGAGACCGCGACCGGGGCGGTTCGGTGGCGCAAGAACCTCGCTGCCGAGTTTGCCGGCAAGCCGGGCCCGTGGGCGTATTCGGAGTCGCCCCTGGTGGACGGCAACGCCGTGATCGTCACGCCCGGAGGCACCGAGGCCACCGTGGTGGCCCTGGATGCGACCAGCGGGAATGTTCTGTGGAAGTTTGCCTCCCTCGAGGGGGAGGAAGCCGGCTACGCCTCCGCCATCGTGGTCGAGGCGCCCGGCGGGAAGCAGATCGTCCAGCTCCTCCAGAAGGGCCTGGTGGGTCTTGATGCGGGCACGGGCCGAATGCTGTGGCGCTGGCGTAAATCGGTCAGCAAGTACGGGGCAAACATCCCGTCCCCACTGCTTGCCGACGGTCTGATCTACGCCGCCGCTGCGGGCACGGGCGGCGGTGCCGTCCGACTGACCTCCGGCAACGCCGGAGCCGCGTTCGACGAGGTGTACTTCGAGTCCAAGCTCCCGACGGCGATCGGCGGCACCGTGAAGGTGGGCGAGTACCTTTACGGGACCACCGCTCAGGCGTTGCTGTGTTTTGAGGCGGCCACCGGCAAGTTGAAGTGGGAGGATCGATCCATTGGCGCCTCCTCCCTGTACCACGCTGGCGGACTGCTGTTCCTCCACGGCGAGAACGGCACCGTGGCTCTCGTTGAACCGTCGCCGGAGGGCTACCGCGAAAAGGGCCGGTTCACTCCGCCGGACGCTCCCGCCAAGGCCAGCCCCATGGAGAAATCCTGGGCCTATCCCGTGGTGGCCAATGGTCGCCTGTACCTCCGCGACCAAGGGACTCTCTGGAGCTACGCGGTCCGGTAGGCGAGACGCGGTCAGTCGTTTCACTTACTCCGCCAAATCGGCGAGTTCCGGGTGCCGGCGCAGGAAGGAGTCAACATAGCTGCATTGGGGAACGACGCGCAGTCCCAGGGTTCGTGCATGCTCCAGCGCGGCCCGCACCACCCGCTCTGCCAATCCCCGCCCGCGGAGTTCCGGCGGCACGAAGGTATGCGTGAGGGCCATGCGGCCTCCTTCCAGGTGGTATTCTGCCAGCGCCATCCCGCACTCCTCCTCCAATTCGAAGCGTCGCGCCTCGACGTTGTGGCGGACGGCGTTGGGCACCGCGCTGGAGCGCCAGCCTGGGACTCCCGCCTTTAACTCTGCATCGAAACGCGCATCCAAACCCGTCTCACGAGGCATCACACCCTTCATGCGGTCACCGTCGCTCGTCGGACCGCCAGATCCAAGCCCATCGTCTCTTCGCGTCACTGGGGAGCGGTCCTGGGAAACCCTTCCGCACCGGAACGTGCGCCGAGCGACCTTGCCGCTACTGAAAGAGCGGGTGCCAAGGGTCGATTCAACAGGAAAGGCATGTCGGAATCGCCTTCGGTTCTTGGGCATCCGACAAACCATCATTGACGGCGCTCAGGCGCCCACAGACTGGCAAACGGAAAACTACAACGATGTGGACGGCTTTCCCGAGCCACTGGCGATGTTCGATCCGGCGTGGTTGACCGGGGGCAATCCAGATCCCACCGCTCCCATTGTTAAAATGAGCCGATCTGCTCAGAACGGATTGGAACTCACCTTCGGCGCCACTGCAGGCTGGCGATACACCGTTGAACATGCCG
>JBDKKE010000540.1:0-7248 GCA_039796255.1 Verrucomicrobiota bacterium | reverse complement strand
ACCTCGACCTGCAGTTGCTCAGCTCCATGGTCGGAAGGCAGTTGCCGATCTTCTCCCTGCTCGTTCCCTTCTGGCTGGTGGCGGCGCAGAGCGGATGGCGCGGCATGGTGGAGGTGTGGCCTGCCTGCCTGGTGACGGGACTCAGCTTTGGCGTACTTCAGTTTGCGGTGAGCAATTTTCACGGGCCCTGGCTGGTGGATATTGTGGCGGCCGTTGGATCCATGGGGGCGCTCGTGTTGTTCATGCGCTTCTGGAGTCCGCGCACGAATCAGGAATCGGCGGCGGCGGAGGGGAACGGAGGGGCAGGGGAGGCAGAGCTGGGGGCATTGCCGGCATCTGGAGCGTGGCGCGCCTGGATTCCCTGGGTGTTTCTGACGGTATTCGTCTTCCTGTGGGGCCTGCCGGTGGTTAAGGGCGGCCTGAACGGATGGCTGGCGCCCGCGATTGAGGTCCCCTGGCTTCACAAGGCGGTGCTGCGCATGCCGCCGGTGGTGTCGAGTCCCGAGCCGGAGGCGGCGATCTTCACCCTGAACCTTCTTTCGGCCACTGGCACGGCGCTTCTTCTGGCCGGCGTGCTCGCCGGATTCGCATTGGGAGTCGGCCCCCGCTCGCTCCTGAAAACCTATGGCGAGACTCTCTGGAGCCTGCGGGTTTCACTGCTGACCATTGCCCTGATGCTAGGATTGGGCTTCACCACGCGCTACAGCGGCACAGATACCACCTTGGGGCTGGCCATGGCCGGCACTGGTTTTTTGTTTCCCTTCTTCTCGCCACTCATCGGGTGGCTCGGGGTGGCACTGACAGGAAGCGACACCTCGTCGAACGTGCTGTTTGGCAACCTGCAACAGGTCACAGCGCAGCAGTTGCACCTGTCGCCCGTGCTCATGGCGGCGTCGAACAGTTCGGGCGGCGTCATGGGGAAGATGATCGATGCGCAGAGCATCGTGGTGGCCAGCGTGGCGACGGGAGGGCATCCGGAGAGTCCGGACGCCGGGACGGTGCTTCGCGCAGTCTTCTGGCACAGCGTCGCCCTGGCTGTACTCATGGGCGGCCTGGTGATGCTGCAGGCGTACTGGTTGAAGGGAATGGTGCCTGCGAAGGATGGGACGAGTGAGGTTCGCCGGTGAAGGCAACCTCAGGGGATTTGCTGGTGGCGCGGGTATTGGTCCACGAAACCTGATGACACAATTGGCCGGATAGCACCGAAAACCCGCTGTGGGTGGAACGAGGATTGCCGGGTGAGGCGACGCTCCGCGGAGCCGTGCGCGTGTGGACTTCCCAGGCGCCATTTGCCAAGACGCGGACGGCTCGGCAGAGCCTCGCCCTACCGGGGGCTGCTTCCCCAGTTCTTAACTCTCAACTGCCTTTCCTCACCCCTCAGATCTCGGTCGAGGGGAAGGGGACCACGTTTGGTCCTTGGCGGCTGGTGGCGATGGATCGCTGTTCGTCGGAGGCGCATTGCGCACACTCCGCGATCCTACTCATCCCTGTTTTTCGCGCCCCGCCTCCCTGAATTGCCTTCACCGGGTTCAGCGTGAGGATCGCGATGGCATTGGACGCAGTTTTGGAAGTTTGGGATGCCTTCCTGGATGTGTTTTGCCCCGATTCTGTCGGGCTGATGCTCGTGGCAGCCGTAGCAGGTGTAGCTGCGGTAGTCGTTGCCGACATGGCACGTGGCGCAGGCAACACGATGATCTCCGTCGAGGACGAAGAATCGGTCGTGCGCGAACGTCGCTGGTTTCCAGCGCTCGGGCGTGTGGCATTGGGCGCAGTTCGCGGGGGCAGTTTCATGCATCCGGTCGTTGGGCGCGGTGTGGCAGGCGGCGCAATTCCCGCGAGTTCCGGCTTCCAGGAGCGTATGAGAAAAGGTCGTTTGACGGACGGGCGTCAGTCGTGGTGTGGGATGTTCGCTGTGGCAGGCCAGGCAATCCTGGGTCGTCAGCGCCTGATGAAAGGTGGCTTTGGTGACTGCTTGAACGGCGGGCTGCAGAGGGAGTTTGCCCGTGGTGGTTCTGAGGCCGATCGCGGCCACCGAGTGACAGTGGATGCAGCGTTCCGCGACTGCCCCACGAAAGGGCGCGTGGCAGGCGGCACAGTTGTCCGAGAGATCCGAGTGTGCGGACCGCAGGGGTCCGGGGCTGATCATCTCCTTCGGGTAGAGGACCGCAAGCGCCACAAGCCCGGCGAGACAGGCGGAAAACATCAGCCAAAACCAGGGGCGTTTCATTTCCACCCTCCAAAGAAGTAGACACTCGCGACGTGTGCGAAGGCCAGGACGGCGAAGGCCAGCGAGATCGGATAGTGGACTGCGCGCCATTGCTGGACCGCCTCCAGCGTCAGGTTGTCGAAATGGAGCCGTCTCTCCAGCGCAACCGCCTCGAGTCCCTCAGCCTTCAAACGTGCGGCGGTCGCCTTGAGTCGGATGCGGGCGCGTTGAAGGAGAAATTTCCCCGTAAGACCGCTTCCGATGTTGATCAGCATCGCGATGACCGCCAACCAGGGCAGGATGGCATGAAAGTGAATGCCGGCATGAACCAGAAGGAGAAGCGATCCAGCCCAGGCCAGGCGCTCGTGCATCCTCAGGAGGCCGACTGGCGTGCCCCATTTGAGGATGCCGCGCTTGCGAAGCGAATAGGCGAACGAGGCGACGATGAGCAACACGCCGGGCCAGGCGAGGTGTCGACCGATCCAGGCGGCTCCGAGGAAATGCAGCAACGCGTCGACCAGCAGCGTTGCTCCCACCAGGGCCGCGAGAGAAAGGACGAATGGCGCGATTTCGCGCGTCAGGAGGCTTCCCTTCATCGCGCGAAGGGGATCGTCGAGGAAAATAAGGCGAACGCCGCTGACCAGCGGTCGACGGCGTAGCGGTCGCGGAGGAGCGTGAGGGTCATGTTTCCGGATGGAAGAAGGGAGATTGGTCCGCAACTGAACCGCTCGGTCTGGCTTCAAAATACAGTGGGCACCGGTGAAGACCATTGGGGTGATCGCCCCATGGGGTCGGAGAATCGGCATGCCATTCTTTACCGGTTAAGGGGGTGCGTCCGGATCCTGTCGCGCCGGTCTGACGAGCGGACAACGGAGGTCGGCGGTGACAACGCCGCGTCCGCTTCGTAGCGTCCGCGCCATGCCCTTGAGGAAAGCCGTTGTCTGGTGGATTGCCGTGCTGGCGATCCTGCGGACGGCGTCCATTGGAGCGGCCGACGGGCGGAACTCGCCGTCGGACTACATCATCCGGAACTATGATTCGGATGACGGTCTGCGGAGCGACACCGTCTTCAGCCTGACCCAGGACCGGGACGGCTACTTGTGGTGTGGCACCTATGCCGGCCTCGCCCGGTTTGACGGAGTGCGTTTTACCATTTTCGATATCGATAAGACACGGGCGCTCGGCACCCGCACCATCTACTCCGTGCAGACCGACCGAGCGGGTCGCCTTTGGATCGGGAATGATGAGTATGCGCTGATCGTTCGGGAGGCAGGCGAGTTTCACACGGTGCCGCTGCCATTGGACGCCACGGGAGTGCCGGGACAACTTCGATCTCTCTGTCAGGATTCGCAGGGGTGCGTGTGGATCACCACCCGAGACGGTCGGACGATGCAATGGAAGGACGGACAGCTCACGGAGCCGAAGAGGTCTGCGGGGTCGCCATCGATCCTGCTGGATTGGTCGGGAAGCGGTCCCGACTGGTTCTCCGTGAGTGACCCAGGTGCGAATACAGTGCGCTTCGGGCACTTTCGTGGCGGAGTCTTCACCGCCGCCGAGGATCCCCAGGGTGTCGAACACTTTTACGCGCAGGTTTGCTTTCCCCGGATTGCGGGTGGTTTGTGGATGCTGGATCAGGCGGGTGAGGACCATCGTCTGCGCTCTCTCCTTCCGGACGGCACCATCTCGGGATCCCGCACACTGCCCCCCTTGGGGGGTGACCCACCGTCGGCCTACTTGGAAGACTACTCGGGCAATCTCTGGATCGGTCTGCGGGAGGCGGGAATCCTGCGATTCGCCCCAGACGGCTCGCGGCGTCGATTCACCCGCGCCGATGGTCTGCCTTCCGAACGCATCCGATCCATGATTCTCGACCGGGAGGGGAACATTTGGGCCGCCACCGACGGAGGTGGTTTGACCCGCTTCTCGCCGCGCCGGTTTCAGATGGCGGGGATCGCCGATGGGTTGCCCAGCGAAATCATTTACGCCCTGACCCCGGCGTCTCCGTCGTCCGGCGGCGGTTTGTGGGTTGCGACCCACGGCGGCGGAGTGGTGCGGATGATCGATGGACGGTTCCAACGTGAACCGGGCTTTGATTCCTTTCCGTGGACCGTTCATGTCGATGCCGAGGGCCTGCTCTGGGTGGGCGACCTGAGCAACGGTCTCGGTGTTCTCAGGAAGGGACAGGGCGAGCAATTGATCTCCGGGCAACGGGTCGCCGCCCTCTGCGACGACCCGGCGGGCGGCGGGTGGGCCGGGGGTGATCACCTGTTACGCTGGGGGGATGGACGAGCCGCCGTGGATCCTAGTACTCCAATCCGCGGAGCCATCAGCTCCCTGGTCTGCGGTTCGGACGGCTCCCTGTGGATCGGGACACTGAAGGACGGACTTTGGAGGCGTCACGAGGGCCGGTTTGAGCGATTTGGGGCTGCGGAGGGATTGGTCCAGGAGGCGATCAACTCCCTGTACCTCGACCCGGACGGAGTGCTTTGGGTGGGCACGGTCGGTTCAGGACTGGCCCGCTTCTGGCAGGGGCGCTTCAAGATGGTCCGCGAGGAGGACGGCTTGGCGGACCGTACGATCTGTGGGATGGCGCCGGATGACCAAGGGAACCTCTGGTTCACCTCCCTCGGCGGGATCTTTCGGGTGTCGCGTCGCGAGCTGAATGACTTTGGTGCGGGTCGAATTCCGCGAATCAGCTCGCAGCGGTTCGACCAGCAGGATGGATTGGCGACGATCCAATCCACGGGGTCCTCCCAGCCCAAGATTGCCCGCACGCCGGATGGTCGGATGTGGTTCGCGACGATGCGGGGCATTGCCTCAACCGATCCGGCGCATCTGGCAATGAACACCAATCCGCCCCCCGTGGTGATTGAGCGTCTGCGGGCCGACGGTGTGGAACACCTGCCGGGTTCTTCCCCGACGATCTTGCCCGCCGGAACCCGGCGCGTGGAAGTTCACTACACGGCCCTCAGCCTCACGGCGCCCTCGAAGGTCCGTTTCCGGCATCGGCTGGAAGACGTGGGCGACACGTGGTCGGAGGTTGGGGGGCAGCGCTTCGCCTCGTTCGACAGTCTCACCCCGGGCAGACACAACTTTCGGGTCATTGCCGCGAACAACGATGGCGTCTGGAATGACGTTGGGGCGTCGGTCGCCTTCACGGTGCTTCCCTACTTCTGGCAAACCGTCTGGTTTCGCGGGGCGATGGGAGCGGTTTTGCTTGGGGGTGTTGGCTGGGGCGCTCGATTCCTTTCGCTGATCCGGGTGCGCCGCCAACTCGCAGCCATTGATCGACAGCAGGCGATCGATGGCGAGCGGTCCCGCATCGCACGCGATATGCATGACGACGTGGGTTCGGCCCTGACCCGGCTCACGCTGCTCACCAATCAGGCCGTCGGAGACCCTTCCAGCAACGTCCCCGAGATGCCGATTCTTCGACAGGTGACGCAGTTATCCCGCGAGATCCTGGGGATGCTTGATGAGTTGGTCTGGACGGTGAATCCGCGTCACGACAGCACAACCGGACTGGTGGACTACCTCTGCCACCATGCCGGGGAATCCTTCAGGGAGGCCGGCATTAGGCTCCGCTACAACGTCGCTCCCGGACTGGCTGCGTTTCCGGTCGATTCCGACGTCCGCCATCAAGTCTTCCTCGCCTTCAAGGAGTCGCTGACCAACATATTGAAACACGCCGGGGCGACCGAGGTATGGCTGCGAGTGCGCCTGGACGCCGGAATTATCCGTATCGAGGTTGAGGACAACGGATGCGGTTTCGATTTGGGAAAGTCCGTCCCGGCCCATGAAGGTCTGAGCAACATGCGCCAACGACTCGCGGATGTGGGTGGGAGGTGCGAGATCACCCGGTGTCCCGGTGGCGGAACCAGGGTGGCGTTTCTTCTGCCGACCAAAGATTCGGAGGGGACTACCCGAATGTCGGGACCCCGTTCGCGCCCCTGAAGTTTCATGGCGACGCACCACGCTGTTGTTCAAATCGGTTTCCCTGTCCTCTATCCATACGATACCCGCCCGCGCTCCCAGGCTTCACGATGTCCCGTCCGATGCCCACACCTCCGCAAAGTCCCACCATTCGCGTCGCCATTGTTGAGGACGACGCCCGGTTGCGTGCGGGCCTGGTTCAGCAACTGGAGCGGGCTCCGGACATCCGCTGCATCGCCGCCCTTCCCGATGCGGAACAGGCGCTGATCCAACTTCCGGAAAGTTTGCCCGAGGTGGTGTTGATGGACATCAACCTGCCGGGAAAGTCCGGAATCGACTGCGTGCGTCTGCTGAAGGCGCGTTTGCCGCGAGTCCAGTTTCTCATGCTCACCGTCTATGAGGACGCGGACCTGATCTTCCGTTCACTTCAGGCCGGGGCCACGGGATACCTTCTCAAACGTTCGGTACCAGAGGATCTGCTGGCCGCCATTCGCGATCTGCATGCCGGAGGGGCGCCCATGAGCCCCCTGATCGCCCGAAAGGTCGTGGAGTCCTTTACCCCGCGAGTTGCTCCCGGGCCTCCCATGAATCTCAGTCCGCGGGAACGGGAGATCGTTGAGGCGCTGTCTCAGGGCGATTCGTATAAGGAAATCGCCGACCGCCTCGGCATCAGCATCACGACCGTGCGCACCCACCTGCAGCGCATCTACGAAAAGCTTCAGGTCAACAATCGGACAGAAGCGGTGGTGCGGTTCCTCGGCCGCTGACGAAGCCGGGTCTTGGCCATCCCGTCCGGACCCGGGGTCCTATCTTCATAGGATACCCAGCGGGGACGCGGGACGGTACATCAACGGTCCACACAGCCTGGTGATCACCAAAGAGGACCGTTTGCAGTCTCCTTTCAGGGACACCCATCACAACACAGAACCCATGAATCCATCCAAAACCCACAGCCTCGCCACCCTGTTCGTCGGAGTGACCCTTGCCCTTCCTGCGTCGGGCGGCTACAGCATCAGCGCCCTGGCGTCTCCCGCGCCGGGACAGTTGGGGCCCGCACGGGCAGGAGCCTTTCTCACCGGCCAGACTTACGGGGACTTCACGATAAGCTA
>JBDKKE010000539.1:0-4614 GCA_039796255.1 Verrucomicrobiota bacterium | reverse complement strand
GGCCGAAGGGAAGCGACCGGACGCGGTGTCGCCTATCTCGCGGGCCGCGCCATGGACACGCTGGGCATCCAAGCGTCGGGTGCCACCGCGGTGGTGCAGGGTTACGGCAATGTGGGTGCGATCGCCGCGCATTCGCTCGGCAGGCAGGGACTTCGCATCCTGGCCGTCAGCGACGTCCATGGCGGACTCTACAATCCCGGCGGACTCGACATGCCCCGGGTGGACGCCTGGTCCCAGGAGCGGGGAACTCTCGCCGGATTTCCGGAGGCGGAACCCATCTCCAATGCGGACATCCTCGAACTGCCCTGCGATGTCCTGGTTCCCGCCGCGCTGGAACGCCAGATCACCGGGAGCAATGCCGGACGCCTGCGCTGCCGAATTCTCGCCGAGGGTGCCAATGGCCCCACCACCCCCGAGGCGGACGCGATCTTGGAGGCCCGCGGCGATGTTTTCGTGGTGCCCGACATCCTCTGCAACGCAGGGGGCGTGGTGGTCAGCTACTTCGAGTGGGTCCAGGATCTCCAGTCCTTTTTCTGGAGTGAGGGTGAGGTCATGGACCGCCTGTTCCGCATTCTGGAGGGTGCCTTTACCCAAACCCTTCAATTGTCGCGACGCGACCAGATCTCCATGCGGACGGCCGCGCTCAGCCTGGGCATCCGGCGCGTCTGGGAAGCCAAGCGCGTCCGCGGATTGTTCCCCTGAGTCCGAGGGAGAGGGAAGGCGGCGGCGCGAGTAGCACCCCCGAAGATCCGATCGACCACCCCATGCCCCAGGAGCATTCCTATCGCGGCCGACTGGCCCCGTCCCCGACAGGACTGCTTCACCTGGGGCATGGACGGACGTTTTCCATCGCCCACGAGCGTGCCAAGGCCGCCGGCGGCACGCTCGTTTTGCGCAACGACGATCTGGATGCGGATCGCGTCCGTGAGGAGTTCGTGACCGCCTTCCTGCGGGACCTTCGATGGCTGGGATTGGAGTGGCAGGAAGGGCCGGATAAAGGCGGTCCGTACGGGCCCTATTCCCAAAGCCAGCGGCTTGAACATTACCAAGCCGCGTTTGAAACTCTCCGGAACCGCGGCCATTTGTTTCCCTGCACCTGCTCCCGCCGCGACATCCAGTCCGCACTCCGGGCACCCCACGCAGCTGACGACGAACCGATCTACCCCGGGACCTGCCGGAACCGCGCCCGCTCCGAACCCGGGGTCGTGCGGATTTCCTGGCGCTTTCGAGTTCCCACCGGCCGATCGATTGCCTTTGTGGACGCCCTGGCGGGCCCCCAGGCCTTCGTGGCCGGGCGGGACTTCGGCGACTTCGTGGTCTGGCGTCACGATGGGCTCCCCAGCTATCAACTCGCCTGTGTCGTGGATGATGCGGCGATGGGCATCACGGAAGTGGTTCGGGGTGCCGATCTCCTGGTTTCCACAGCCCGTCAGATTCTCCTCCATGAAGCCCTGGGATTCAGACCGCCGGTCTTCGCCCACTGCCCCCTCATGACCGACGATCACGGATTCCGCCTCGCCAAACGCCACGCCGCACTGAGCCTTCAAACCCTCCGAGAGTCGGGCCACGACCCCGTGCGCCTCCGCCGGGACTGGACGATCCGCTAGACCGCCTCACGCACACTCGCCTCCGAATCCGACCTGGCGCAGGGCCTCAAAAAGCACGATGGCGGCACAGTTGGAGAGGTTCAGGGAGCGCGCCTCTGGATTCAGCATGGGAAGGCGTATCCAGGTGTCGCGATGCCGCTCCAGCAAGGCGCGGGGAATGCCGGCCGTCTCGCGCCCGAAGACCAGATAGTCCTCCGGATTGAACACGGCGTCGAAGTAACGGCGGGGCGCTCCCTGCTCCACCATCCACAACTTGGCGCCGGGCGGAACCGTTGCGGCGAAGTGTTCCCAATCGGGCCAACGGTGCCAGACCACCTGACGCCAGTAGTCCATGCCCGCACGCTTCAGTTCCCGATCCCCCAGGTCGAATCCCAGCGGTTCGATCAGGTGAAGTTCCGTCCGAGTCGCGGCACACAGCCGGGCAATGTTGCCGGTGTTCGGCGGAATCTCGGGTTCCAGAAGAACAATGTTCATGGCGCCGGCCGGGCCGATGAAACCAATGAAACCGGGGGCACGACCGGCATCGATCTCTGAATCTTTCGGGTTCCGCCATAATACACCTTCCACAACACGAGTCCGTGCGCGGGAGCGGTCATCCCCGCCAGTCGGCGGTCGCGGCTTTCCAGCATGGGGAGAAGAGCCTCCGGTGGAAACCGACCCAGCCCAACCTGAACAATGGTGCCCGCGATACCGCGACACATCTTGTAGAGGAAACCGTCCGCTTCGATGAACACGGTGATGCTGGGACCGGAACGCCGGACATCACAGCGGGTGACGTTGCGAATGGTGTGGCGGCGTTCGTAGCCGGGAGAGGCGCTGAAGGCCAGGAAGTCATGGGTACCCACCAGGGTGCGGGCCGCGGCCCGCATGGCGGCCAGATCCAGGGTGCGGGGCACATGCCAGATCCGATGGCGGTCGAGCGGCGAATGCGCCGCATGGTTCCAGATCAGATACCGGTACTGCTTGCCCTTCGCGGAGAAGCGGGCGTGAAAGTTGGGTCGCGTCCGCACCACTTCCATTACCCGAATATCCTCCGGGAGCCACGCGTTGGCGGCCAACACGAGTTTTCGCGGCGGAAAGCGCAGTTCCGCATGGGGAACGTCCACATGGGCCACCATGCCGGCGGCATGCACGCCGGCGTCGGTACGGCTGGAGCTGTAGACGTTGGGCCGGGAGGAAAACAGGCGGGCCAGGGCTTGCTCCACCTGGTCCTGGACGGTTTCCGCGCCGTCCTGCCGCTGCCACCCGGCATACCGGGTTCCCTCGAAAGCCAGGGTCAACCGCAGCCGGACGTGTCCGGGAAGTTGGATTTCCGGAGCCGCGGACGCCGGGGCATCCGCCTTCATGGCGACGCCAGGCTGTCGAGATAGCTCTGAAGCAGCAGCGCGGCAGCCGTCTTGTCCACCTTCTCCCGACGCTTGGGTCCGCGGACATTTCCCTCCCGCAGGTAACGCTCCGCCAGCACGGAGGTGAGTCGCTCATCCCAGGTCTGGAGCGGGACGGTCACAGACTCGCGCAGGACGCCGACAAACTCCCGCACGCGCGTAGTGGCCTCCCCATAGGAGCCATCCATGTTCCGCGGCATGCCCACCAGAATCAACTCCACCTCCTGCTCGCGAATGAGTTCCTTGAGGCGCGTGAGAAACGACGAGAAGGGCTCCGCCAGAACCATCTCCAATGGTTGGGCGATCATCTTCATGGGATCGCTCACCGCCACGCCGATGCGCGTCGTTCCGTGATCGAGGGCAAGGATGCGCATGGTAGCGTCCGAACAGCCTCAGAGGAGGGCAGAAGAATCCGTGTCCAGCAACAGCGTCGCCTGCGGCTGGCGGCGGAGAAAGGAGGCCGGACAGGCGGTGGAAATCGGCCCCAGGAGGGCGTCGCGGACCGGAACCGATTTGCGCTTCTCCGGAGCCAGGCAGATCACGTTCCGGGCGGTCATCAGGGCGGGCACCGTCAGGGTCAGGGCGTAGGCGGGCACCGCCTCCAGACTGGGAAAATGCCCCTCCTTGACCTGTTGCATTTTGCAGGCGGTGTCGAGCTTGACGACCTTTACGTAGGCGGTGTCGTCAAAGCGCGCCACCGGGGGATCATTGAAGGCCAGGTGACCGTTCTCTCCGATGCCCAGGCAGCACAGGTCAATGGTCTGCGACTTCAGGAGCGCCGTGTAGCGGTCACATTCAATCTGGGGAAGATCAGCGTCACCCGCCAGATAGTGAAACACCCGCGGGTGCACCAGGGACTCCACACGATCCTTCATGTACCGGCGGAACCCGGCCGGATGCTCGGCGGGAAGTCCCAGGTACTCGTCCATGTGAAAAAGCGTCACCTTCGACCAGTCCACGCCACCCAGTTCCGTCAGCCGCTTCAAGAACCGGAGCTGCGAGTTCCCGGTGGCCAGAATCGCCGCCGCGGAGCCCTGACGCTCGACGGTTTCCTTCAGCAGGCGCTGGACGCGGTGGGCGACGTGTTCGGACAGTGCGTCATAGGACGCAAAAACCTCCACGGCGAGCTGGTCAACGCGGGAGGTACGGATGGGCGAGGGGGCTTCAGCCATGATGCAACGCCCGATGATTGCCCCAACGGCGGACGCGGGGCAAGACACACGGAAAGCGCATCGCAAATAAGGCGAGCGCCGGGGTGACACACGGTTCACACCGCCGGCGCCCACCGGGGATCCTCCCCCACTTGGGGGCGGAAAATAGCCCGCAACTCAGAACTCAGGGAACCGGGAGCAGTTGACCGCGGATTTCCCCTCCGGGGTTGGCGGCCGTATGCACATTGAAGTAGGTGAGTCCCTGGGCAATGCCGTCGGCCGTGGCCTGGTCCACTGTGGTCTGGCCGGCAAACTGTCCCCGGACACCCAGCGGCCCTGCTGGAATCAGATTGAACTTCACCCCCACGGCCTGCTCCGCCGAACCCAGACCATGCAGGTGATGAACGGTTGGCGCTCCGGTCAGGCCCTGGTACTGGACCACATGGACCGCGCTGAGGCCCTCCAGCGCCA
>JBDKKE010000538.1:0-3317 GCA_039796255.1 Verrucomicrobiota bacterium | reverse complement strand
GGTCCCACATGGACACCTCGCTGATGAGCTCCATGAATCCGGACTGGGTGGACCGTCAGGCCTACTGTCTCGTCTGCGACCACTGCAAGTTCATCCACTGGTTCCTGTCCAACTGACCCCCTGACCCCCACCGGGCCGGAGCCACGCAGCGCGGGCGGGCCGGGCCGAGGTAACCCGCGTCAGACATCGGCGCTGCCATCCGAGACGCGGCGTATTTCCCGTAACAGCCACACTTTCGCGTACGCTCACCAGCGCTTTGCAATCGGCACGGAGATGTCGAGTATTGGCGCGGCCCGCTCGAGAGTGAGGCAAAAAAGTAGCGCAGATTGGCCAGATCCACCTTTGCCAAATCCACCGCGCCTAAAACACAAAATAGAGTGACAGGTTCATTATTGTTGGCCCACAGGACCGGCCGCCAAATCCCCAGCATCGTCGTGGCCCTCCAGCGCCTCACCCAGCGCTCGGTCAAACTCCTCCGCTCTCCGTAACTGCCTCACCGATCGTCTTCTCTGGGACGCCGCCACCCCACGCCTCCGGGCCTTATACGCCGTTCTTTAGACAGAACGTTTAAATAAGGTGACAGGTTCATAATTATCCGGTCGAAGTGGTCAAAAGCAGTCTCTATCTCGACCCGGCACTGAATAGGGACTCTTCGATGGACAGGCCCATCAACACGAGCCTGTGGGACAACGATCTGGGTCGAATCCAATTCGTACCGTCGACCACGCCGGTGCAGAACCGGCAGTCTCCGCTGGGCAACCCTCCTCCCTGAAAGACTCCGGTGAACAACTCCCGGATTGTGGAATTTTTAAATTAGGGTGACAGGTTCATAATTAACTCAACCAGCCGTTCCCACCCCTTCGGTATCCGAGTCCATCCGCGATATCCGTGGTCTTACTTCTGTAGGGCCCCGCCCGAACCGGAGCGAGGGGATCCTGAATCCGCTGGTCCCCATCGGACGCTGTTCCTACGCTTCCAGTCATGAAGTGGACGCCATCCCCACGGGTCGCCGGACTTCTCCTCCTGCTGGCGGTGGCGATGACAGGGACACTCAATGGAGTCGTCGCCCAGCCCCTGGACCCCTTCGCCGTCTCGGATACTCCGGCGCGCGGTAGAGGCATTGCCGGACGGCGGATCCTCTATCAGACCAACGCGACTCCCGAACTGAAGTCGATTCTGGGAAGGCTGCTCCAGCCTTCCACCGAGTGGATCCGTGACGCCGACATGCCCGGCCGAAGCCGCTTTTTCCTGCGTCTCACCGAGGCGCGGTTCATCGTGGACGGCGAAGGGCACCTGCAACCCGAAGCGCGGCTCGATGGAAATCCGTTCGTCTTCCTGACCGTACCCGAGGCCGCTTATGGCCGAACGCTTTACCAGCTCTACTCCGATCTCGGCTACAGCGCCGAATCCGTCCTGCGCCAGCGTGACGTACCCATGGTGGCGCTGATCCTGCGTTATCCGACCGAGGTGCGCGTGCCGGATCCATGGGAAGGACCGTCCGGGAAGGATTGGGACTCCCGCGTTTACCAACCGACGTGGGAAACCGTCTTCGACCTGTTCGCACGCCTTGCCAGCGAGACCCGCCAGGGCAAATACGTCCGGTTCCCAGACCTGACCGCGCACGAACGCGCTCTGGCCCAGTTCCTCCCTGCGGCTCGCCGGCAGGCGGTGGCGACTCTGCCCTATCCGCTGCTGCGGGTGGCGGGCGGGCCTGATTGGGAGTATCGATCCCTGTTGGAGGCGCACCTCAGCATCAACGCCCATTTTCGGGGCACTGGTTTCACCGAAAAGACCCTGTCACCGGGTGATGGTCGCCTGGGATTGCCGGAGTTCGTGGGTCCCAATATGGAGTTGGGCCGCCTCGCCGAGTTCGCAGTGGTGGACCTGGGTTACCTTGAATTCGAGGAAGCCCATCGGAAGCCCTGACGTCCCGGATCCGCCCTCCAGCGCAGAGTGGGCGCGGAGTTCTCGCCAGTCGCGGGAGTTCCAGAGTACAAGTCCCGGGATGGCCGCTGGTGGGCCGATTCACTCCCGGGTCTCCCCACCGATCCGATCTCGATGCAACCCCCATCCCCGCCCGACTCCGTCCCGTCCGGTAGTCATGCGTATTCCCGCGTGGACGTCTGGCTGGTGGCAGTGATGGCGGTGGTGTTCATAGCCCCGGTCCTCTTCCTCGAACTGAGGCGCCATTCGATGCCCGACCTGTCGCCGGCGCTGGTGCTGGACGCCGGATCCGTGCACCCATCCGCGCCCGAAGCGCGTCCGCTTCAGGACGCCATCCGGGACGTTTTCCTCGAGGCTGCGGTGATTCTGGAAGGCATCGATAGGGCCAGCCCGGACGCCTCGTCCCTGTCAGCTCTGGACCGTCTGCGCGCTCAATTGCCATCGCTGGAGACATCCTTTGGCGCCCTGTCCGAGGACGAACGCCGTCCGGTTACCGAGGCCGCACGCGAGGAGCTTGCCCGCTTCACCGCCGCCGCGGAGGTCATCCTCAGATCCAACCCCGCCCCTTCGGAACTACAGGCGCTGACGCGGGAATTGCGGGTCGCCCTGAACGGATTCGCTCATGGCGGGAACCCGGTGGAGGAGATCCTGTACAGCACCTACGGGCAGGCGACCATCGTGCTTCAAAAAGTCCGCACCCAAACCCTGCCGGTGGCGGAGGCAGTGACCCGGCTTCACCACTACACAGACCAGGCGGGCCGGTTGGTGCCTGCCTTTGGCGTTCTCGACGGGGAGCATCGCGCGCGGGCGCGGGAGGAAGCGCAGCGTCAGTGGTCGGTGTTCGCCCCGCTCGCCGAAACGGCCTCCAGATCCCCCGACACCAGCGAGGAGTATCGGCAGCTCACGGCGCAGTTGCTCGCCATGCTGCAGGAGTTCTCACGCTGAGACTCACACGATGTCCGGTTCGCCGATGACTCCGGTGCGGTCGCGAACCTGCGTGCCGGGTTGCAGGAGACTTTCCTCCGGCTGGGCGTATCCGGGAATGATGCGGGGAAGTTGGCTGGGCGCGGCTCCGAGATGGTCGCGAATCAGCTTCCCCAGCACGGAGCGGTAGTCGGTGTTGCGCTGCAGGTAACGGTCCCCCGCCCGGAACAGGGATCCGGTGGCGCCAGTCTGCCAGGGAATCACGCGGTCCCCGTCCCCGCCGCAGTTGAACACCCCGCTGCGCTTCACCCCGCCGGCAGACCCCGGCTCAAATCCCTTCACTCCCCCGCCCGCCACCAGCATGACGCTGGCCTCGGCATGATCGGTGCCGGCGTCCGAGTTCTCGATGGTGGTGCGCCCGAACTCCGAAAGGGTGACCACTGCCACGT
>JBDKKE010000537.1:0-7019 GCA_039796255.1 Verrucomicrobiota bacterium | reverse complement strand
CGCCAGAGCCCGTAGGCCATAGCCAATAGCCAATAGCCAATAGCCAATAGCCAATAGCCAATAGCCAACGGCCGATAGGCGATGGGCGATGGGCGATAGGCGATAGGCGATAGGCGATAGGCGATGGGCGATAGGCGATAGGCGATAGGCGATAGGCGATAGGCGATAGCCAATAGCCACAGACCACTGGCCACTGACCACTGACCACTGCCCCCCCGGTTACTTCTTCAAATTGACCAACTTCAGCGCGCCGACACCCCCGGGGTTCCACGCGGTGAAGAGCACGAAGACCTCCTGATCGGCACCCTTGCCCCGGACGTACCAGCAGGCGTCATGCATGTGCTGGGCGAAGTCGTATCCGAGTTCCTCCTTGGGCTTCATCACGCTGACGATGGCGCGCTTCTTGAGGTTGACGATGTACAGGGCGCCGGGTTTGCCCGCGGCACTGTCGAGGCAGGCGGCGAGGGCGTAGTCGCCCCAGAGGTCGACGTCGCAGACGATGCTTCCGGCGGGCAGTCCAAGCACTTCGAGGAACTGCTGCTTCACCGGACTCCACCGCTTCACCTGCGCCTCGGGACGGGCGGAGATCAGCAGCGACTTGTCGGAGGGAGAGTAGGTGATCCCGTGCGGCGTCTGAGACATCGCCTTGCCACCATAGTATTTTCCGGTGAACGCCAGGGGATCCACGGTGGTGGGCATGAAGTAGGCCTTGCCGTAGCCGTCGGTGACCCAGAGTTCGGAATTGCTGGAGAAGGCGACATCCGTGGGGGCGTACCCCTTCTTGTCGGCATAGGGCTGGAGGTTGGGCATTCCCAGGGTGGTCACCTTCTGGAAGGTGGTGTCCGTCAGATAAACCTCGCCCTCGTTGTTGTCCGCTGCAGCAATGAGCGGCGGCTGGCCCTTGCGGGGAAAGATGTCCGCGCCATGCAGATTGCCGCGGCGTAGTTCCTGACCGCCCTGCACCACCCACGATGAGGAAAGGCGGTTGCTGAAGCCGACGAAGCCAATGTTCTCCAGGCCCCAGTAAACGGTGTCCTTCGGGGAATCCACGATCAACGTTCCGTGGGCGCCCTTGATGAAGGGTTGGGTTTCAATGGGCAGGGGCAGGACGTCCTTCACCGCCACAAAGGTCCAGAAGCCCTGTCCGCTGGTTTGAAGTCCCGGCGTTGCCATCATGGCCTTGGGGGCGCTGACGGGGCCTTTGGTTTCCAGCAGGACCGGCAGTGCCAGCGGTGCGGGACCGGCCGGCGAAGAGGCGGGTGTGGATTGGTGCGCCGTGACGCTGCTGAGCAGTGTCAGGGACGCGATGACGGTGGTGGCCAGGGAAGGGAGGGAGTGCGGAGTCGTCATGGAACTGAGAGACAGGGTTTCAATCCGGGGAACGGAAGGGAAGCCGAAGTTCATGCGGTGGGGATGAGTTCCTGCCGCGTCCGTGGGATTCACGGTCGGAACTCCAGCCGGAGCCGGAGGTTTCCGACTTCATCCCTCATCCGCTTCCTCAACTACTTCTTTCGGATGGTGAAGTAGTCGCGGACCTGGGCTTTCTCGTTGAGGAAAGTGGCGTTGAGTTCGGGGCCGTCCACGTCGAGAATCACGGAGCCGAGTTTGTTCAGGGAGAGGAACATCGCGGGGTGATTCAATGGGCCCCCGCCTGTCTGGCCAGAGCTGCCAGCGACCATGTAGACGGCTCCCTGGTGGGGGGCGGCTCCGGACGGTTTTTCGTAGGCTCCGTCGGTGTTGGCGCGTCCGCTGCCCCGGTTCTTGAAATGGGCCGGTGCCATGTTCGTGCTGTAGCCGTAGGCGCCGTCCAGCAGGAAGCTGCGCTCGTAGTCGTGGCTGTGCCCGCCCATCACCAGATCCACTCCGCCTGCCTCCAGAATCGGCAGGAAGTTCTCCCGCATTTCCACCAGGCGTCCCGCGCTGTCGGACCGTTTGTCCGAATCATGCGAACCCTTGGTGTAGGGAGGGTGGTGAAAGAAGCAGAGGATCCAGTCCCGGGAAGTGTTCTCCAGATCGGACTTGAGCCACTGTGCCATCGCGCCGAGCGGACTGCGGTCGGTGTCGTGGGAGTCGAGGCAGATGAAGTGGATGTTGGCGAAATCAAAGGAGTAGTACGCCTCGGTGCCGCTGGGCATTCCCCCGGCCTGCCCCTGGGTGGGAAGGGTGAAGACGTCGTAGTACACCCCGGACTGCGTCGGTGAATTGGCACTGCCGGCGTCGTGATTGCCGAGCGTGGGCCACAGGGGGGACTGACGCAGAAGCCAGGCGTAGGGCTCGAAGACCGCCTTCTGGAACTGGGGATCCGTGCCGGTGCTGTAGGCGTTGTCCCCAAGCATGAGCCAGAGATCCGGCTGGCGTCCGAAGGAGAACCGGTAGAAGGCGTCGCGGACGGCGAACTGATTGGTGTTGGCAGTGCCGGAATCGCCGATCACCCAGATGCGCGTGCTGCGCGCGGGTCCGGCCACCGGTGCCGTGAGAAATGAGAAGGAGTCGCCGGGTGCATTGAACCACGCGTTGGTTTCCCGCCCCACCGAGTAGAAGTAGCGCGTGTCCGGACGCAGTCCGCCGAGGCGGACAATGTGCTCGGTCAGAGCGCCGGCATGACGGGCCACGTTGGTGGCGGAGTCCGCGGTCAGGCCGTAGCGGACGAGGCCCGGCGTATCCTGATCCGTTCGCCAGCGAAGGATCATCGAGTTGGAGGTCTGGAGCTGGAGATAGGGCCCGCGGGTGAGATGCGGTGCCGCGGCGGCCGGCAGGACCCACAGGAACAGCAGAAGTATCCGGAATCCATTCATGGCGATTGTGCTTTGCCAGCCTCAGCCGGCGTCGGGAGGGCGGCAAGCTTTGCCTCCACCTGCTGGCGCAACTCGGTGGCCGTCCAGGCGCGGCGGAGTTTGTCGGGAAGCGCATCGAGAGCCTGCCGCGCCGCCAGATACTCGACGCGGGCCTGACTGATTCTCCCCGCTTCCTTCAGCACGTCCCCGCGTCGCACCAGCCAGCGCTCCTTGCGTTCCGCCCGGGCAGCCAGGGCGTCC
Source organism: Verrucomicrobiota bacterium (assembly GCA_039796255.1). Lineage (GTDB taxonomy): Bacteria > Verrucomicrobiota > Verrucomicrobiia > Limisphaerales > UBA9464 > UBA9464. The sequence continues at coordinate 3,984 of JBDKKE010000537.1, read as the reverse complement.
AATCGCGCCAACGCCTGATCCGTGGCCCCGAGTTGGACCTCCAGTTCCACCGCGGGCAGTTGCAGGACGGGCAGGGGACCCAGTCGCGCGATGCCCGCATCGAGACACCGCAACAGTTCCTCCCTTGGGGCCTCGGCCGAACGCAGGGCGCGCAGTTGCTCCAGATACCAGTCGGGCGCCGGTTCAGCGGTCACTTCCACGGCTTGGGCAAAGTGTTCCGCGGCGTCGCGCGGTCTGCCCGCCTTCACCAGCGCCCGCGCGAGCAGGAGCTGACCCGGAGCGGACTGCGGGCGATGGGTGGCAAAGCGCTCCAGCAAGCGGACGGCCTCATGCGTGGCGCCCAATTCCAGTTGCACCTGGCCGAGTCGGAAGTCGTTGGTGACGTCGGTCGGACGCAGAATCGCGAGACGCTCAAAATCCATCCGGGCCTGGTCAGGCAGTCCGTGCAGTTGCAGCAGTTCCCCGCGGCGGGCCAGGCGGAGGGGATCGTCGGGCTGCTGTTGGAGTTCCGCGGTGAGCCGAACGATCTCCTCGTGAAGCGGACCATGCGCCCAAAGCGGGGCTGCCCACAGGATGAGTCCGAGCACCAGCCCTGGCCGCGCATCGGAGCGTTTCACGGGGCGACTTAGAGGGTGACTCGGCCTTGAAAAACGAAGGTCGCCGGACCGGAGAGCCGGACGTCGGAGAAATCAGTCCCACTTTGGGAAAAGGCGACTTCGAGTTCGTCGCCGCCCTGCACCTGCACCCGCACCGGGGAGGTGAATCCATGGACCGCCGCAGCAATCATCGCGCTCGCGGAGACTCCGGTGCCGCAGGCCAGCGTTTCTCCCTCCACGCCCCGTTCGTAGGTGCGGACGCGGATGAAGTTGGGTCCCTTGACCTGGGCAAAGTTCACATTGGTGCCGCGGGGCTTGAAGTGTTCATGCCAGCGAAGTTCGGCCCCAAGCTGCTGGACCATGGCCTGGTCTGCATCGGGCACGAACACCACCGCGTGGGGAACTCCGGTGTTGAGGGAGCTGACTTCGAGTTCGCCCTGCGAGGTGGCGACGCGTTCGCGCAGGCGCAGGGTGTGCGGACTGGTCAGTGTGACCGTGACCCGGTCGCCCTGAAACTGGGCGCGGATGACTCCGGCCGCCGTTTCGAAGGTGACTTCGGGACGTGTCCATGCCGTGGCTTCCCGAATGTAACGGGCAAAGCAGCGGGCACCGTTGCCGCACATCTCGGCGTCGGAACCATCGGAATTCCAGAACTGCCAGGCCCAATCGGCGTCGCTGCCACGGGCGGGTACCAGCAGCATGAGACCATCCGCACCAATCCCGAATTGGCGGTGGCAGAGGCGGGCGACCTGTTCGCGGGAGAGAGTCACCGCGCCGGAGCGGTTGTCGGCGAGGATGAAGTCATTGCCGGCACCGGTCATTTTGACGAAATCGAGCGTCATCGTAGGCCCGCGACCCTAGCAACCGGACGGTTTCTGACAAGCGGTGCGGTGACGTCGCCGACACCGCAAGCGTCTGGCAAACGGAATTTGGGGTGGTGCGCTCCTGCGCTTGAGCCCGGGAGCCTCCTTGGTCACAATCGCCCCAATGCAGCCCTTCCTCTTGCGGCCATTCGCCGTCGCGCCTGCCCGCTGGCATTCACTGATGGCGCTGGTTGCCGGCCTCGCGGCAGTCTGTTGCGACACGGTCGCTCAGAACGCGCCCGCAGCGCAGGCCACGCCGGTGGCTTCGCTGAAGGTGTCCCCCGGCTTTCAGGTCGAGCTGCTCTACACAGTTCCCAAGGAGCAGGAGGGATCGTGGGTGGCGATGTGTACCGATCCCAAGGGACGGCTCATCGTTTCCGATCAGTATGGCGCCTTGTACCGCCTGACTCCGCCGCCGCTGGGAGTGAGCACCGGACTCCAGGTCGAGAAATTGGCTGTCGCCATTGGTCAGGCGCAGGGCCTGCTTTACGCCTTTGACAGCCTGTATGTGATGGTCGCCAACGACGCCTTCCAGGGGCGTGGGTTGTATCGCCTTCGCGACACCAACGGGGATGACGCCTTCGACGAGGTGAAGCTGCTGCGCAAGCTGGAGGGCGGCGGGGAGCACGGTCCGCACTCCATTCTGTTGTCCCCGGACGGCAAGAGCCTCCACCTCATCATTGGCAACCAGACCAAGCTCACCAGCTTCGCCGGGTCCAAGGTGCCCTACGACTGGAGCGAGGATCAGTTGCTGCCGCGCCTTTGGGACGGCAACGGCTTCATGAAGGGCGTTCTCGGGCCCGGCGGCTGGGTGGCCAAGATCGATCCGGATGGACAGAACTGGGAGCTGCAGACCGTCGGATTCCGCAATGAGTATGACGCGGCATTCAACCGCGAGGGTGACCTGTTCACTTATGACGCGGACATGGAATGGGACATCAACACGCCCTGGTACCGCCCCACCCGCATCTGCTTTGCCGCGAATGGCGCGGACTTCGGGTGGCGCTCCGGCGCGGGCAAGTGGCCGCCGTACTTTCCTGACACCCTTCCGCCGGCGGTGGACATTGGACCGGGCTCGCCCACCGGGGTGACTTTCGGCTACGGGGCGAAGTTTCCCGCCAAATACCAGAACGCCTACTTCGCCGCCGACTGGAGCTACGGGAAGCTCTACGCGGTGCATCTCACGCCCGATGGCGCCGGATATTCCGCCACGGCGGAGGAGTTCATCACCGGACAACCCTTCCCGCTCACCGACCTGGTGGTGAATCCCAAGGATGGCGCACTGTATGTGGCCATCGGTGGACGGAAGACGCAGTCCGGACTGTATCGGGTCACCTACGCGGGCAAGGAATCCACCGCGCCGGTTTCCGCGTCGATTCCGGGCACGGGCGCACGGAAGATCCGGCGCTCGCTGGAGGCATTTCTCGGACATGCGGATCCGGCGGCGGTGAAGTCGCTTTGGCCCCATTTGGGCAGTGAGGACCGCTATCTCCGGTCTGCGGCCCGCCTGGCGCTGGAGTGGCAGCCGGTGTCCGAATGGCGGGAACTCGCCCTGAAGGAAACGCGTCCGGATGCCTCCATCAACGCCTTGATCGCCCTGGTGCGGGTCAGTTCCCGCGATCCGTTCCATCGCAAGACCGGGGATCCCGTTCCTGACCCGGCGTTGCGGGCGCAGGTGATCGCGGCTCTGGACCGGATTCCCTGGGCCTCCCTTTCCGAGGCGCAGCAGTTGGGGTTGCTCCGGGCCTATGCGCTGACTTTCATTCGGTTGGGCGCCCCGGAAGAGCCCGTCCGCCAGCGCCTTGCCGCGCGGTTTGCTCCGCTGTTTCCGGGCCCGGCCATCAATCTCAATATCCAGCTCTCGCAGATGCTGGTGTATCTCGAAGCTCCAGGGGCGGCTTCCAGCATTGTCGCGGCGTTGTTGAAGGCCCCGAGTCAGGAGGAGCAGATCGGCTACGCCCGCGATCTTCGCGTTCTGCGCAGTGGGTGGACCCCGGAACTGCGTCGCGCCTACTTCGAGTGGTATCTGAAGGCGGCCAACTTCCGCGGCGGCGCCAGTTTGGGAGGGTTTCTCCGGGACATGAAGGCGGACGCCGTGGCCACCCTCAGCGACTCCGAGAAGACCGCATTGAAGGCGGTGCTTGAGGCAAAGCCTGAGAAACGGACGGCCCTGCAGAATCTCCTGTCGGGTCGCGCGGTGGTGAAGGAGTGGACGGTGGCCGATCTCGCCCCGGCCCTCGACGGCGGGCTGAAGAAACGCAACTTCAACCGCGGGCGTGAACTGTTCGGCGCCGTCGGCTGCTACAACTGCCATCGCTTCGCCGGCGACGGAGCAGCCGTCGGACCCGACCTCACCGCCGTGAACGGACGCTTCAGTCCCCGTGACCTTCTCGAATCCATCATCGAGCCGAACAAGGAGATCAGCGATCAGTACGGCCAGATCATCATCGACAAGAAAGACGGCGACCAGCTCGTGGGCCGCGTGGCCAACCTGAACGACGAGACCCTCATGATCATGACCGACA